>CAZPUN010000001.1:0-30917 GCA_964589775.1 uncultured archaeon
GTATATGCGAACCATTTCAGAACTGCCTCACCATTGCTAAAACTCAATAGGTCATTAATCGCATCTTCTACCTCGTTCTCAACAATGTCTAACACGGCCTTGTCTAACTCCGCAATAGCTTGGTTAATCCCAACCCTCTTAACCCATGCCGGCCCGCCTCGATTGTCCAGTTCCATAGCCATCCAGAACATCGTACGTGGAACTCCATTGCTGTTCAACATCAACCAATCCCTCAAATCCTCTTCAACCTTGTCCTTAGGCTTGCCAAATACCCGGTCGTAAAACTCGCCCACATACTCTAAACCCAATGGGTCTAATTTGTACTCAATAGCCTTACCTCGAAGCGGAGAACCAATACTCCCTAGAAAATGCATGATCTTGTAATTCGTTCCAGAAAGCACAACTAAGACATTAGGAATTTTGATGAGGTCTGAGACTAACTCGATTATATTCCTAAATAGTCCTTGCCCTTTATTGTTTTTGAACTGGTCTGTCATCTTACCGATGGTCGCCTGAATCTCATCAAAGACTACGATAATGGGTAATCTTAAAGACCTAGGAATAGTAGCGCAAAAATCGTTTAAGGTCATAGGAAATGTATCATAACTATTAAATATCTCTTGTAGTTCTATGTAGGGACCATATTCCTCTAAATTGTACTTTTTAATCAAGGATTTCGCTGCGTACTCGGAAACCAGATCAAATGTCCCAGCTAATTCTTCTATGACCGGTGCTAGAGTCACACGACGCAGCATCTTCTGAAACTTCTCAATGCCCTCATTAATCCATCGCTCAATCTCCGGACTGTTTATATATAACCCCACTCCCTTTTTCTCTCGCTCAACCTTCTTGATGAATTCTTGCAAAAATCGGGTTTTTCCGGTTCCCGGGGCTTGCGTGATGCGTATGGCGCGCTCAACTGCATCGCCCATACGTGATTTTAATTCATCTTCTAAATACTTCATAGCCGCCTCGCGGTCCACAAAAACCTTCTCGATCTTTGTTCTCGCCATACGCTCACTCACCACATCTAATTATAGATTTGGACGTATTTAAACAATTTGAAAAATAAATTTTAGATTTATGCCAGATGATATTCTACGTAATTCGAACTAAATTCATGTTAGCGAAAATTAAAAGTCAATACATGTTTGATAGGTTTGCTTTTGAAGTGTTTTATTAAGTCTTGAGATTGCATTTTCAATCCTTTTTGGTTTCATAATATCCGATAATAAATTTCGCAATTGTGATTCTTTAGGAGACACCTTCAATAATGGGATTTTTCGTCGTTCTGTCCTCTCGTACCTTTTTCGTGCTTTTAACATTTCTCTGGTGGGACGAATATTCAATTTTACGAGAACTGTCCATAAATCTCCATATTGTTTAAGGAGAGAAATTCCATTTTTAGGACCAATACCTTTAATTCCGGAGAAATAGTCATTTCCGCACAATATAGCAAGGTCTCTTAGTTGGTCGAGAGAAATATCGAATTGACTTAGTATGGTGTCCAAGTTCAGTAGATGATAGACTTTATTTTGAAGATCGATATGAGTAATCAAGGAAAACACACCATAAGCAAGAAAGTCTCTATCTGAACTGAATACATAATTTATCTGACCACTTATTGACAAGCCTGCAAGTAAATTATCGGCTTCTTCAGAAGCTGTGATGAATTGTATTCCGAGTGCGGTTAGCAGTTGTTTGGTACGGTTTATCATATAGTCAAAATCGATTTGTGGATTCTCCAGAGTTCCAGTTTTACGATATAATTCAGTAAGTTCATCATGGTTGAAGAAATATCTTTTATGTATCTGTCCTCTCTTGTGTTCAGGAGTGATTCCGTCATACACAAATATGGGTAGAGCTCCAATTTCCAAGAGGTTCAAAACAAAATAGAGCAGCCCGGACATAATAGAATATTGAACGGAAAGATTCTTGCGAGCCACGTATCGTTTTATGAGGTAATATGTATCAATACCGATTATAGACCCATTTAGAGATTCAAGAGGCACTTCTTTTGGCTTGAAAATGTTCCAGCCCGTTACACCCAAGCTTGCTCAACTCCCAGTAGTTGTGAGAAGTTTATTTGAATTTGTTTAATATATTTAGCAAAAAATGATGTGGAGTCTATTGATATTCCCAGTGTGTCTTCCGATTTTTTAAATCCCAAAGCATATTTGACCTGTTGTCTAAGAAGATTTCCTCCAGCGGGTATGTCCGATACTAAATTTGAAATTATCTGGTTTGTAAGCAGCACTATTGCCTGCTTTATTGCCGCTATGGATTTTAAGCGTCTCAAGATTGCCATGATCATTCGATTCCTTTGAGGTAGATTAGGTAATTCCGAGCGAGCAAGTCCAGTTAAAGTATCTACAATAATCAAGATGTTCTGACTTTCATAATTTTGGATTTTTTCGAGATAATATAAGAGGGTATCAAGAGTAGGTACGAGAGCATATTTTAGATTTCTAAGATTATCTGCAGGTATCCACCGCTTGAGCAACTCTATTCGAAATGTTCGTTCTGTATCTAGCCAGAAAATGGTATGCGTTCTGATATTTACTGCGGTAATAAGATGAGCAAAGAGCGTTTTTCCAGTGCCGGGTCCACCCCAGATTTCTACAAGTCCAGGAACTGAGAAGCCCCCACCTAATATTTCATCTAATTTGCGAATACCTGTTGATATAAGAAACTCACTCGCTTCTGAAGACATTTCTAAACCTCCTGACGAACCCTGAGATCATCATCAATTACCGTAACATCTTTGAAATCACTCTCAGTGCTATTGGTGAAAATTATTTTACTTATCTCATCTATGCTTAGAATTTTTTCTGGATTAAGCTTATTGAAAAGCATGGATAAAATGGGGTTTTCTCTGCGATGCTCCAAAGTTAGTTTTGTATTTAAGCCTATTAGCACATATGAACTAACAGCTCGGACAAGAGAACGATAACGGTCAATGACCTCTTTGTGCTTCTTATTTAGAATTGGTGGCGGGTAATCGCTTGCAATATAAAGTTCATAAAAATCCCTGAAGCTGAGATCCAAGGATTTAGCAATCAGTCGTGCCATTTTGTCCACATGAGCGATTTCTTTATCCCGTTGGTTTTCAGAACTATAATTTGAAATTATGAAATCCTCCGGAATAATCTGAGATGTTGTATCAAGAAACGCCCATGGAAAATCGGACACAATAGGTTTGATCCCTGCTAAGACATCTTCGTCTACTAAGTTTAATGATTTGAATAATATCAGACCAAGTATCAGTAATGGGTCTTTAATCTTCTGTGCAGATATGCCTATACTTTCACTATATTGTTCAAGTTTAATGCTATCGGTGTCCAAATATTTAGCGGGACCTGATAGAATTGCATACCATTTTCCTTGAGAATACAATATGACTAAATTTCCATAAAATTCTAGTTGCATAAGTGTAGGAATTGCCAGCTGACGCCCATTTAGAGCAAACGCACGAATTTCCTGTATTTTTCCATTGTAAGTTATCATAATTCCATTTTCGGTTTGTCCGTAAATATAAAAATCATTTACTGAAGTGTTCTTAAGATGAACACCATTAATCACAAATGGAACGATCTTATCTTCTTTTACAAGCCACAATAACAACACTGCAGGAATAGCTATAATAGAGCCGAATCTCATGGCAACTAGAACCGTCAGAAATGCGAGATACAGACCGCCTATCCATTTCATACTCGTTATTAATTTTGAAAATTTCGACAAGCTACCGGAAGCAGGTAATACCGTCATCGCAATAGTATAACCTAACAGTAATACCACATATGGGATAATATCCCCGGATATGATAATTAGGGAAATGCTCAACATAAAAGATATGATCTTTAATAATTGTGATGCCAGTAAGATTATTGTAAATACGAGAATAATTTTTCTTAATTTTATTCCAAACATATTATCACCTCAATAATTCAAGCATGACGCCAGTTGGCTTCTCTACAATAATCCCCGAGTCTATGCTTGTAGGTATATTTTCAATATTCTCGCCTTTTCGTGCCTCCAGATACAAATCATCGCCATCTCGCCTATGAATAAGTTCAAGGTTACTGAATCGCGATATGACTTTCCCTTCCACAGCAATAATTCGCCCATCTATTGTAAATGATTGATTGATTAGCCACACGGAAGTTCCATGAAGTCTCAGCATACCAAGTTTCGGTAGAACTTGTTCGTACAATATCGATTTTAGCCTAAATTCCTCTTCAGGGATAGGCGTTCTAAAAGGTGAAGTAATAGTATCTATAACAATAAAATCATATGTTGCTCCAATGTCAATTGATCTCAGTACATCTTCTGGTTCTACAGCTGTAATGAAATCTAATTTAATACGATTGGCGTTCATGTGACTTGCTACCTGCTTCAAGCGTCTGATATCGAATTTTAGGTCGGTATCAACCCATAAACATTTACTACCTGCTTGCGCTGAAAGAATTGCTTGCATTGCAAGTGTAGTTTTCCCAGTTTGTGCGGGCCCATACGAATGTACAATAAGAGGCTCAGACATATCAGAAAGAATATGATCTATTGTAGGCACGCCTGTCCTTATCTCTGTACTCATTTGCTGTCCTCCCTTGACCATGGATATTTTAATAAGTCTCTATTGTAAAAGGCACGCTCTCCCACGAATCCAACCGCAAGAATTATACCAACCATTAAGAAAGATATAAAGTCGCCATTTACCGTAATTAATGACTGGGCGGTATTGGACCCACGGACATAAAGTGTATAAGTTTCCTGGACTCCACTAACATATTCGTTTCCGGAAACCTGTACCAGAATATTATATTCACCGATCTCTTCAGGAATCCACACAAATGTGTATCCATGCATTCCAAAAATTAATCCCTTATTTACAAGTACAGTTTGTCCTCCACGCATTACCTTTATTGTGACATTGAATACACCATCCACATATCGCTCATTATACAAAAGATGAATCGTAATATTGGTTTCTATACCGACTAGAATAGCATCTTCTGGCAATTTTACTTCAAGTTCGGGAGAGATCACCGAATATATTTGTGTTCTAAAGGCAGAAGCAAATATCTCAGAATTTCCAGAATATTCAAGAATAATTGTATAGTTGCCCCAGCTTGTGATCTCCACATTTAAGATTAGAATTCCGGAGAAATCAGTTGTGGCATTTATCTGGCTATATATTTGTGAGTTTCTATAAATTAGAACATTTACGTCTGCATTACTAATTGTTGAATTATCTTCACGGTATAGATGATATGTCAATGCAAGATTTTGTCCTTGTGTGGAGTTTAGAATGGTTTTGCCAGTCCAGTATGAACGATACAATACCAAAATCTCGCTGCTATTATCGATGGCAGGATAGAAGGTACTTCCATCATAGCGGACAACCAATTGGTATCGACCGGCAAGAGATGCAAACCAAGTAATGTTAAGGCCGCCTGCAGGTACGGATAGAATCGTAATTGTGGAAAACGCACTGCCATATATTTCTCGTCCTTTAGGATTGTATAACGAGAGAGCAATTGTGAAATCGTTCAATGTACGATTAAGATCATCGTGAAGGAATAAGAATACCGTACAATAATCTAATACTTTAATATGCACAAGATTTAGGCGTACATGCACATGGGATAACACTGTCAAATTCAAAGATACATATACTCCACGGATTTTTACAGCACCGGAATAATTTAGAGTAAGCACATAATTTCCAACTTCAGTTATTGGAAGCAATATGTATGCTTTACCAAAGTCATCAGTCTGAACTTCGGAATCCACAGAAATATTTCCCACTAACCGATAAGTTATGGTCGCATTAGAAATCGGGTTATTATAGTCGTCTACAAGCGTAATTGGAATTGTAGTATTCTCAAGATAAATTGTAGAATTGACTCCAATGTTTAGATATGCTGAGGAATATACTATGATTGAGAAATTGAGTGAAGACTCTAAATAATGTGTTGTGCCGGGAAATTCTACAGATACACTGTAATTTCCAGAATGCTCAAAAAGGATATATAGTTCTTTATAGCTGCCATTTGAAATTGCAGTTGATATTGACATAATCTGAGTATCATTTAATACCATTGAAAACTTGATCATGAATCCTTCTAGTGATGCCCCATTTGTATCTTCCAATCGAATCAATATTGAAACATTATCACCAGCATAAATTTGGTTCTCGGGCAATTGGACTGAAATATGAGTGCCAAGAACTGCATCAATGCTTTTGTTTTCACTTGTCGGAAGATATAGCAGGTATCCATAGAATCTAATTGAAACCAGATATGTCTCTAATTCTGTCAGATTCACTGCTTTAGAAAATGTACCATCAGTTGAAGTTATCATAGTCCATTGGAATATTTTCGTATTATGTTCGTCAAAGATTCTTCCCGAAAGCAATAGACCCCCGAGACCATTTCCTGCAGCATCTCGAGCAATCCCTGAAATTAGGAATGTCTCATTTACTGGAACGCGTTCCGGAATGTTTAAAGTTATGAATACGCACGAATACACATCAAATGCAAATTCAGACTGGTTTGCATCCCAATAATCTCCCGAATATACTTTTAATTTTACAATATATTTTCCGACTGACTGCGGAATAAATGAGAATAGCACGCCCGTTGTATTAGTAGTGAATTTAGACCATGATGTCCAAACGGATCCATATATCTCATTTCCGGCAGGATCGTATATTCCAATGTATGCAGAAATACTATCAAGCGACTGATTTAGTGCATCATAGAGGAAAACGGTGAAATTGACAGAGTCCAGCAGTAAAGGCACAGAATCCTGTAGCTTAAGGTCCCATGCAGTTTTCGTCTTCACAACAACGTCTTGAATTGCATCTTCGCCTATGTAAAATTGCCCTGGAGTTATGTATGCTCGAACTTTCAACAAGCCAATCATTGTAGGTGTGAAATATATTGCAACGGTTCCATTTACGTATGTGATGTTTGTTTTGTGTTGCAGCGGTAGATACGCAGGAGAGAGCAAATCAAAGCTAATGTTTACTCCGGTAATTGTATTTCCATTTTCATCTTTTAGTACACCTTGTATGTAAATATCATTTGTCAAGTACACGGGTGAATCCAAAGTTATTGATATAATTGCCTTAATATCCGCCTCTAAATTAACTACGGTCTCAGTAGAAGCATATAGGATTGACCCATTATACATAGCATGTATTTCGTAAATTCCTTTCTCATTAAACGTGTATAGAAATGTATCATTTGATGGTAGTATCAGTGAGTAAATCTTTGAATTATTACGATATATCTCTACGGTGATGTTTGCATAAATTAATGTTCCATTCGAGTTATCAATCAACACCACCCGGATTTCCTGCAAATGCCCGACTAGAACTGGAGTCGAAAAATGAACTTCAATATGGGCATCTCCTTTTACTGCAACTGTCATAAGCGAGGTCGTACTGGAGAAATACTTCTTTCCGGCATAATATAGCTCGACCGTATATAGATCTACATATGAAGGTTTCCAACTAAATGAGGTAACCTGCTCCGTAATATAAGTACTTTGAAATACGATAGCCCCTGTAGAATTTAGTATTTTCACCACAACATATTCACCAATTAGGGCACCAGTAGTTTCGTTTTCCAAGGTAAATTTAACGATCAGTGTACTACCAAAAGACAGTTCGCTTACTGGATCTATTATTGTTATTTGCACAATCTGAGTTATGTCTATTGTATCAATCAACTGGTTGTGTATCGTAAATCTATCATCTAAGGTTATGTTAAGGGTGTATGTTGCAGCGTAATTAACTCTAATATTAATCAACACAACTCCTGAAGCATTTGTAATACCAAATCCAGATACAATGTATCCGCTATGTTTGAGTGAGACAAGAATATGTCCCAAATTGATTGGACCAGATGTTCCTCTTACAGTAGCGTTTATTGTGAATTGATGTCCTGCTGTCAAACTACCAAGAATTTCGTATGAAATTGACACTGATTCGAAAACGTCTAATTTTCCAAGATATTCTGAAGGAGCATAAGTACTATTTCCTGCATAAGAAATTCGAATCGTATATGCACCACGGTTTTCAGGCATCCATGAGAACTGTACAACGCCCTCAGAACTGTTTGCGAAAGTTACATGAATAACAGTATCGTTTAAAAGAACTTCAAATTTAATTCTACAGTTATTCAAAGACATATTTCCAGCATCATAGATTCTCACGGAGAGTGATAGATTATTTCCTAGCACAAGTGTCTCATTATAATACGCTGCCAAGAAGGTCTGATGGCGAATATAGACGAGCCGTGAAGAATTACTGGAATAGTGATATAAATCACCAGTATATGAGACATTTATCTGATAATCGCCAATGTTAGATGGGATCCAAGACAGCGATGCATAATTTGTGCTATTTAAGTATAGAGTTTGAAATATTATTTGCGTGCCGTTAGAGTCGAAGATTCTTAAACTAATTGCCTGACCCGATAATGTACTAACATCGGTTCCTGTAGCATGTACAAGAATTAACAGCTCAACGTTTGGATAACTAATATCTAAGGAGATTATATCAAGCTTGACATCACTAATCGTTCTAACATTCGTGCTATTGTGCGATGAATATAATGTATGGTCTGAGGATCCAGAATATTCAACCGATATTTGAACATCAGTCGCTATGTCTAAATTCCAAATTAAAATTGCAAATCCGCTTGCATTCGTTATTCGGAAGTATGTATGATAAGTAGTACCATAAGAAAGTGTAATTTTCAGAGATGCGTTAGCAATACCTGCATTGAATTCATCATATAAATGAAAGAGGGTTGTAACATTCTCACCTGCGGATACTGAACCATCAGTTTGAATAGACACATAGCTCAGTTTGTATATTATAGACGTGGAAGAATTGCTACAACCAAGAACATGACCATTCCCGGCATATTCAAGTATGATCTCAAATTCGCCTGTGCAGTTTGGAGTCCATGTAAAGTTCGCCCAGCCATTATTAGTCAATTTAGTATTCGTAAAGATGATTGTAGAACCACTTTTTACAGTCAGTGTGACATTATCATTATCTATTGCAGTACCATTTTCGTATGTCAGATAACCAGATATGTTCAATGGTTCGTTCACATGCCCAGTTGCATTTACGCTATTACTTAATTCTGTCAGAATAGGTTCAAAAATCGAAATATCAGAATTATAGATATAATCCGTACAATCTTGATGCGAAATTGTCAGTTCAAACGTATAGTTACCAACCGATAAATCAAAATTGACCGAGAACTCAAATGGACTATTCACATGATAATATGTTCGCATGGTGTAATATGTTGAATTATACACTGCAATTTTTACTGTGGTATCATTAATAGGAGCTCCAGTAGTGAGATTAAACTCAACATGACCTGTTATTGGATAGTCGTGAGGATATTCGTCAGAATCAAGAGAAACAACACCATCGATAGCTCCAGAAACATAAATATCATGAGTCACAGCAGCAGGAGTTTGAGAGCCATTAGACCATGCTTTAATCTTAATCATATTATCGCCCAGTGCAGATGAATTTGAAGGAATAGAAATTGTTATGGTACCATTTGGAGCAAAATCCGTTATTGTTCTATTTCCAAACGAATCAATTTGTAATGTGACTATTGATGGGACGGAATCACCAGAGATCGAATACATATCCAAGTCTAGGGAAATACTGCTTCCGAGCGATGTTGTACTAGGACCACTAACTGAAAGCCCAAACGCCATTGGCTGCTGCTTTGTGAACCAATCATTAAGGCGAGTATGCAGACGATAAATCATTTCAGTATATTGTGGAGTAAGTGTATTATTTTGATAATATAATCCACGATTATTGGTCTGAGACTCTATTAATGTTCTAACTATAGTGAAATTGACGTAATCGCTTAGAATAATGAATCCAGCATCTTGGAGCAAGCCTAGAGTCTCCACTGCATAATATGTCGAGCCAAGATCACTCCAATTAACCTTTGAAAGCACATAATTACGAATAGTATCCGCAAGTGTTTTGTTTAATAAATTTAGGTCACGATAAGCGAGAGTGCCAAAGTATGTCGGAGCTAGTTCGAACATAGAATACGGATAGGTAAATTCCGTATCAAATTTAGCAGCATTAAAATTATTGAGCAAATAAGCTTCTAGCAATTGCCTATTTGCTATTTCATTTAATTTACCCATGCTCCAGAGCAGGTCTGTAGCTGCCACAGTATATTGGAATCCGGTTATACTGCCAGTATCTCGGGATTGTCGAAATGCCCCTGCATTTTCTCCGTCCAAAATTTGCATGGATGTAATGGTTTCTACAAACTGATCTTGTTCAGCCTCAGACATGACTTTTTGGAATCCACCATATGCAATCACTGAATGTACAGCAAACCATTCGACCCATATAGAGTCGAGGTCCAGATTTGTACTATAATATTCAATTGGATTTGGCAAGTAAGAATCAGGAACATGAACCACAAAGTAATTACTATCACAAACAGATTCAATAAATGAACCCAAATTGGAAGATAGAATATTTCTATCATAATATTCCAGAATAGTATTAGCAAATGCTGAGGTCCAGAAGAGTGTATCAAGAGTGTTCGAAAACTTGTCGAATCCGACATTTTCTAAATATGTGCTCATTCCAAAATCGACTAAAGCATCATAATCAATTGTGGTGATATTCGCTTGAAGACTAGGACGAATCAGATCCGCAAAGATTTTCGATGTCCCAATTTTGCTATACGCAATGCCTGGAATATTAAAACCGCCAGAAGATAATTGCTGTTGTGATAGCCATGCAGATGAATTGCCATGTATTTCGGAAGGAACCCCACCGGTCAGTGCAAGAGCTCCTAACGCTGCTACAGTTCCTTTCACAAAACTTGGCGATTCAGTGATCGTTATTGGGCCAATTTGGTATGGGGGTACTGAATAGAAAGACCCATCGTTTACTGATGCATTGTTTAATATCCAGTTTCGTAATAACTGTATATCTAGTACATCTTTGCTATTTAGAATATCAAGTGAGTAAACGCATTCATAAGAGCTTACCGTAGATGATTCATCACTACCATAATATGGTGCAATTCCACCTATCATTTCGGAAATACCATTTTCATCAGCAGTATGTTGCTGCCCTTTGAGAAATTCAATTGCTGCTGTAGTATTGATTAAATCAAGCTTGTTTGAAAGTTCAAGAGCACGCAAGGCAAGATAGGTTTCATGTACTCTATCAAGGGTTGAGCCGGGTCTTGCAACAAACCCGCCTCTATCCGTTTGCGAACTTGCGATTGTATGGGCAATAGATGTGACATTAAACTCAGAAATACCTAGTTCGCTAATTAGTATAAGTGCCATTGAGGTTGAGGTATAATCTGGCTCTTTAGTTTGGTCCGGTCTAAATAGCGTCTCAGAGTCGTTTTCATACATCCATGAGTCCAATAACTTTTTGACTGTATTGTTAATCTGGGATAATAGGTCAGACTTGTTTAGTGCATAAAGGCCATCGACGATCTCATAAGCGGCAAGTAATGTAGGTATGTGATTCCAACTCCAGCCACCAGTGTCATTTCCCTCGTGTTGTAATTGATAAATATACTCCAATTTATCTTGCTTATCAGATATTAAATACGCAATTTCATCAAACAAGGATTCCATTCCGATTTGAGACACCTTGGAGGGATTTTCAATTGCAGACCATATTGCCTCAATACCTTCTCGCTGAATATAAACCGCACCGGTATAATTCTCAGAGTTAAGTAGGGGTACTCCAAGCCGCAATGATTCATTATATTTAATCAAGGGAACTGGCACAGTATTTTGCAAGTTCACTTGTGAAAACGAATATGGAACACTAAAAACCTTTTCAGCAGCCTCAGTAACATTTAGAACAACATTTGTAAATTCGCCGAAATCATCTGAGGAGAAATGAACAAGATCATCTAAGAGAAGAAATGCATGTCCAGTCATTAAAAATGGAACTCGAGCATCTCTGAGTTCTCTCCACACAACTTTCGAATCTTCTGAGCCAGTGCTACCTGAAACAGATGCATCAATTATTATTAAATCATATTGAGATAAATTCAAATCCAAGGAAGATACAGAAACACTACTGGTATGAAAACCAAAATCATTGCAGGCACTAAGCCAGTTATCAACTGCAGGCAATATATTTGTAGAGTTAGAAAACACAATTAGAATGTCAGGAATATCCTCTGATTCGCCTGTAAATTGCATTACTTTTTCAGTTGATATAGTGTTTATTTTTATTTGCCCATCGTTTTCAATAGGATAAGTTGCAGGTGTTCCGCCTATAGTTGATATGAACATGATCGCGAAAAGAAATAACAATACGAATTGCTTTCTCATGCTAACATCCCTCCAAGATACATAATGGATAATGAAATCACGGCAACAAGAACAATAAATTCTACAATTGCCGTTCGGGGGTAGTTTTTCAAAATCTCAGTGAAAATCAATACATCTCCACTAGTAATTGATAAATTAAACCAAATTGAAAAGGCCAGATAGACCAGTACAATCTTTAATGGAAATGATAGTATTAGACCAAAATTAAAGAATTCCAACATTATAATTGTTCCGAAATAGAAGACGGAAAATAGAACTAGAAATGCCTGAATTACACTACGAGGCGTTTCAACTTCAAACGTAGGAGTTGGTTCACCATATGTGAAGACCCAATGTGATTTTACAACTTTGACTCGAAATAGAGCCAGAAAGATTCTCCTGAATATAAATATCAAAACTAAGCCAGGAAGCGTCAAATATAGAAGGGCAACATATAATTTATTTCTAACCCAGCCGGTAAATACTCTACGCTTTCCAGACAGTATTAGAATTCCGCGTATGAGCGATGCGATAAGAACTGCAACTGGCATGAAAAACAATGATGCCAATAACACATCCAATATTACAGGATCAAGTAAAATATCCATTTAGTGCCCACCCTCCTTTACAGTGGTCTCTTCATCCTTTCCAATAATTTCTTCAATTACTGAATCTATGTCGGTAATGGGAAGGTCTGTATCGCTTTCAAAGTCATCAATAGAATCCGTTATGGGCATTTCAACCTCCTTGACTGGCTTCGATATGGGCTCCGATGGTTCTTCAGATGGTGCGTCCTCTTTTTCCACAGCTTCCGGGAGTTCCAACTCGGCTACTTTAAGTTCGCCAGTTTCCTCTTTTGCAAGTGGTGAATCATCTTCTTCCTCGGATTTTATCTTTCGAGTCAAGTCTTCTACTAAGGATTCTAGAGCCGGTTTATTTACAACGTCAAAAATCTTATTTTTCATGGTCTCATCAATCAGTCCGAGCCACATCAACATTCGAGCAATTATGACATATGGAGAAATGACTTCGAATGGGAATAGTTTGGATATTTCTGCCTGTCTGAGTGTATTTACTGCACGTATAAACTCAGTTTCATAAGATTCATCAAGTCCCATGCCAGCAGAGGTGAAAATGTTCAGAATACCATCGATAATTGGATCTTCATCACCTTTTATTTCAGGGTTCAATTCTCTTGCAATGGTTTCGAGAACTTCGAGAATTATTAATGCACTGGGATTATACTTTTTCTTATCAAATAGCTCTATGGCTTCATTTACCTTATCTGAGACATATTTCGTGAGTTTTTCATATTTTATATCGATTTCAGTGCGTTCCGTTTCTGATGGGGGAGTTACAACCTTGTGTATTACCGCGGGAACATATTGAATTTGCTCATACAATTCGTTCTGAAAGATAGAGAATAGACGTACAGATTCCACCAGCATAAGCATGGAAGCGATGATTCCAGCCATGCCGATCATTATTCCAGAACTTAAACTCGGTATGATCGTACTAAGCATAGTCATTATACCGAAGCCGGGCAGTGTGAACATAGAGTAATGACCTAATTTTCGCGATTTTCGCCATACAGCCCATTTTTTCTTAAAATTAAGCGATTTTGTATCAATACTAGAATCTCTTCGTATAAACTCGTCCAGATTTGTATGCAGCACGCTAATTTCCTTGATCTCATCAGGAATATCTACGACAATTCGTTCGTCCATTATAACGATCAATGGCGTTACAGTCCACGCCAATTCACTAGTACCATAGAGCGATAATTGAGTCGATATCCAGAAATGATTCATTCGTACATGTGAGACTCCGTCAACTAACGCAGCTCGTTCCTGAGGAGGTATCGACTTGAACTCATTGATTTGTTGTAGAACTTCACTATAAACTTCCATCAATTCCGTCTTCGAAGACACAATACCGATAATGATTACTTTAGCAATAAATCCGGAACTGTCCCTTGTGGGTGATATTCGCCATAGATAATAGCAATTCTCTTTTTCAGTCTCATGAACATTAAATCCATCTCTAATTAGCCCCTCAAATAGAGACATATAGTCTATTGTTCCGATTTCCGGAACCCTTTCAATTTCTACACTATGCATCTTTCTTCACCTCCTCAGTGATAGAAAATTCAGCTGCATCATGGAATGGAGCCAAAATGGTTTCAATTTCTGTTGCAGCTCTACCAATATCGACATAACCTTCAGAAGATGCTATTTGCGAAATGCAATGAATTAACCATCTCGCCGTGGAGAATAGCGTCATGAAATCGCCGGTGTAATTCTCAAATCTTTCAGAAATATCCCAGAACGACTTACGTTCGATTACGATTTGGTTCAAGGCTGAGGAAAATTCTTCGGGTAACTCTCTCAGTGATTCTGTAGAAATCGCCATTTCAAGAACATGTAATATATCTGCTATATTTTCAATGCTAAACAAAGACGCACGAATATTCTGAGCTGTTTCTATCTTCAAATACAACTGTACGATGCGCCGCCCAATTTCTGTTGGCATATAGCGATTCTCTTTTTGAACAATAAGTTTGCTTCGAATTAATGTATCGATCACACTAAACTTTCCAAGTGCAAGAGGAATAATCCCATTACCATGTCCGGGAGAATCTGCCATAATTTTAAGACCAAGCGCTATTAGATGGACGCATAGTTTCTTACGACCACTTCTAAAAGCACTGCACGAGCATTTTGGACCTGAAATATCTGAATAACTACAGGTGTACGTAGAACCCGCATAATCAATCAAGCCATCTATTGTTCTATCAGTTACCCGTCTTAATTGGACATAGGAAATTAGTTCTTCGGCTTCGGAAATATCGTCAGGTGCAGCAATCATTTCAATTGCCGTAATAGCATCAATATGCCCAAGACGAATAGATTTAATTCCAAGTTCGCTGCTATGCTGATAGCTCCAGAAACTTGAATTTATGAACTCTTCAATCTGTTCTAGAGTAGGGTCATTTAGTTCGTAAATTGTAACAAGTGTTTGTTCCAAGAGGCTCGAGTAATTTCCAAAGGCGGATATAATTGGTTCATATTTCGGTACAAGTTCAGATCCTGACGGTATGAAATAGCGTTGCAAAACTTCATTTTGCTCATCGGGATTTCCAGCAAGTATGATACCATAGCCAATATCATCGAATCCGGGTCGCCCGGCACGACCGAGAATCTGATGTACAGTATTAGCGTCCATATAATTTGTTTCTACTTCATTACTTTCATCTGTAGAGAACATTTTAACGTCTCTCAAAATCACAGTGCGAGCTGGCGTGTTAATACCTGCACTTAACGATGTTGTACAGCATATAACAAATATCAAACCATCTCTGAATAGATCTTCCACAATCTTTCGCGAAGACCACGATAATCCTGCATGATGAATACCGACACCATTAATGAGCAAATTCTCTAATTTTGCAGATATCCGAATACCTTGTGCGCGTATTTGTGTCAGGCGTTGGCGAATAGCTTCCTTTTCCTTTCGTGATAGATGTTTGCCAACGTATTCAGCAAGTTCGGTACCTTCACTTTCAACACTTCTACGAGTGCTTGTAAAAACCATCACTTGACCGCCACTATGAATTGTGCTCATAGTGATTTTCAGAACTGCTTCACGCTTATTCTCAACAAGAGATACAAACGGCTTTAATGGGACAGGCCGTTCTGTAGATTCTACAAGATTACAACCTAACCAATCCGCAAGTTCAACCGGGTTTGCTATTGTAGCTGTAAGTCCAACTATTTGAGCGTCCGGAATAATCCTCTTGAATCGCATGATGGCTCCTTCAATTCGAGGCCCACGAATGGGGTCACCCATCATCTGAATTTCATCAATTACGACCGTTTGAATATCCAAAATCCAACTTACTTTTGAGCGTAATATCGAATCGAATTTTTCGTAGGTTGTTACAATTATATCGGCTGCAGCAAGCATACCGGGATCATGGTCAAAATCTCCACTGGAGACTGCTACAGTATAACCTAATGCCTTGAACTTTTCTGATAATGCATGAAACTTCTCAGCTGCAAGTGCCCTTAGTGGAACGAGATACAAGGCTTTCTTGCCCAAGCGTGCAGAAGATAGCAGGGCCAATTCGCCAATCAATGTTTTTCCAGACCCGCTGGGGCTCGATACAAGTATGCTTTCGCCATCTAATAGACCTTTTAAAATTGCTTCCTGCTGTATTTTCCTTAGACGGATTCCCCACTGCTCTAATAGGTCATTCACCCAATCTGGGAGTGGTACTTCTGGTTCTTTTGCTGCTTGAACGCTCATTTTAGTTCCACCTCACCATGCCCATCTTCAAACATTTCAAGATTCATTCGACCACGCTCAGTGATTGTATAAGACGCTACTTTGAATCCACCATAGCCTTCGCTAACTTGGGTTAGATATCCATGTTCTGCAAGCCCTTTTACAATACGAACTATTTCATCGCGTTCGGCTTTCTTTGATAATGCACTAACAATCCCTTCCTGACTCAAGACTTCATAATTCGTCAGTAGCTTCAAGATCATTGCAGCCAGTAATGCTTTACCACCAAAGTCCTTCTCGAGGGTTGTAGAGGCAGGTCTAAAGATTCGCATACTTAATTCGGGACGCAAATCGCCCAATCGTGCTTTTATTTCAGACTCTGAGACATCTTCGAGTTTGCTTTCAAACTTGTAATTAATTTTGATAGGAAATCCAGTGGAAACTCCCTCTACAATATATAGAGCCTCGCCATAATCTAATGTACGCAAGTAGGTTGTTTCGCGACTACCATATCGATTCTTGCTATATAGTCCATGAGATAGGGCAGAAAGACCCATGCGATCTGCAACTGTAGAAACATCTGAGCTCGACGTCACTCTATGCGAGATTGAAATTGCCAAATTGTTATACATAGAATATGGCAGGTCAGTGGGAGAGTCCGTCGAAAGTAATATGCCAATTTTTTTCTTTGACAATCCTTTTTGGAGCCCTTTCCAGATATTATCCTCATATTCTGAAATGAGCCCGCGTGCAGGCATACTAAACATTAGTGCAGCAGATGAGAAACCCAGAGCGGATATATCGCCGTTATATGCCAAAAGCTTGGTTGCGATTAGAGAACTTGCCATGAAACGTAGCGTAGGAGATTGTAGATTATATTCAATTATTACAGGACCATGGGAGATCAAATCAGATATGGAACAATTTTGCACACCGTAGAAAGATTCTGCGCCCTCACCTATTTTCAAAGACATAACGAACCTGTATAATTCCTCTGAAGCACGGTCCATTCCAGTCGAAACAGATTCATATTTATCGAGAAGATCTTCAATCGTTGAACTTCCATCCGAAAGAACATCCATTAAAGCCATATCAAATTCGGGAGTGGGAACTCCAGCTTTATACGCTGCAGTTGTTAGAATACTTCGCAAAAGGCTCCCATAGAGATTAGAGGGCAATCCTTCCGGGTCTACAGGATTTAATATGAAATCTCTGCCCAATCTCAAAATAACTAAATTATCAATTAAACGGAGCAATTTTCTATAATTCGAGTCTCCAGTTATGAATATGAAATTAATACCTCGCTCAGAAAGACCCTTAAGCACTCTAAAAGTTGTTTTCATTCGCTCATCATGAATTCCACCTACGATTGCTATGCCCTTTGGCACCATATCTCTTTTGAATCCTGCATCCTCAACTTCATTTTGGGTTTCCGTATCGATTATACGACCAATCTTAATATCGTACTGTAATCCTGTGGGAAGAATAAATTCACCCGGGACTCGAAATTGTACCTTGCCGAGTAATACCGGCTTAATATCGAAAATAGCCCGGGTGATCTCGGCTCCAGTAGCGACAAAAGTAGGGGGTTGCGAGAGGAGGGAGGAAGAATATAGGTTCTGGAGGTTCATCTCACGTAATTTTGCACCCGGGATGCTGGCCCGTACAGAATTTCGAATTACGTGCAATGAGGCCTCCAATTTGATTTCGTCTGGAGCCGAGATGATCATCGTAATTGAGACATTCCAGAATCCGGCCATTTTACCAATTGTTGCCTGCTGCAATCCAGAACTCATTTCAGACCAATTTTCAGATACAAACTCAGTTAGATTTGAGGATTTTAGCACATCATCAAAATCTACCGGACACAATGAGAGCGAATATTGGAAATTGATATCAGAATTTACAAGTGACTCTAACAGAGTTTCCATTCGGCCAAATAGGCTCAAAGGCACTTCTTTTATTATTAGCCCTGCAACAAATTCATCTCCAATTTTCGCAAAATTTTCTGTTCGACTAAATGAATTGGAAATTGGTGCATAATCTGAATTACTTATCTGATACGAATGAATAAAGTAGCTAGCAGCCTCCATACTTGTAGTTAATACAATACCAAGTAAGAAAGCACCTAGCAGCTCTAATGACATGTTTATTCCGATTATTACACCAAAGCTCCACATTATACTCATCATTCCTAACTTTTTAACGTACGTGCCTCCGATTGGACTACGTCGCTCCCATATTGTGATGTACGCGGTGTCCGACTCTTGTTCTATTTTAGGACGCTTGGACATTCGTTCAATAGGATCAACTTCGGGACGTGGTCCAAAGTACGTTCTCGCCTTTTTTGCCATATCATCTCCTCCCCAGACGTATCGCTTCAGCATCATCTCTTAATGATTTATACACATCTTCAATCATGTTTGGCTCAAGAGAAGTTGCGATGGTATCTGGGGAAATCCTAATTATTGAACCATCTTCTGAACTCAGTACAAGCTTAAACTCATGAAGCATATCGGGACGCTCCAGACCATAACTGGATAGAGTATGCATGATCTCTTCGTCACGCAATATTGCAGGGATTTTTATCAGGTGAACACGCACCTTAGGTCTTATAGGCGTCTGTTCCGTATGTTCTCTCTCACCCCATAGGAATAGACTTAGTGTGAATATCCCAATTAATAATATACTACCTATTACAACCCAATTCATTCAGATTCCCCCGTTACTCTCGCAACTAATTTTTTCAGATCCTCAGAAGTCAGATCTACAAGTTTCACATGATGAAGTACTGATTTTAATACGCTACCGGCTATCGCCTTGAATTCGACTACCTTTTGAAGTACCTGTTCTTCATTTCTTTTGAAAAACACTCCTTGTTTTTGCTGTGCTTCTACTAAAAAGTAAATGGCGATGGAATTCCTTGTCTGTCCAGGCTCCTTTGCATCCTTTAACAGAATATGAAATCTAATTTTATAGGAATACAATACTGAAAGTGCTCTAGCAAGTGAAACTTCAATACCAACTGGAATTAAACCGATACGAAAGCCTGTTATCGCTTTAAACATGCCGTCTTTTATCAGAATCAGCACACCGTCTTCATGAACCTTGTAATAGATTTGACTTGCTAACACTATGGTCTCCTCCTGAAAAAGTATTTCAACGCATCAACGAGCTCTTGAGCACTTTCGTAAGCCCAAATTTCTTGTTTCCAAGTCTTTGGCAGAAATTCACGATAGGTCTTTAATCGCTTATCGAGTACTATAACAACACCTCGATCTTTTTCAGAGCGAATGAGACGCCCGCTAACTTGGAACAACTTCTTAAGGGCTGGCACAAATATTGCATATGCAAACCCATTATGGAATCGAGCATCATAGAATTCTTTCAACTTCTCATTTATTTCATCAAGAAGTGGAAATGGAATACCAGCAATGATAATTGAACTAATAGCACTTTCACCATTTATTCTGAATTCAACACCTTCGGTCCATTTTCCACCCGCAACTGCAGACACAATTACAGGCTTACCACGAGCAAGTTCCGCCTTCAAGTCTTCTAACTTTGCACCCCGCTTCTCACTTAATATTCTACGATGGACCTTCTTAACCAAATATCGCTCGATATTATCTTTGATTTTGTAACTCGGATATGACACAAGGACAGACTTGTTTCTCGGTAAATTTCGAACTATTAATGCGATGCGTTCGGCATAAGACTCCCATAGAGATTCAGTTCGCATGTTATAATTCATAGACAATTCAGGATCTACAAGCAACAGCCGATTTCGTGAAGAATATGGACTTGGAAAACTCATCTTAACTGCCATCGGAACGCCAAGAACGTCTGAATAGTAGTTCAAGGGATCAAAGGTTCCAGACATTAACAAAGCGGAATCTACCGAGGTTAATAATGGTGAGATATACTCAGCGGAATCAAGACCCATTAATGTAAGCTTAGGAATTCGTTCTCGTTTACGATACCACTGAACAACAATTATGTGTGATGAATCAACGTGTGAGAGTACACTCAGATAAAATTGGCTGACTTCAACAAGCTTACTAACAACAAAAGAACCTTCCTCAAACTTCTTGCGCTCGAATGAGCTTCCAGATTCTATTAGTTTCCGTAAACTCTCCTCCTTTATGAACCGAGGTATGATTTCCCACAATTCAACTTGGACTTTATCGTCTTCGGTTTTGCCACGAAGCTTGCGTTCGCCAGTCTCTTGTAGAAATTGATATAGGGCCACTAAATCTGTCATATCAATACCAAGGCTCTTGCCTTCTTCAATTGCCTGTTCAATATCTTTAAGTGTAATAGAAGTTGAATTCAAATTCCGTACAACTTCGGGAAGATTGTGAGCCTCATCAATTATAAGAGAAATGTTTCCAATATCAATGTCTAGTCCTTTTATGAAATAATTTTGAATCTTGTGATCCAATAAATAGTTATAGGAGGCGATAATTACTCTCGCACCCTTTGCCATAAATTGGGTGATATCATAAGGACACAATCTCTGTTCTACAGAACGTGCATAAACCTCAGAAGGCGAAAATTCTTGATCGTTTAGCATAATTTCAATTACATCTTTGGCTACTTGTGACGGTTCGCCATTTTTAACAGACGTATTATGGTACGGACAATGTCCACTTGAGGAAATTAGCAAACACTTTTTCAGAAACTCGGCATAACTAATTTTTTCTTTCTTAGGTTCGAGTAGAGGGCACATCTCTTGCTTGGACAATAAAATAGCAACTGGAATATTAACTCCCGAAGACCGCATAATCGCTTTTATTTCCTTCTCAAATATCAGTGCCTGAGATTTTGTACGTGTTAACACGACAAGTACATTATCTCGACCATGTAATCCCTTTGCAAGAAAATATCCAACAAGCGCACTAATAGTCTTACCCGTACCACATGGAGCATTTAAAAATCCAATCCGCTTAGATTCGAAGATCTTCTGAACATATTCAATAATTTCCTTTTGATATGCTCTCGGACGATACTCATGCGGAAAGACTGAATCAAATGATACAGAAGGCAATACTGCAGTATCTGACAATCTACTTCCTCCTCTTTATATCTTCAAATAATTTGAGATGCTTCCAGTTGTCTCGAGAAATCAATGGGCCATCATCTGTCAATTGCTCAATTTTGACTGTAAAGTAACTATCAACCATATCGAGAAACTGACGAACCACCATTCCGGCACGAATCGAATTCTGATTCATTTCATACACAGAACGGTCTACTAATTCCGGAGAATAACAAAATCGACGAGCATAATTCCAAAAGCCGGTCTCAATTGCTGCTGCACGTTTATAATAAGTCTTAGCCATTTCATGCGCAAGATCAATCAATTCCTTCGCAACGAAATTTTCAGGCTTTTTTGCCTTGAAATGCATATAAAATGCGGCTCCGCTCCATGATTCCTTGGGAGTCACTGTTCCTTTTAATTCACGAGTGGCTTGAATCTTTGCAAGGAGTTCCGGAAGCTTAGCATGTGGCGTATGTTCTCCTGGGTTCCATTCTACCACAATTACAACTCTTAAAACATCATCGTCAAGAGTCAGAAAGTATGGAATTGCATTTCGTTCGAAATATCCATTAGCCATTGATACTGCAGTTTCGGGATTTATTGCTTGAACTTTCTCCGGTGCCCTGAATAGGGATAGTATGGTCATGCTATATCAACCTCCCCTAAATCACGAGGGTCAATACCAAAATTTTCAAGTATGCCCTCTTGTCTTCGTACCCAGTCCCATTTCAACTCCGCTTCGCTAGTAGCCTGCCTTAATTTTTCTATAGAAATAGGATTATCGTGTTTTGACAGGTCCTGCAAAATCTCGAACAATCTACGCTTACGCCCATGAAGTCTGGAAAGACCATGTTTTGAAATTCCAATTTCATCCTGAAGAATTCTTACTTTTTCGACAACATCATCTGGCAGTGTTGCAGTCATGCTCGGAACATCAAAATCAACAAGTTCACCGCAGAATGGGCAATCAAACGGTTGTGTAGGATATTCAACTTCGGAATATACGACGGTATTACAACTCGGGCATATTGCAACACGATACATCTAAGCAGCCTCCTTATCTTTCTTCGCGGCTTTGATCTCTGCCTCCAGAGCCTTTTGAGCCTCGAGTTCCTTTCTTTGTGTAGAATTCATCAAGCCGTGTTCTGTGATATAGTACTTCACTTCAAATTCCGGAAGACCTGCAGCATCTTTCAATCGGAAAATCCTCTCTCCCGGGTGCTTGCCAGTGTTTCCGAGACCCAAGTAAATTCGATACGTAGATGCATGAGCAACTATATGACCGCCCACAGGAGCATTGTCATAGCCACCCACAACCGAAATCTTCGCCATGACTTGATTTGTAATGACAACCAGCATATCTGTAGCAATAGACATCTGAAGTAAGTTTCTAAGAGCATGATTCATAGCTGCTTGACGAGTTCTTAATTGGTCCAGAGTTGAAAACTCGCTACGGAAAAGTCCAGTAAAGCTATCTATCACAAGTAACTTCACATTATTTCGTTGAGCAAGGTCTGACACACGCTCTAATAAATCGAGCATGTGCTTCGAATTCAAAACCATTGCGTATGTAATATTGCCCACTGCAGTATCTGGCTCAATTCCAAATCTCTCAGCAATCCTTCGAATGATCTGAGGCTTGTAGGTACGCTCGGTATCCAGCCAGATAACGCGGCCGTCTAGACCCCCCTTCTCCTTTGGTAATTGGACCGTGACAGCAAGTTGACTGCACCAGTTGGTCTTTCCTGAACGCGCGGGACCATAAAATTCAACAATCGACTTTGTTTCGAATCCTTTGCCGCCTAAAGCTTCGTCTATGGTCGGAATACCTGTCGTTAGATATCCCAATCGCTTGGTTAAGAACTCTTCAGCCTCAAATCCAGACATGAAATCATAACCAATCAGTGCCCTCGCCTGCTTTACTATGTTTTCTGCAATTGTAACTCCAATACCCACCTTGTCTGCAAGTTCAGTAGGATTTTGAACTGCAAGAATCTCCGCAGATGTGATCCACTTAGATGCCAACTTAGCTGCCAGAGCTGGACCTACACCCTTCACACGCTTTAATTCCGTAACTTGAACACTATTTTCCATTATACGCACCTCCCAACAATATTCATTCGCTTAATCAAAAAGTCAAGCAAGGCTGTTGAGTCGGCATAGAGATAACTCGTTCTGAAATATGATAGATACCTTAGCCCCGCTTTCGTAATCTGCAAGTAGCTATCGTGCATGGATAACATTCCTGAATTAACAAGCTGAAACATATAATCCTCAAGACCGAATTTCGAAACATTCTCGAGTGTATGTAAAATGCGATAAATAAGAAATAATACATTAGCACTACGAGGTATAACGCCGCTCACGGGAATGTAATTCAAATCGGATATACTTTCCATAATGCGATTCATAATCTTATTATACAGCTGAAGTGGGATTAGCCCTGCATTAATCAATCTCAGGAACTGATGCTCACCAATTATCGAAATACCGCCTGAAACACCATTCTTGATTAAGATCCCGTATGATAAGAATACATCTTTATTGATCAGTTCCGAAGCTTCAATAGTATTACAATGTAGTCTGAGAATGTTCCCTTTTAGAGTCCCTCGAGTTTCTATTAGATAAATCAAATTACTCTTGATGGATTCATGCTCGAGAGCTCCGGAAAACATTTCCATCTCATTTCTTGCTTCAGACATATTCGCATATTCTCCCATGAGCAGTTCCATCATCAGATTACCTCCTAATGTGCTGTTTGATGCGGTCAATCCATGCACGAGTTATATTCAATTGAACTTCAATCTGAGATAGAATGTCTTCAAGCATTTCATCAATAGAGTCATAATTGCGGTCCGATAGAACTAAACCAGTATCTTTTAGAAATTCCAGGGACATCGTAATTGCTTGTTTTCTCAATTCATCTCGGTCGTATGGCTCACAGAATCTGCATAGACCAGAGCTCATTAGTGGAATTTCATTGGATACACAACTAAGACAAGCCCAGATCTCCTCTGAATTCACAGGCGAAACCTCAAATTGACTAAAATTGTGGTCCTCTGTGAGACGATCTTCGATATATTCAAGAATGCCTTCATATACTTCAGAGAGAAGATTGATCAATCTAGCAAAATCAAGCATGACCTGGGAAAATGGTTTTCCAGTCGGATCCGGACCTACAATTACAAATGAGAAAATATGCCCATTAGGAAGATATCTAATTCCTGCCGGTAATATCTCATAATATCGCTTTAGGTTCTCTTGGGTAGCATAAATCAGTGCTGTAGAAATTAGGAGTTCAATTGGTGAAATTCCACTCTTATCTATGATTTTCTTATCGCTGAACATAGGATTTAGAACCGTGATGTCCATCGAGAAGATAAATTCAACAATAAGACTAGGCTTTAATGAAATTACATTCACATTCATTACTTTGTACGGCGCGAAATTATTCATCTTAATTAGCCATTTGAGTGTATCTCGTACGGGAATTTCGAAATCGTCATCCCATGAATTATCGTAAAATATATTGGAAACTAAATTCTCAAAGAAATACAAATCTGAAAGATCAATTTGCTTATCGTCAGTGCCAAGATTCCTAAGTAGCCAATCGTATATGTCCACTCTTACATATTTATTCTTATTAATCGTAGATTTATTTAGTTCAGTCATCTTATTTTCCTCCAACGCTCCTCCTATGTCTCTCGCCAAACATGTCTATTGTTGGATTGTGAAACTCGCCATTCTCGCCTTCATGATGAACCTATTTGCTCGTAGGCAGATTCTGGATTTTCTAGCTCATTCAGAAGCTTGATCGATGTATTCATGTGTGCAGGTTTCATTTGTCCTGCCGGAGAACCGTTCAAAATTCGCATTTTCATATAGTTCTTGAAACTACCCTTTGGAAAGACTACCAGACGTGGTTTTAGCAACGTCCTAGTGGTTCGAAGTACATCATAGATCTCATTTATGCTACGCAGTGATTTATCAAATTCATCGATAAAACTGTCCAAGTCTGTAGGCTTTTTGAATTCCACACCCAGAATATGTACTGCTTCGCCATCGATTACATCGCCTATGAATGTAAAATCCTCAATTTCCGCCCCAAGCTTTTCAGATACTTCATCTAATGCTTTTATGACTTGATGCTCTGTAAGTTTTTCACCAGCTAGATTTATAGTATGCTTGCTGCGACCAACTACCTGAACCATCAGAGGGTCTGTTTTGAGAACCATAACTAAATCGCCAACTTCATACGAGAATAGACCCATCGGTGTAGATACAATAAGTTCGTATATGAAACCCTTGCGAACATCTGCTGCAGAATAGCGTTCCTTTTCAAAACCCTCAGAGTCCTTTTGAACAAACTGGAAATGATACAGATCAATATTGAGATGAGTCCCTTCGACGCTAGAATCAATATTAATTGCATACCCACCTTCAGTGCCAAAGTACATGTCCTTAAGAACAACATCACCCAATAGCTTGCGAATCACAGGCTTGTACGGCGCAATCTGAACTCCAGAATGGGCAAACATCTGCAGATTTTCCCAGATATCCTTCGGATATAAATGACCATACTTTTCAAACAGCTTCTTGAATTTCTCACGAACCTTTGCTGAAGTAATCATATTCAAAAAATCTGAATCATTGTTCGCAATCGCCTTCATTAGGGAAAGTACAAATGGCGCAACACCTGAAACAATTGTGACATTCTCATTGATAACTGCTGCCGCTGCTCTTAACATTCGCTCCTCATAATTCTCAATGTTAAGAATCTTAATGCTGGGTATCATCTTCTTTTTGAAGAAGCGATTGGTGTAAAATTCTCGAAGAACTCCACTAATGAACCCAACATTGTATCCTGCAACAGTTCCCATATTCGATGCAGCACCGTAGGCTAAAATCTTCCCATCAATGATACGTGCATGCTCTTTGGACTCTGCAGCAAATGAAACAATCCCACGCCTAACCGCCTGCGAATACGCTTCCATAGCTGCATGATTCAGCGGGAATAACTTTGGCTCTCCGGTAGTCCCAGATGTCTCGATCCAGTAAAAAGGAGGATCCATAGATAGAGCGTTGGATAGCCCATGCTTAATAGCATCAATATACGGCGTGTAATATGAATAATCCGTAAGTGGAGTACGATTTACAAGATCGTCAAAAGTTCTTACAGATCCAATATCATGCCGTCTTCCAAATATTGTATTTCTACTTAGTTTGACCAGATACTTCAATACCTGATCCTGTGTCTCATCTATATGCTCAAAGCGTTTCCATATTTTTTTCATCATCACCTTTGAAAAAAGGTGAAAACCGTGTGCTAGGGATACCACCCGCAAACACCACCCGCATATTTTTTCCAAGACAAGTCAGGAAAATTTTCCCGTGCGCTAGGGGAGAATGCCGGCACGCCCAAAATGAGAGGGCACGACAGTCCCACCGTTTTATACAAATCAAATTGCATCCCATTTTCGACCCACAATAAAAGGCCGGCGGGACCGTCTAGTGCCGGATATTTTTCCCGACATGTCATGGCATATGAGTGCCCTGCAAGTGCGACCCATTTTACTCACA
The DNA here is from genome assembly GCA_964589775.1 of uncultured archaeon. GTDB lineage: Archaea > Asgardarchaeota > Thorarchaeia > Thorarchaeales > CAZPUN01 > CAZPUN01. The sequence goes on from CAZPUN010000001.1 coordinate 27,281, forward strand.
GGACATGTTACTCTATTACATCGAGAAGCAATAAACCCATCGCAAATAATTCAATCTCATAAAGATATTCCTTTTCTTAGTGAAAAAAAGCATAATATGTCAATAAGTACATAATAAGCAATTATATCCTCTTTTTTCACTCTTTATTTTAAAATAAATATATAAAATCGAATAATACAGAAATAATACCTCAAAATATTTCGCATTTTCCCTAAAAGAAGGGATATGAGTGTTTTTCGCTCTGTGGAAAATTCAAATTTTTTTCATGAAGTCGATTGAAATTACTCGTGATTCCAACTACTTGCATTCCATATATCATCTAGTATCAGAGAATACCGCTCTTGTCGTAAGTTAGACACGGTGTATTTCGCGTGAATACCGGCTCTTGAAAGTTCTCGCAGAACGAAATCAGCGTATGGAAGGGATTCACCAGTATGGTGTAAGGTTCGGATCATGGAGGCAGTATTTCCGAACCAAGCCTCTGTTGAGATATTTTCGGTGGAGATTAGTGAGAAGACTAATTTTGCAGTCTTTTTGTCCGTTTGAAGTAAAAGGGACACAGATTCTGGCAAAGTTCTTAGATAAAAGCGGGGATATATTATGAGAACATTTTTGGATAGTAATTTTGAAATTCGCATCTCGAGTGTTCTTACGGATATTCCTAATTCCTCTGCAATTTCCTTCTTAAATTTCCAGAAGAGCTTTGGGGTTTGGCTCGAAGATATTATCTTAGCGTCTATCGGATCAAATTTTTCTGGGTTACTCTTTTTGATTATCACATCAGGTTCTCTAACGAGGATATTTTCATTAAGAACTTTAGTGAGCTCTTTAATTTTGGAATTTGTAAAAGAAAGAAGACCCTTATTAAGGCGGGAGGGCATAGAGGCGAACCAGATTTCGTGTGTGGGATAAATATCATATTCTTCGAACTCGATATCGGTATCTTCCGGAAATAAATACAGATTTATTTTTTTAGTACTGCCATCAGAAATAAGGCAATTTTTCCCATTTATGTCTTGTAGAGATATTGTAGGGATGAACCCTAATTTGTAATAGTTTACAAGTATTCCACGCGTGACAACAATTTCATCGATGATCGTTTTTATATTGTTGGCGGTATTTTTGCCATGTCCATATATTGGCATTATGTCGTTAATTGACAAACCATTTGGGCTAGGATGTTTAAATGCGAATTCAAGAACCTTTTTGATTTTATCGTCCAGATAGATATTTTCACTTGCATATTTGTAAAGCGTATAGAGTATTTGGATTAAGAATATCTCATTGTATTTTATTGCACTATCCAGATTCGCTAAAGCGCGAATATCATTAAGCCATTCAAAAGAATCTCGGGATACACGATAAGTAAGCAAGTCTATAGCTGCAAGTTCATAGAATAATGGCATACCACACAGCAAAAAATCCTTCCAGTGTCTGAGAACCCGAACTACTTCATCATATGGCATCCCGGTGAATTTTTGCGCGATATAGCGAGAAATTTGCCTTTCCAAATTTTCCGGAATCTCGTGTGGTAAAAAGGCCTGAATTACATGTAAGAGGTCTGCAGTTTCCAGATCTATTGTTTGCATCAGGTTTAATCCGAAGCGTTCCATAATTTCAGTAAAGTATACTTTCGCCTCTTTTTCAAATTCCTCGATTAATCCAAGTTTATCAAATGAACAAACAGGCTGGCCTATGTATTTTTCATATATCTTTATTAGATTCGTAAAATCCGTTCCAAATTCAGTCTTGTACTTGATAGGATCTTCCTCTATGAACATTATGCTCAGCCAATTTGCTTTCTATAATTTTTGTTCTGCCTATTTTTTAATTCTATTTTAAACTTTCAGAGTCGTTTCGGGCAATACAATTAATGTAATTTAACACTCTCTCCAAATATTATAAAAATTGAATATTAAATTTAGTGATTCTAAAACAAAAGAAAAAAAGAAGGAATCTGAAGTTCCTTTTATGGCATACCAAGTGCAATCATTGCACGGGCAACCTTAAGGAAGCCAGCGATGTTTGCACCAACTAATAAGTTGCCAGGGTGACCGTATTTTTCAGCGGTCTGGATGGACTCAGTGTAGATGTGAGTCATGATTTCCTTAAGTTTGTTATCGACTTCTTCACGTGTCCATTGTAATCTGATGCTGTTCTGGGACATTTCAAGACCGGAAACAGCTACACCACCAGCGTTGGCTGCCTTAGCTGGACCAAATAGGACACCAGCTTCTTGGAACTTGGCAATTGCCTCAAGGGTTGAAGGCATGTTTGCACCTTCGGCAACTGCAATTACACCATTGCTGATGAGTTTCTCTGCATCCTTGCCGTCGATTTCATTTTGGGTTGCACATGGTAATGCGACGTCACCCTCAAACTGCCATGGCTTGCCCTTTGGTACGTATTCGACACCAAACTTCTCGGCATATTCCTTAATTCTGCCACGGCGGACTTGCTTGAGTTCCATTACAAAATCGAATTTCTCACCCTTGGTGATACCATCAGGATCGTAGATTACACCACTTGAGTCGGATAGGGTTACAACCTTACCGCCAAGTTGGATTAATTTTTCAAGGGCGTACTGTGCAACATTTCCAGAACCGGAAATCAAGAAGGTCTTACCCTTAATCTCTTCCTTCTTTGCTTTGAGCATGTTCTCAAGGAAGTAGATTAAACCATAACCAGTTGCCTCTGGACGGATTCTTGAACCGCCCCACTCAAGACCCTTACCGGTCAAGACACCCTCAAATCGGTTTACTATTCTCTTGTATTGACCGAATAGGTATCCAATTTCACGACCACCAACACCAATGTCTCCTGCAGGAACATCAGTGTTTGGACCTACATGGCGGTATAATTCGGTCATGAAGCTCTGACAGAATCTCATTACTTCTGCATCACTCTTGCCATGGGGGTCAAAATCTGAACCACCCTTTCCACCGCCCATTGGGAGTCCGGTGAGTGAGTTCTTGAAGATCTGTTCAAAACCAAGGAATTTAAGAAGACCAAGATATACGGTTGGATGGAATCTTAGACCACCTTTGTATGGACCAATTGCACTGTTGAACTGAACTCTAAATCCACGATTTACGTGCAGTTCGTGATTGTCATCTTCCCATGTAACACGGAACATTACTACCCTTTCGGGTTCAGTGATCCTTTCAAGGATCTTGAACTTTTCGAATTCAGGATGCTTCTCAATAGCTGGAGTTAATGACTCAAGAACTTCCTTCGCAGCCTGCTGAAATTCGGGCTGTGCAGGGTTCTTCTCCTTAAGGTGTTCTAAGACACGTTCAATGTATGCATTCATCATAAAGCCCCTCTTTAAGGACTGTAGCTGTATAGCACGTTGAAGAAGATAGAGAACATTTAAAAACCTTTCCATGATACGAATACATAAACAATTTGTAAATTTTGGTAAAAAATTCAAAACTAAATGTTCCCAAATTGATATGCCAATTTTCGTTTTTATATATTCTGTTATGTTTTTAAAAAAATCTTTATTTTCATTTCTTTTCATTTAGTATCATATTAATATGAAATCAATAAATTTAATTTTTTATAAATATATTTTCTTGATCAAATTCTTTATGCGCTGAAACCATGGTTCGTTTATAAAAAATTCATCATAAAC
>CAZPUN010000002.1:0-10323 GCA_964589775.1 uncultured archaeon
ACATTGAAATAGTATTTCATGAAGCTGCAATTGCTAGTGTTGAGGAATCTGTTCGTATGCCGGAGACAGTAAATAGAGTAAACATTGATGGAACGCTAAATGTATTAAATGCGAGTTTGCGTTCTAATTCAGTTGAGCGTGTTATTTTTGCATCTAGTGCTGCGGTTTATGGTGACCTTCAACAACTTCCAATAAAAGAATCTGATCCTTTATCACCACTATCACCATATGCAGTGACAAAGATTGCCGGTGAACACTATATGAATGTTTATTACAAATTATATGGATTAAAGACTACAAATCTTAGATATTTTAATGTATATGGACCACATCAAGAGCATTCTCCATATAAAGGTGTAATTGCAGCATTCATTCAAAATATTGTAAATGGAAAAGATGTTACGATCTATGGTGATGGAACACAAACTAGAGATTTTATTTTTGTAGAGGATGTTGTACGTGCAAATATTTTAGCTGCGACATCTAACAATGCTATTGGAAAGACCTATAATATTGCATCAGGAAAAAGTACATCAATAAATGATTTGATTAAAATATTTTCAGAATTAACTAACAAAGAAATAGAGCCACGATATGAAAGCTGGAGACCTGGAGATATTCGACATAGTCTGGCAGATGTCTCTCTTGTAGAGAAAGACTTGGGATTCAAAGCACAGATAGACTTAAGGGAAGGAATTCGTAAGACACTTTCGAGTGTAGGCTATTATTCATAATATTTCATGTATTCTTTACTTTTTAGAAATTTTTAAAATATGATTCTTGTAATAAAATTTATCGAAAATATCACTGAAAATCTTAATAGATGCCCGCTATTGAAAATAATTTATAAACATAATTATAAAATGTACCAAATTATGTGATAGACTTAAAATAACCAAATCCAGATTACGGTATTCTTTAATGATAAGTGAATTATTGATGCGATAGTACTATCATTCATAAATTTTGTATTTTTTAAAAAATTTATACTTTCAATTTTCAATACTTCGGTATTATGTCTTTAGAGGATGTATTTCCATATAAATTATTTAAAAAATTATTCCCAAGAATTTAATCTCAATCATAATACGAAAACATTTTATAGTATATGTAGGTTGGTAGGAACAGAACGGAACAAGCGCCGAGCGAAAATGGAGGACAAAGATTTTGAAAGGCAAGATTTCTCATGCGGCACGATATGCTGAGGAGCATCCCAGTGCAATACGTGAGATTATGAATGTAGTTAGTGAGTTCAAGTCGCATCCTGAGCGTTTTCCACGTCCATTGATATATTTTGGTGGTGGATGGCCTCAGGATGACACCCCACCCGTATTGAAGCAGAAATTATTAGAGGTTATCAATGATCACGATTCATGGATTGACTCGATTCGGTATGGTCCCACGCGTGGCAAGCCCAATTTTCTGGATGGTATAGTCAACTATGAAGAGAAGGTTTTTGGGCGTAAGGGTGTAGATGAGAACGAATTGCTTGCTGGTTCTGGGAGTACTGAGCTTACGGCAGCATTTATGATGGCGGTTACGGATCCGGGCGATGAAATCATATTGACGCAGCCCAGTTATTTGAATTATCCAAGGCAGATCCAGATTGAATTCATGTTGGGAGCGCACTATAAGGAATGGCCGCTGATTAAAGATCACAAATTTGCGCCTGATATTGAAGAGCTCAAGGAAATGATAACAGACAAGACCCGTATGCTTGTGATCACAGCGCCGGGTAATCCTGATGGGCAGGTTCCCGACGATGAACTCATGAATGCAGTGAATGACTTAGCAGAGGACCATGGCTTCTGGGTTGTGGTTGATGTTGCGTATCGTGCATTCTTCTTTGATGGGATACCAAAGTATTTCCAGAGGCCTCGTCGTGAAAATGAGATCTGGATGGCGAGTCTCAGCAAGGAATTTCGAATTCCCGGTTGGCGAATTGCGTATTCTATAGCAGATGCTGAATTGACTGCTGCGGTCACTAACATTGAGCAAGCTCGTGTATTGTGTGCGAACTCGATGGTTCAGAATGCGCTTGCTGGTGTATTCAATGACAATGATGCGTTGAAATCAGTAAAGCAGTATTACGATGAAGGCGTCGTCAAGTATAAGGACATGGCTGAATATACTGTAAAAACACTGAATGAGAAGATTCAGAACCTTGGTGTGCTAGAGCCCAAGGGCGGATTTTATGTATTCTTTGATGCGTCGCACTATAGCAATGACAGTAAGAAAATGTGTGCAGATCTACTCGATGAATATCAAGTTGCACTAGCCCCCGGAAAAGACTTTGGTATGGAAGGTTGGCTCAGACTTTCCTATGCACCAATTGTTGAAGAACGCGAAACTTTAGTTGAAGGTCTCGACCGTATGGCAGAATTCTTTGCAAAGCGTCAAAAATAAGTTAAATGGGATTTCCCCCATCTTTTTTTATATTTATTGAGTTTTCTGGCTTGTTTGTGGATTCTGTATTGGCATTGTAGTAGGGGTCGGTGGAACAACTGAAGCACCGGGATAATATGGTGTTACATAGGGACTTACATAACCTGCGGTATATCCTGCTCCATATCCATAGTATCCATAGCCCATCCATCGCCAACCTCTAGGAAGATTTGGATTCCATCTGCAGTATGGGTAAGGGTTAGGACCCAATCCGCGACCATATCCCATTCCTGCTCCGAATCCACGACCAAATCCGCGACGTCCATTTCCTCTTGGCATGTTTATCACCTACTGATTATATTCGTATTTTGGTTTATTAATATTGTGCAATATCCCAAAATAGGGGATGAACGATCTTCTTGTCACAGATTTCTCTATATTTTTTTAAATTTTAAAGGGTGGATTTGTTTGTACTATTGCGTTGTAACACAATCCTTATATTTTTGGGTTGGGAGATATGTGGAGCTTTGTCGTAAAGAAATATTTAAAAAGTGAAGTGTATGTACATTTTTGTGTACGCAAATAATCGACGAAAAAAAGAAGGAGTTGGTGCACATGGCACAACAGATTCCGGTTCTAATTCTTAAAGAAGGGACTCAAAGGACCCGTGGAAAAGACGCTCAGCGAAATAATATTGCGGCTGCGATTTTAGTGGGCGATGTTATTAAGACAGCTCTTGGTCCTCGTGGTATGGATAAGATGTTAGTAGATAGTTTTGGAGACATTACCGTATCTAACGATGGTGCGACTATATTAAAGGAGATGGACATTGCCCATCCTGCAGCGAAGATGGTGGTTGAGGTTGCAAAGACCGTAGATCAAGAAGTTGGAGATGGTACAACAACTTCAGCTGTTCTGACCGGTGAATTACTCAAGGAAGCCGAGAAGCTATTAGATGAGAAGATTCACCCGACAGTAATTGTTGAAGGTTACCGAGCTGCTGCTCGCAAGGCTGCAGAAATTCTTGAAGAGATTGCAGAGCCTGTAGATCTTGAGAATACCAAGACACTGAAGAAGATTCTCAAGGATGCAGCAATGACCTCAATGTCCAGCAAATTTGTTTCAACCAATAAGGAAATGCTTGCAGACCTAGTAGTAAATGCAGTTCTTGAAATTGCAAAGAAGAATGAAGATGGAACTTACAAAGTTAAGAAGGACAATGTACGTCTTGTTAAGAAGGAAGGTGCATCTGTAGATAAGACTGAATTAATTCATGGACTTGTTCTCGATAAGGAAGTTGTTCATGCTGGAATGCCAAAGAAAGTAGAAGACGCGAAGATTGCACTCTTAGAAGCGCCACTTGAAATCACCAAGACTGAATTTGACGCCAAGATTAACATATCTGACCCGACTCAGATGCAGCTCTTCATGCAAGAAGAAGAACGCATGCTTCGTGAGATGGTTGATGCGATTGTAAAGACTGGTGCAAATGTTGTATTCTGCCAGAAGGGTATTGATGACCTAGCACAGCACTTCTTGGCAAAGGCTGGTATACTTGCTGTTCGCAGAGTAAAGAGATCTGATATTGAAGCCATTCACAAGGCTACTGGAGCTACTATTGTCACGAACATTACAAACATTACCGCAAAGGATCTTGGTAAGGCAAAAGTTGTTGAAGAGCGAAAGGTTCAGGAGGACAATATGGTCTTCATTGAAGGTGTACCCAACAAGGATGTTATCACTATTATGATTCGTGGTGGAACCGAGCATGTCGTAGATGAAGTCAAGAGAGCCTTAGATGACGCTGTAAGTGTCGTACGAAATATCTTACAGAAGCCAAAGATCGTCTATGGTGGCGGTGCTACTGAGATTGAACTTGCTCTTCGACTATACAAATATGCTAACAGCCTTGAAGGTCGCTCACAACTCGCAGCGGAATCATTCGCACGTGCTCTTGAGACAATTCCTGCAATTTTAGCATCCAATGCCGGTCTTGAGCCCATTGATATTATAGCAGAACTCAAGAAAGCTCACTCTGCAGAAAATGCAAAAGCTTATGGTATTGATCTCTTCAAGGGTAAAGTTGTTGATATGGCTAAGAGCAGAGTCATTGAGCCAATGGTTGTGAAGCAGCAATCCATTTTATCTGCCAGTGAAGCTTCTGAAATGATTCTTAGAATCGATGATGTCATCATGGCAAAGGCTGGCGGTGGTCCAAAGCCACCCAACCCAGAAAATAGACCCCCAGACGAAGATTAAAGGGTAACCTACCCTTAATTTTTTATTTTCAGTCAATCAAATACCTTATATACTATTGTTCATTCGATAAGTTGAAAAGGGATTAATTAATCTGAATTTTAAGGTGTGTTTATATGGAAGAGGAACAACCTCCCTTTGATGAAGAATTGGAAGAACTCATACCCACTCAAAAGCAAAAGCCCAAAAAAAGCGTCGAAGAAGATGAAACTGAAGAGGAAGAAATACGTGGCGTCTTATTAGATGATGACGAGCCAGTACAATTAGACCTTACACCACGTCCGATCGATCCTGCCAAAATAACAGATCCAGAGCGTCTTGAAACTGGAATTTACATTGGTCCAAAATCCCTTACACGATTTGAAAGGTCTCGAATTATTGGTGCGCGTGCATTACAGATTAGTATGGGTGCTCCTGTTCTTATCAGCATAAAGGACAAACATGTGGATTTATTTGAGCTAGCTGAAAAGGAACTTAAACTAGGACTATTACCAATGACTGTTAGAAGATCTCTTCCGACAGGGGAATATCAAGACATACCATTAAGTAGGCTTCTTAAATATACCCGCTTGGATTAAATCTGTTTTGTCCTAGTTTTCCTTTTTACTTATATTTTAATAAAAGAAAATAGTTATGTTGTTTAAGAATGTCACTTAAATTTGTCATATAAATCATTTCAGATTCAGATTTCTACTCGATGATATTTTATTACAGATCAAAAATACCGCATGTATGACCGAGAAATGTATATATTGATACAATTATATCAAAAGTGAATTTTTAAATTAAGAATATTGGATCTCCTGATTAACACATTTGTTCCATTTGCGTGTTCGATTGGAATTCCGATCACTTGTTTATTTCTTTTTATTTGTAGATATTGATTTATATTGCGTTATATCTCCTAAACAACGAACTTTATAAATGGTTTTGACCCAAATTATTTCTTACAAATTTACGATGTGGTGTTATTATTATGATTCAGATCTCTCCAGACTTTATGCTAGATCCTTTGGCGATATTAAAGTTCGTCATTGGATTTGGTGTGGGCGCGATGATTGGTCTTGAGCGTCAGAAGAGTCGCTATTTTGAGGCGCAACGAATGGGTATGCGAACATTTGGTCTCACGAGTATGTTAGGGACTTTATCGGGTTTTCTTTACTCAGTGAGCAGTCTTGATTTTGCACTTTATTTTGGTGGGGCAGTTGCAGTTCTTTTGTTTGCGTTTCAGTTCTTATCACGAATGTATGCTGGAGAGAAGACTGGGTACACCACATCGATGGTAAGTGCAATTGCATTTCTGTTAGGTATGCTGGTAGGTTTAGATAATGGTACGAATCATTTCATGGTGCTTGCAATTGCTTTGTCATTCTTTGTTACTTTCATTCTATCTATAAAGGAAGAATTGACATACATGGCATCTGTGATTACCAGAACTGAACTTACAAGTGCAATTCAATTGGGCATTCTGGCATTTATGTTATGGCCATTGATACCTGAATCTGTAATTTTATTTGGTCTTACGCTGAATCTAAAACTAACATATTATCTCGTGCTTTTACTACTGACTATTAGTTTTGTGAATTACATTTTAGTGAAGAAATATCAGACTCGTGGTCTAATGGTTTTTGCTCTATTTGGCGGGATTGCCAATAGTGAAGCGACTGTTTCCAGTATCGTCGAGATGTATAATAAGACCGGACGTGAATATCCCCGATGGGTTTCACTGTCTGTAATTCTTGCCAATATGTCTATGATGCTTCGCAATTTAGTGATCATTATTATGTTAGATCCGACTCCGACTCATTCGATGTTTCGGGCATTTCTAGTGCCTATAGTAATTGTATTTCTAATCGGATTATATCGCGGATTCATGGAACGTAAGAAGGTAAAAGCATCAATTGTGGTAGATAGCAGTAAATTAGGTTCTCCATTCAGTCTTGGTCCCGCAATTAGATTTGCGGCACTATTTATGTTTGTTACGATATTCTCATTCGTGATGCAGAATACATTCGCAGACTTTGGTGTTATATTTGCTGCAGTGGTTGGTGGTCTTGCCTCTGCTGGTGCAGTTGTATTCACAATGTGTGTACTTCTTGGGTCCGGAACAATTTCTCTAAACATTGCCGTTGCTGGTGCTGTTCTTTCGACTCTCATGGCGGTTTCAAACAAGATATTTTATGTTGTTGTAAATAAAGGAGATAAACCTCTCTTATCCTCGGTAGTTCGCGACATTTTAATTATGCTAATTGGCGGTGGCATATATGTTGTCATGTTAGTTCTTGGGCTCATCGCCATCTAATCTTTTTTAATCGAAACCTTTATTTATTTGAGCGGCTTAGTCAAATTTGGAGTTGTAAAAAATGGACCAAGGTGAGTTTGTTCATTAACCGTATTTTAAATGATATCCTTGTACCTTGGAAGTTTGAACTTGGAGGTATTTTATTTTGAAATTAAATAGGGTTAAAGGTATGCGTGATTTTATAGGTAGAGATGCATTATTTAGAAAATTCATCATTGATAATTTTGAAAAAGTATTCCGTATCTACGGTTATGATCCATTGGAAAGTCCGGCATTAGAGATGTGGCAAACCTTATCTGCAAAAGGCGGCGAAGAAATCGAGGCTGAAACATTCAAGTTCAAAGACAAGGGGGATCGTGATGTCGGCTTACGTTTTGATTTAACCGTTCCACTCGCTCGAATCGTGGCGACCAATCCTGTGATTCCCAAGCCATTCAAGCGATATGCTATCGGTAAGGTGTGGCGATATGATCAACCGCAAGCTGGTAGATATCGTGAGTTCACGCAAGCCGATGTAGACATTATTGGCGTTGAAGATATGATTGCAGATGCTGAGGTTATTAGCGTAGCAATAGACGCACTTAAGCCAGTTATTGGTGAATACTTTAAGATTCGTTTAAACAATCGTAAAATTCTCAAAGGTATGATTGAACTTGCAGGAATTGATGAGTCTCTCTCATTCGAGTGCTTCAGGGCAATAGACAAGCTTGATAAAATTGGAATTGATGGCGTTAAGCAAGAATTAAAGCAGCGAGGCATTTCCGGAGCGCAGGTAGACACCCTTATGGGCTTCTTGGACCTTCGTGGCGAGCCCGAAAAGATCTTACCTCAGACTGAAGAAATCATGAAGACTTCTAAGATTGGCACTGAAGGTGTAGTTGAGCTTGCACAATTATTGGATTATCTCGACTTTATGGGAAATCTAGAATTTATTGAAGTTGATCTATCTCTCGCACGTGGTCTAGACTACTATACCGGACCAATTTTTGAAGTTGCCTACACTAAATACAAGGGAATTGGTTCAATTGGTGCAGGTGGCCGATATGATAACTTGATTAAGAAACTTGGCGGTGTGCAGACAAGCGCCACGGGAATATCTTTGGGAGTCGACAGAATCATTGATATTCTACAAAAAACAGATCAAATCCCTGAAGAACTGGGCGGTATTGATATCTATGTGGTTGCAATTACCGATGAAGTCCATGAGCATGCGCTTAAAATTACGCAAAAGTTACGTTCGCTGGGCTTGATTACAGAATATGAACTGATGGGTCGAAATCTTCGTAAAGCTCTAAAATATGCGGACATGCGTGGTGCTAAATTCATGATTGCGATTGGTCCCAAAGACATAGAAAACAATACTGTATCCGTACGCGATATGATTAAAAAATCACAATTTACAGTTCCCATATCTGAGTTGTATCGTGAGATAATCGAGTTACTCAGGGAATAAGGCTCAAACGATTGGTGAGAATACATGGATTTCCTTGTATATTATATCATAATTGTACTTTCAATTATTATGGGTATGTCTTTTCAGATGTACCCATATTTAAAGCACCGATATCCTGGAAGTAATGATATTATATATCACATACAGAGAACACGCAAGCCGGAAGATGGCTTTGGTATTGTGGGGTATCCTAATTTATTCCATTATCTTACTGCAGCAATCTCCGGAAAACTAACTCGATTAAACGAACGGCAGATCCTAAAATATGGAAATCTTCTTGCTCTTATACCTACGCTTGTATTCGCATATTTATCGTTAATGATATTTGATATACATATAGTGGCATTTGCATTTCCGCTCATTATGGCTTCGCCTATTTTGACGTATCATTCGCATACCTTTTCGCCACGATTATTGGGAATTTGGTTTTACAATCTTTCCGTATTGTTGTATCTCTTTCCATATCCTTTCTCTTTTATTAGTAGTGTATTGGTTGCTTTAGTTGCCTTGACGCATAGAATGAGTATGCAAACTTTATTTTTCACGTCTATTATATTAGGCTTTATTAATCCCATAATCTGGATAGAATTTATAATTGGTGTTGTACTTGCGATTATGGTTTCAAAAGGGTACTACATCACAATTTTAAAGTCACACTTACAATTTATTAAAATGTATTATCGTAAGCCACATTTACCCAATAATGAATTAAAAGGGCTGATAATTTCGCCTTCAAACCTAAGCGTATTCATAATAATTTTCATTTATCTGATTAATTTGTTAAATTACGGCATCAGTTTCTCTCTATCATCATCCATGCAGTATTTGTTTATGTGGTCCGTTGTGCCAATATCTCTTGTGATTCTGTGGCGTATGGGCTTATCATTTCAGCATGCCGCATTTTCAGTAGCTCCTTCCTCTTTATTATTCATTTATTTAACTGACCAACTACCTGTTTTGAATATTCTGTATTGGCTTGTTTTGATACAGTCTATAGGCTTATCAATCATGTATGTTCGTAAAGTTGAATATCTTGATCCAAAGCTTGAACAACTTTTGCGTTCTCTTTCTAATATTGATGGTGTAGTACTATGTGCTCCTAATACTTTGAAACGAAAAGCCCCTTATTTCTCTGGCGCTTATACATACCACTATGATGATATTCATTTCGATAAGGAACAGCTGCTAAAACTTTTCAGAGAGCATCATATTACGCATTTATTAATTAGAAAAAAGTTTGCTCAATCGCTTGAAGGATTCAAAAAGGTAAAGGAATCGGGTGATTGGGTGATCTTTGAATATATAAAATAAAATTGAGAGTGATTGTGTATTTCACTCTCTAAATAATTCGCGTTCGTGTTGTTTTATTATTCTACCTCGGACCCTTACAACTTTGATTGTGGATACTGTACAAAGCAGAGACACATAATAGAACATGAGATAGACTTGATTAAAAATCATTCCAATAGATAGTAATAATACTAAAAGGCCTCTATTTACGTAAAATAGTTGCTTGATCTTCTGCTTTATTGTGCGTTTTGGTTTTCCAGCTTTTATTATATCAAAGTGTGTCTTTTTCGGAACCGCCGATTTTGTGAGCAAGCCGACGATCCGTATAATCATAAATATGAATGCCGTATACATTGCAAGGTACCAAAGAGATAGCTGTCCATAGTGAAATTGATTAGCAATAAAGTTAGATATATCTACATTAACATATGAGATGAGTTTCAGTAAAGTATCTGTTTTTCCTTGGATATATGTTCCATATGCCATAGCCCAGATGAGGAAGAACTCTCCGAATCTATCGTAGACGGAATCGATCAGTGCACCCTGTTCTGAAGCCATGAATTTCAGTCTTGCGAGTTCTCCATCACTTCCATCTATAACGTTAAAGAAGTATGTTAATATACCTGCAATAACAAAT
>CAZPUN010000003.1:0-27464 GCA_964589775.1 uncultured archaeon
ATATAAATCTAACACCAACATCACCTGATTTATTTAAAATATATATTGATACAGATTTCAATAATGAAACTGGCAGTGCAAAAGGATATAGTTATCAAATTCAAATTAATGCAAGCGGAAGTACACTTTATGAATGGAACAACCAATGGGTCCCCAAACAAGCGACAATAAAATACAATAGTGTCAATAATTCTTTGATAGTTTCAATTTTGCAATCAGATATAAACATACACAATAAAATGGAATATGAGATCTCAACATACGATGGCTATTTTGGAGATACAACGGGAAGAACACTATACAATTCACCATGGAGTCCGGTAATATACTCTGCAACAATTAATCCAATAAACCTTGTTTTAACGATGTCATTCTATGATAGAGATAGTAGGAATACAGAAATTACAGTTTATGCAAAATGGGTGTATATACTCTCAGTTATCCAAACAAAAGAAGTTAATCCATCTTCAAACACATTTTCAATTGATTTGATCACTACTAGTAAATCCAGCACATTCGGAACTCTAATCCAAATAAGGATAATTGACACTGATCTCGGAATCGAAGAAACACCATACTTTGTAGCACGATATACAAATGAGAAAACTTACATTCAAGTTTCAGCAACAATTAATGAATCGGTAGTATTTATCCCATTTTTAGGGATTGGAAAAATCACAGGGGAAGTTAATGTCAGCGACCATACAGTAATAGAAAACATATACATTTGTTTCCAGCATAATAATGAGTGGAACAATAAATCATTATATATGGAATCGGACAATATCAAGTTTGAAATTGATGTTACCACATGGCAAAACGGAAATTATACAGCTTATGTTCATGCGGAAACAAAATCTGGAGAAAGTATTACACTTGAAATTGGAACAGTAACAATAATTCACGAATCCCCACTTAGGATTTTATCGATAATCGGTATAGTAATAATATCAACATATTTGATAGTTTCATATATACGCGATAGAAGACTTGCAAAAGAAATAACGGAAAAGAGATTATCGGCTTGATTGCCGAACTTTTTTCTTTTTAATTATTGACTTACTTTCCGCATTAAGATGTATGAGTTTTGCATATAGGCTATCCATTAGTAGCCATTTCACGCATATACGCGCCGTGCCCCGATGAGGGATCTTGTTATCGCTCCATCTTTTTGAGGGCGTCTTTGGATGCGCTGCATGCATTCGAGTGGCACTCCTAAATCCTCAAATTAGTTGATTTATTATATGTATACACTGTTATGAACTATTCTGAGATTCATCACCGTTTTCTTAAAGCAATACTTTCTCCCAGAGTATTTGTAATATATCTATCAAATATGAAATATTTAATTTTGCACAAATAAAACAAGATATCTGTATTAAAAAAAGAAATTAGGGACTTATAACCCCTTACATTTTTGACACAATTTACAATGGTTCTAATAATGGACCATAGTCGGACGTATTCGGTTTCTTACGCATTACATAGATTTCAAATATGACAATCAATGCAGCTATAGACATTGAGACAATCACAACTTCGATTAAAGATGGTGGCACTTGAAATGAATATAATCGGTAATGAGTGATGAACATTCTAGATTGCCCATTTACATCTGTTGCATTTACGATGATTATCCATGTACCTACAGCATCAAGCAATATAGATCCACTGTACTTGTAGCCTAATGATTCTGTAAGTGATAAATTAATCACTGTTCGATTGGGCGCAATTATGTACATAGATACTTCAGAAATATCGCAATCATCAAAAACATAGGCAGAAATATTATTACGCTCATGTAATTTACCGGGTTCAACAGAAATACTGTAAATACGAGGTCGGGAGACATTTAATGCATTAGCAATATTATGTAATAATGCAAGATTGTCCGCACCTTTTTTAGATGCGGTTGATAAAACGTTATCATACATTGTACTACCATCACTAACAGCAATAACCATGCCTTTTCCCTTATGAGCATAAGCCACAATAGCATGAGTACGCTCATTATCTGCCCAGATAACACCTTTCGCACCTGCCACAGATGGATCTACATGGAACGTACTGCCATATAGTACGTAGATATTTTGAACATTTTGAGTCAAAGTGTCATTATCAACCGCACCGACATAATCATTACCATAAATTACACCGTCTGGATTATCTCCAATAGCATATTGCTCACAGGAAATACCATAAGGTGCCAAGATTTCATTATAAAACGAAAAGCCAAAAGAGGGCATATGAGAACTTGTATTAAAGAATTCGGAGAATATTAGGAGAATACCGCCGTCTTCAACAAATTTGTGAATCTCAGCAATTTCGCTATCAGTATACGCAGCTTCTGTATCCATGATTAGATAAAAATCACTGTTAATTAAAGAAACATTAGTTATTTCCTGATAATCCTCATAATATATGATTCCACGGTCTTCTAGGTAACTTGTAAAGAAACTATATGAGCTGATGCTATCAGGGTCTGATGCTGATTGATGCCACATATCTACACCGAGACGACCACCAAAGATTCGATTTTGTAGCTCAATATATATTTGTCCCACTATTTTACTAGACTCAGAAACATTAATCCAACCGGTATAATCACCCACATCACTCAACGGAAGCTCTCGATCGAAATCCATACTAATAGGAATAAAGTTTAAGCCAACGTGAATATCATACTCAAGTGCAGATAATTTCACCCATCTACTGGCGTTTCCAGAAATATCGAAGCTTATATGGGCCGGTTTTGTTGCAATAATTGTTATATTTGATGGTTTAAAATTCTTATCTACAATTATATGCATTTTCCCATTTGGTAATGTTGGATATCGTCTAGGCTGTATTACAATAAGGCCGGCAGGTAATTCATCAATTAATTCTAGAGACTTTGTAGCGTTTACTAATCCACTTCCCTGAATCATAGAATCCAAACCTAAATCTGAAGCACCAGCAGTGAGTAATGCCTTGACTTCAGTTTGTGTGAGGTTATGTTGTTTTTGTAGTAATATTGCTGTAATGCCAGAAACAATTGGTGCGGCGGCAGAAGTCCCACTGAACCAGCAGTAGTATGGTCCATATTGTGAATAGTTCGCGTAAGGATACTCATATACATTTGCAGTATGAGAACGTCCAGAAAATAATAAGACACCGGGAGAAACAACATCAGGTTTAGTATACATATTATAATAAGAAGAATTTTGGATTAATACTGGACCGCGTGATGAAAAAGCTGCAACTGCATTTGAACCCTCACTAGCACCGACAGAAATAACCTCAGGTATATTTCCCGGAGATTGAATACTCATAGAAAGCGGACCACTATTTCCTGCTGCAGCAATTACAATAGTTCCATGAGCTATTGCAGATTTTACGACATCCAAGAATGGATTATTAGAAGAAACATCATATGGAGCACCGAGAGATAAACTAATAATATCTGCACCATGCTCCCATGCGTACTCAATACCTTTTGCAATATCAATATCCGAACCTGAACCTGTAGAATCTAGAACTTTTATGGATAATAACTTTGCACCAGGTGCCATACCACGATACTTTAGTCCATTTTCATATCCACTACCTGCAGCAAGCCATGCACATGCTGTCCCATGCCCATTGTCATCATATGAATCACTGGGCGAATTCCCACTATCAGTTTTAACATAGTCTTTAAACCCAATAATTTTACCAGATAAATCAGGATGTGCATAATCAATACCAGTATCTACAATTGCAATTGTAATTCCAGTTCCATTATATCCTTGATCCCATGTATCATATACATCAGTTATATTTTCGGGAGATAGATAATCGGAAGTTATGTTTACAGGAGCCGACACACTATCAACATTCTTAAGAAAATTATATACATGCTCCATTGAAACACGCACTACCGATCTAAATCCAGCAATTTGATTCACTTGCTTATATGGAGTTCTAACAACTACTGCAGGAATCAATTTAAAAGCATATTCGATATGGTCTGAAGGAATACCTATGGATAATAAATAATTCACTCGCGAATCGACAGTTGGTTTGTTTATATAGATAATTAAACGTCCGTACATATCGGGATTTCTTTCAACCAATTCCATTAAATCAGAATCTATCTTTGGATTTGTATAATTCGTAGTATTAACTGATAAAGCGTTTCCAACAATTGGATAAATTGATGATACGAGAAATACAAAAGTAATTAGGATCGCAAGATTTCTTGATCTCATGCTTCTCTCCCACATTAACATAATATTGATTAATGTTAGGAATATTCTTTTATAAATTATTTCAATTATTACTTATGGAGGTTGATATAATGAGTAAACAGAACTATTTTAGGCGGCTTATACTAAAACACTTTTACGAAGATAGCGATAAGAAAAAGCATCGCACATTCCTTGAAGTACAATTACAAGCACCAACCAAAACCGATGAAGGTTGGATAAATGATGGAAAGATTCGTTTAGCAATTGGTGAAGACAAAGACATTAAAGCTGCATTTATACTCTCGGTAGATGAAGCTTTAAGGCTTGCAAAAGCATTAGAACTAGCAGTTGAAGATCATGAATCAGACATTATAGATTATTACGCAGGATATAAAAAGTAGGCGAGAAATAATGTCTGAAGATATTTCAAAACATGCAGATGAATTTTTATTAAAGGGAAACAAAATTGGCGTTATGCTTATTCATGGCGTTACAGGAATTCCAGAAGAAATGCGTCTGTTGGGGGAATATCTGAATTCAAAAGGCGCAACAGTTTATGGAGTTAGAGTTGCGGGACATGGAACTACTCCTGAAGAACTATCAAAATTAAAGTGGAAGGATCTATACAATTCTGTAGAAGAAAAATTAGAGATATTAAAGATGCAAAATGTTTCAACAATTATAGTCGGGGGACTCAGCATGGGCGGTATGCTTACGCTTGCACTCGCAGAAACGCAACCGGTCATGGCAAAAATTTTCACGCTATCTACACCACTTGAAATCAAAGATTGGAGAATAAAACTAATTCCGTTAATTAAGCCGTTTATTAAATACTACAAGAAAGAACCCGAAGATGAAATTAATGGACTGCCCCACTATTCATATCCTGTAATACCGCTCGCGACAATTTATGAACTATATAAGGCAGGAAAATACATTAAGAAGAACCTTCAAAAAATAAAGCAACCAATCTTAATTATACATTCAAAAGCAGATCCAAGCGTCGATATTTCAAATGCACAGGCAATTTATGATGGAGTATCATCAAAAGAGAAGCATCTACTATTTCTAGAGAAATCGGGTCATGTAATCACAAAAGACGTAGAAAAGGAGAAAGTGTTTGAAGCTGTTGCAGATTTTGTTTTCAGTGAATAAATTCACTTTCTCCATGTTTTTAGAGAACTAACTGCAGATAGAATGTCCGGAATAATCTTGTGTGTTGTATGATGTGTTTCATGTAGAAATCCGTACATTGTAGCTCCAATGAATCTCAAAATTCCACTGGCGATCATCATATAAAATACAGCAAGATACTGACCTACGAATTGGGCTATGAAATCACCCATAATTCCTGAGAATAAGCTACCAAATAAGAAAATAAAACCTGAAAAAACATTATATACGGACAAATAACCACCCAATTCTTCCTCGGGAGACGCATCGAATATGTATGCCATAAGCGCATTTTGTGATAAAGCCACAGAGAACCCAGCTAATGCAGCTCCAAAATAGATTAAGTACATATCAGTTGCTAGGACGTAAATTATTGGCACAAAGGGTAACAAAAATCGCCCGGCAAGTATTAAGGGCTTCCTACCGTATTTATCGGACAATCGTCCAAAGTAAGATTGGAAGATTATCATTGTAATAGACATCATAGCGGATTGAATCGCAATTTCAAGTAATGACGCCTTTAGCCAGATTCTAAGAACCACTGAGAAGAAAGGCCATGCCATAGACATAGCAAATGAGAAAAATGCGGAGACAAAACAAAGCCTACGGAAGTCCCCAGGCTTCCTAAATATTGTCAAAATTGGTGGAAATATCGAACGAGCTTTTCTAAGTTCAGGACTACGTTCAGGCTCGCGAATGCGAAGTGCTATTATACCAGCCAATATACCAACAATTGATGAAATTGTAAATGGCAGAAAGTATTGATCCTTCCATCCGCCAAAGATAGTCATTCCTGACAAAATACCCCCGGAAAGAGTAGCGATGAGCCCAGCTATTGAAGCAAGTGTCCCTATCCGTCCCAATAAATGACCTCGTTTATTTGCAGGTATTAGCTCTCCTAACAGTGCACTCCAAGTAGGTATTGAGATCGATAAGATTACCGATTGGATAAAGAACAGTATAATAACTTGAACAGGTAGTTCAAGAAAGTACATTACAGTAAAGAGCAAATAAGCGATACTGACGCCAAAAGATACATAGTATTTTCGATGACCAGTTCGATCCGATAATCCACCCCAAATTGGTTGTAGGAATGTAGGTGCAATATTACCTACCGCACGAAAAATACCTAGTTCTGATAAAGTAGCACCCATATCAATCATATAAGTAGTAGTAAATGGATTTGCAATCCCACCCGCAAAACTATTAAGCGAAGCAGTGATATAAACTTCTTTAGGAAGATCGGTTTCATAGTCATCTTTTTCCACGTTCGCATCTCCTGAAAATGAATGTTTATTTTTAGAAATGAACTATATAATATATACGACGATATATGCAAATTAAATGAAAGGAGAGATGTCAAAATGAAAATGCTAGTAGCTTCAGACATCCACGGAAACTATGGAATTGCACAGAAACTGTCTGTAATAGCAACAAACGAAGAAGTTGAAGCTATTTTGATTTTAGGAGACATTACCCATTTTGGTACATTTGAGGATGCTGAATACATCTTAAAGCTCTTTAGCGATACAGAAATCGAAACATTCTATATACCGGGAAATGTAGATTCACGCGTTTTATTGAAAAAGCCAATCAATCTACCATATATAAGATATACACACGGAAAAGGACATATAATTGCAGATATAACAATCGTTGGTGCAGGTGGATCAATACCAACACCATTTAATACTATGATAGAATTCTCGGAAGATACACTAGAAAAAATCTTGGAAGACGGGATCAAAGACCTGGATGGTAAGAAGATTGATGTATTAATGACACATACGCCACCATATGGTACTGCATTAGACCTTGCAGGAAAAATCGAACATGTCGGCAGTAAAATTGTCCGTAAGACCATAGAAAAATATCAACCAGTTATTTCATTATCTGGACATATACATGAATCCAGAGCAATTGATCGAATCGATAAAACATTGCTAATTAATCCAGGTGCAGCTGCATTGGGATATTATGCATTAATCGAAGTAACTCACGATTCTGCAGAAGGAGAACTAAAAATAGCAGTGTAAAAAATTTCTTTTCTCTTTTTTATTCCCATGGTATCTTATCATTAATTTCCAAAAGTTCGTCTAATTGTTTTAGCAATTCTTTTTGTTTTTTATTCAATTTCTTGGGTATATCAATATAAACCATAACGTGTTGGTCTCCACGTCCCCAACTATCTATGTGTTTTACACCTTTTCCACGCAATCTGAACCACGTATTAGATTTCGTTCCCGGTGGAATCTTAATTTTTGCTTTACCTGTTAATGTAGGTACAATAATTTCACCGCCAAATACTGCAGTAGTAAATTTGATTGGAACTTCTAATAATATATCATCACCATCGCGCTTGAAGAATTTATGAGGACGCACATGTATTACAACCAGCAAATCTCCAGGAGGCCCACCAAGATATCCAGGATCACCTTCGCCTCTTAAGCGTAATGTAGAATTCTCATCGACCCCTTCAGGAATGTCAATTGCTAATTTTTGTTTTTTCTTAATTTGTCCTGAGCCACGACATTTTGGACATGGATGGTCGATTATCTGCCCAGTTCCTTTACATGTAGGGCATGGCCCTTGCGTTATTATTTGCCCAAAAGCGGAACGTTGAATATGCTGAGCAACACCGGAACCATGACACGTAGGACATACACGTGGGCTAGTACCGGGCTTTGCACCAGAACCATGACACGTAGGACATACTACAAAACGCTCAACTTCAATTTCCTTTCGAGTCCCAAAAACGGCTTCCTCAAAATCTATAGTAATATCAATTCGTCTGGATCTTCCTTTTCTGGGGCGTCTTGAACTTGTAGCACCACCAAAGAATGCATCACCAAAAAATTGAGAGAAGAGGTCTCCGAACCCTGAGAAATCGAATCCTCCACTGCCCTGAGGGCCGAAACCTTCGAAATCGGCAGTACCAAATCGGTCATAACGGGCACGTTTCTCAGGGTCACTAAGAACCTCATATGCCTCATTTATCTTCTTCAATTTTTCTTCGGCTTCTTTATCGCCTGGATTTCTATCCGGATGGTAGAGCTTGGCAAGTCGCCTATATGCTTTCTTAATTTCATCTTGTGATGCATCTCGACTAACTCCTAATATTTCATAATAGTCCTCATCTGCCAAGCTTACCATCTCCTACGCTTACTTATTTACTTCCTCGAAGTCAGCATCTATCGTTTTTCCACCGGTAGACTCAGTTCCAGTACCTGCTGTAGGACCTGCCCCAGGACCGGCTCCAGTACCTGCAAATCCAGCTTGAGGACCTGCTCCTGGTCCGCCACCGTAGATTTTCTCAGAGATCTTATGGAACTGAGTGACTAACTCCTCAGTCTTGGATTTAATCTTATTTATGTCATCACTTTTGAGAACTTCTTGTACCTCTTTAATCTTTTCTTCGATTGACTTCTTTTCATCTTCAGAAATCTTATCAGGATTATCTTTCAAAGCCTTCTCAATTGTGTAAATGAGACTTTCAGCATTATTTCGTACTTCAATTAATTCCTTGCGCTTGCGGTCTTCCTCGGCGTGCTTTTCAGCATCCTTGATCATTTGTTGAATTTGTTCTTCGGTAAGATTTGTACTTGCGACAACTTTGATACTTTGTTCTTTACCAGTACCTTTGTCCTTAGCACTCACGTGGACAATTCCATTTGCATCTATATCGAATGTGACTTCAATTTGTGGTACACCACGAGGAGCCGGCAAGATTCCAGTTAGCTGGAATCGCCCAAGAGACATATTGTCTGCAGCCATCGGTCGTTCGCCTTGAAGAACATGAATCTCAACAGTAGTCTGATTGTCTACGACAGTTGAGAATATCTTGCTTTTGCGAGTTGGAATGGTAGTATTTCTAGGAATAATTGGAGTGAATACGCCACCATAAGTTTCGATACCCAAAGTTAATGGAGTTACATCAAGAAGTAAGACATCCTTAACTTCACCCTTAATAATTCCAGCTTGAGCCGCTGCACCTAATGCAACCACTTCGTCAGGATTAATTGATTTCTCGGGTTCCTTACCGAACATACTACGCACAACTTCTTGGATCTTTGGCATACGAGTAGCTCCACCAACGAGAAGAACTTTGTCAATCTGTTCAGGTTCGAGCTTTGCATCTGCTAGTGCTAGGCGTGTGGGCTCTAATGTAGCTTCAACAAGGTCTGCAGTTAATTCTTCAAACTTTGCACGAGATAATTCGAGGTAAAGGTTCTTCGGACCATCTGGAGCAATAGTAATGTATGGGAGATTTATCGTAGTCTCTTTAACGGTAGATAACTCAATTTTTGCCTGTTCAGCAGCATCGCGAATTCGCTGCATAGCTACAAGATCATTTCTGAGATCAATACCGGTTTCCTTCTTGAACTCTTCAACCATCCAATCCATTATTCTTTGATCGAAATCGTCACCACCAAGATGGGTATTACCATTTGTGGCTTTAACTTCAATTACGCCATCACCAATTTCAAGAATGGATACATCAAATGTTCCACCGCCAAGATCGAAAACAAGAACGGTCATTTCTTTCTCTTTATCGAGACCATAAGCCAAAGCAGCTGCAGTTGGCTCATTTATAATTCTAAGAACTTCCAGACCGGCAATTCGTCCTGCATCCTTGGTAGCTTGTCGCTGAGAGTCATTGAAATATGCCGGAACTGTAATTACAGCTTCTTTAATTTCTTCACCGAGAAATGCTTCTGCATCTGTTTTTAATTTGCGTAATATCATTGCAGAAATTTCTTGAGGAGTATATTCCTTATCTCCTAATTTTGCACGGTAGGTTGTACCCATTTTTCTCTTAATTGATCGAATTGTATTTTCAGGATTAGAAACCGCTTGACGTTTTGCAAGCTCACCAACAACAATTTCGCCTTTTTTAGTCAATCCAACGATAGAAGGAGTAATACGTTTACCTTCTGCGTTGGGAATTATGGTGGGTTTCCCCGCCTCAATATAGGCTATTGCAGAATTTGTTGTACCCAAATCAATACCAACGACTTTTGCCATCGTAATCACCTCAATTGTCTGACTTTTTATCGGATTCATTTATTCGATTCACTTGAACTAAAGCAGGTCTTAGAATACGGTCATGAAACTTGTAACCTTTCTGATACACAGCAACTATTATTCCGTCATCCTTTTCTTTATCTTCAACGACGGAAATTGCATGATGCAATTCAGGGTCGAATGTATCGCCCTCTTCCCCAAATGATTTAATTCCTTCTTTAGATAAAGTATTCTGGAGCTGCTTATAGATCATTTCTATGCCTTTTCGTATTTCATCAATGGATGATTCCTTAAAATCAACACTAAGAGCACGTTCGAAATTATCAGATACTTCAAGAATCTTAAGAACAAAATCACCAATTGCGTATTTTTTAATTTCGGCTATTTGCTTTTCAACACGCTTTCGATAATTCTCAAAGTCAGCTTGAACACGCTGCGCCAACTCGAGATATTCAGCAGATTTTTTCTTCTCATCTTCAAGGTCCTTTTCTAATACTGCAATCTGACGATACAATGCATCGATCTCTTCAGGTGATAAGGTAGATTCACTGAGTTCAGTGTCTGTATTATTTTCACTAGCCTCTGACGATTTAGCCTCATTTTCTATGTTTTGTGTTTCTTGAGATTCTGATTCGTCTAGATTTTCTTTTTGTTTATTTTCAATTTTAGATTCGTTGCTCTTTGTGCTCACCAATTGGTGCTCATCTCCAAATGTAATAGAATAAACTTAGCAATCAAATAGGAGAAAAAAAGGTATATAATAATTTTGCAATGTACATGCACTTCATATTATATGAAGTAAATAATGGAGATCACACCAAGGGCACCGGGAATGATTATTACACTTATGAACAAAACTAAAATGCCCAAAATGAAATATCCCTTATCAATAAGCCATAATGCAAAATATGAATACCCATAAACTACAACACTGACTAAAAATCCAAATACAATTAATGGAACTATTGGGAATAGCACTAATAGTAATCCACCGCCGGGCATTGTCCAAAGTGGACCCCCAATTTGCAAAAGAATAAAGCCAACCTTCACTGCAAGGAATACGAGAATTCCTATAAATATCGCGGCCCAAGATAACTGAATTCTAGCTGGAACTGCCATTTTGATCACCCTACAATACCACTTAATATAATTAATCCAATAATCATAATTATAATCGAAGAAGGTACCATAATAATTCTAGATTCTAAATATACACGTTTTTCCTTTGAATTTCGAGGCCCTAGAAACCAACTGATTAACAAAATTATTCCTAATAATTCAACAAATATTACGATAGGTTCATGCGCCATGTAAATCACCAAATATAACAATAAAAATTCGATACTTAAACATTTTTAGGTTTAGTATAAAAACATTACAAAATAAAAAATAAAGGGCTTATTGAAGAACTTGACGAAAAACGTGTTCAAACTTAGCACGAAACTCCTTTGCACGCTCTAGGTTTGCAACGTACATGGGCTGTCGCATGTCATTCAAGTTAGGGACTTTATGACATAATTCATGCTCCATGAGGCGTCTGAGGGCAAAACTGACAGTTCTGGGGGCCAAATCAACTTTCTTACTAATTGCTTTGGGTGTCATTGGACCGTCTGAAATCAACTTATCAAGAATAACTAGTGCGGATCGGGGGAGTTCTAGTACCATAGACATATTTATCTCCATCCAATACCAAAGCTATATACACATTAAATATTTTACAAACATTTAAAAAATGTATGCTTAACGCAACCAAGAGATTACATATGTAATATGAGGTGTTTAATAATGTCCAAAAAGGTCTTCATGACACGAAAAATTCTAGAACCAGGCTTAGGTATGATACGAGAAAAGTACCAACTTGATATATGGGAAAGCGAACTCGCACCACCAAAAGAGGAAATAATTAAACGCGGAAAGGATGCAGACGCACTGGTAACTTTACTAACAGATCCAATAGATGCAGAAGTGATCGATGCATGCAAAAATCTTAAAGTAATAGCGCAATACGCTGTCGGTTTCAACAATATTGATGTGGAATATGCAACCAAAAAGGGAATTATAGTTACAAACACCCCGGGAGTTTTAACAGAGTCAACTGCAGACTTTACATGGGCGTTACTAATGTCAATCGCCAGAAGAACAGTTGAAGGGGACGAGTATGTCAGAACAGGTCAATGGAAAGTTGGTTGGGGACCGACAATACTAATTGGAACAGATGTTTTCGGAAAAACACTGGGAATCATTGGTGCAGGAAGAATAGGAAGAGCTGTCGCTAGACGGTCTAAAGGGTTTGGTATGAAAGTACTATATTATACTAGAACAAGAACTGAAGAACATGACAAATTAGATGAGGAAATTGGTTCCAAACAAGTTGATCTTGAAACTCTACTGAAAGAGTCGGATTATATATCACTTCATGTTCCGTTAACTTCAGAAACAAGGCATATGTTAGGTGAGAAAGAATTTAAAATGATGAAGAAAACAGCCATATTAATTAATACCGCAAGAGGTCAAGTAATAGATGAAAAGATTCTAATTAAAGCACTACAAGAAGGATGGATTGCAGGAGCTGCACTAGATGTTTTTACAGTTGAGCCATTACCACTAGATAGCCCATTGATTAAGATGAAAAATGTGGTTTTAGCTCCACATGCAGGAAGCGCAAGCTTAGAAACAAGAAGCAAAATGGCTAAAATGGTTGCTGAGAATTTAATATTGGCACTTGAAGGAAAACGACCACCAAACATCGTTAATCCTGAGGTGCTAGGAGATTGAGGAATTGCGGGAATGCCTAAAGCTATTGATGACAAGAAAAAGTGTGAGAAAATTTAAACCAGATAAAATTGAAGATAGCGATTTACAACTAATACTCGAGGCTGCGATAAGGGCTCCGTCCGGAGGTAATTTGCAGCCTTGGTCAATTTATTTTACAAAAAATAACAAGATAAAAAATGAACTCGCAAAAGCAGCATACAATCAAAGTTATGTCGCTGAAGCTCCAGTTGTCATTATTGTATGTGGAATTCCAGATAAAAGTGCAGCTGTGTATGGAGAAAGAGGAAGAACATTATACTATATACAAGACACCGCAGCGATGACACAAAATATACTGCTAGCAGCACATGCTTTGGGTTATGGATCAGTATGGGTTGGTGCATTTGATGAATCAAAGGTCGCACGCATATTGAACCTAGACAAAGGTCAAAGACCAATGGCGATAATTCCTATAGGATTACCGGATGAACAGCGTCCTCTGACAGAAAGAGAACAATTATCAAAAATCATTCATGAATTATAATTTCTTTTTATTTTTCTATTTTCAAAAACAGAAAAAGTTAGGACGGCTTTATGCCGCCTTTGTTTACACTCTAACAGCCCTTATTTCTTCTTGAAGATTACTGCCAAGATTATGACTACTGCAACTGCACCAATGATTGATATGATACCAATCATCATCCAGTCGAATGTTGGACCGGGTGCAGGTGGAGCTTGTCCGCCAGCAGTCATAGGACCGACAATGGCTATGTTGGACAGTAATCCAGTGCTGTCTTCAACTCTGACACGTACGAGGAAGTTATCTGATGTAGTCAGCTTGGATACATCAAATGTGACACTGTATGTACCAGCTGAATCGTGATGCTTAGCAGTGATCGGGAACCAGCTCTTACCACCATCTGGTGAGTATGAGACGAATGCTGTGTAGGTTTCGTACTTGTTGACATCAGAGATTGTGTATGTGATTGTCATATTGTTGTTGTAGGTCTGACCTGCAACAGGACTGCTGATAGATACCTTGGGGTTGAAGTAGTTGTTTAATGTTAATGTAAGTAATGCAGATGGATAGTTCAATGAATCATATTTGAGGTTGGAGTTAGTTGTACCATATGCCTTTAGCATGTAGGTACCATTCTTGCCCATGATGTATGAGTCGATTGATGCGATGTTTGCAGTGGTTACATTCTCAAAGCCCTTAAGGGTATCAGCAATCATTGTGTAATAGGTCTGAGGACCTGCATATAGGTTGATACCAACATAGTAGGTACCAGTTTCCTTAACAGTGTAGGTTGCAGTTTCTGGATTATTGCCAGTAGCCATAGCATAGCCTAATAGGTCATCGCTTGCATCACCGGAGGTTAGATCAGTGCCGGGTGCAAACAGGAATACGTCAAGGTCTGCACTTGTAGTCCAGCTAACTGATAACTTGAGAACATCGCCTTCGGTTAGGTTGATGGCTTCATAGACCAAGCTTGTCTTGGCTGGTGGCCAGTTGGAATCGGGTGATGCATGAGTGTATCCTTGTCTTACAACATATGCACCAGACAGGATCTCGATCTTGCTGCTTACAACATCAGCTTCAGTAAAGCCAGTAACTCCTGGATTGGTCCATGTTGCAGATACTACTAAGTGGTCTCCGCTAACAGTATCACCATCGGATACAGTTACGGTGTTAGCAGATGAATCGGTAACCTTCCAGACTAATTGAGGTACTAAGCTTGAATTAGTTGCAGCAAGTTCAATGTTGAACAATTCAGGAACCTTGGAACCATCTAGAGCCGTGCTGTGCAATACAACATAGTATACACCAGCTCCAGATATGTGTGCAAATAGTACATTTGCTTTATCCATGGTGGATCCTGAATTGTACTTTCCGCCACTTACATAATTGACTGGTGAAATTGCAACTAAGGAACCAAGTGAATTGAAGACATAAGTATCAAGCTTGGTGGCTGAGTATTCCCAAGAGACCTTTACCTTAATCCACTCAACAGGCTGAGTGACATTGAAGGCAAATACTCTGAAGTCTCCAGTTTCGGGTCTCCAGCTCCAATCGTAGACACCATAGACACCGTATAAGTCGTATGGAGTCTTGGATGATGCACCACCAAATGAGGTTGCACCACTTAAGGAGACACTTGCCATAACGTTCACTGAGACTGGGACAATTTGAGTTGCGCCACCTTCAGAGAACTTGATGTAGCCGATGTGGACACCAATATCATTTGGTGCAGTGACATTTACATGCCATGTATTTGGATTAGTTGTGTCTCTAGCGACAGAAATCCAGTTTGCGGCTTGTTCCTTATAGATCATAATGGATACTGATAATTGAATACCAGTCCAGTTTGCTACCTTCTCAAAGTTCTTGTCGCGGACGTATAATGTCAGGTTAGAACCATCAGCTGTGTAGATACCTGGGTGTTGTGCGTACATTGCAAGAACATTTCCATCGCTCGTTCCAGAGCTAATTCTTGCAACTTCACCCACCTGAGTTACGGTGTGAGTGGTTGAATTGTAGACTTCAAAGTCTATCTTTCCATTACCGTTTGTATCATTCCATGCGAACAAGAATGTATATGGATATTCAGCAAGTTGTGTCAAGGTTGAATAGCTATATGACAAGTAGATTGCAGCAAACTTGGCATTCTCAAGGTTTGTATCAACAGTATCATTGAATATGTCTCTAATTCTGTATGCCCAACCTGTGGGTGTTCCAGTACTGTTGTCCATCTTTGTAGTAATGGTGGTAGTATAGACCTTGTCTAACACAAGTTCGCCAGTTGTAGCGGCGGTTGAACCAATTGCAGAACCATCTCCTTGAGCAACGTTCAAGGTTGCCTGGTACAAGTCGCCTGGGTTCTGAAGACCTGCATATACAGCAGTGTCACCCCAATTGATAGAGATACCAGGATGATGGGCTGCAGTTAAGTTGTTTGCTTCTTTATCTCCCATGAAGATCTTAGATACGACACTATCGATTTGCTGTGCAATTGTCTTGTAAGCATTAAAGCTATAGATTTCAAATACTTCATTACCATGGACATCAGTTGTGTTGCCAATAGCCAAAGCAACAGCTCTTGCAACATCAATCTGACCAGCACCCTGGATGAATGGATCATAGCCAAGGTCCTTTGCGGTAGACTTCAAAATTGTCTTTACCTTCCATGGATCGAAGGTCTTACCAGCGTCCTTCAGGGCACCAATGACAACAGCAGCTGCACCAGCAGCATATGGTGTTGCCTGACTAGTACCACCAAAGACTGTGTATGTATAACGACCATCGAAGTATGGATATCCATATTGTGCAAGAGTGTAGAATCCATACCATAATGGATATTCGCTGTATGCGTATGCACCGACAGCCACAACATCAGGCTTTACATAGCCACTGAATGTTGGACCACGGTTGCTCCATGGAATGACGTTATCGTGAGTGTATTTCTCACCATAGAAGTCTGCCCAGACATGAGTTGCAGTTGATGCACCAACACTTAATGCGGCTGCAGATGAGCCAGGTGCAGTAACAGTACCATATCCGGGACCACCGTTACCGGTAGCAAATACGAATAATGTACCAGGATAGCTTGGATCAACAAAGCCGGGCATTGACATTACATCAATGTAGAGGTCATACCAGCTAAATTCGGGCATCTGACCACCAAGTGAGATAGCAGAGTAGCCCCAAGAGTTGCTGATGACATCAACTTTGTGATTGCCAGTGTATTCCCAGATGCCAGTGGTTGTGTTGAGGTCAAAACCACACATCCATGCAAGAGCACCGACATCAGTACCACCAGAAATCACAACAGTACCGGTAAGTTCAGCACCGTTTGCGATACCTGGTAAGTAGTAGCCAGTTCCATTACCGTATAGGTTGAACGGTGTAAGACCACGACCAGCAGCATCAACGGCACAACCAGTACCGTGAGTACCACCGGCTTCATAGAAGATACCTACAGCATTACCATTAGGATCAATACCATTGACAATGCCACCGGTTACATAGCCATGTGCATCATATACGTTTCCTAATGCACCAAGGCTGAAGTCATTGATACCATTACCATATAAGTCAATTGCAAGAATGTCGTGTCCCTGGTTGAAGGTGTATGCGGGTTCACCTACGAAGCTGTAGTCAAACAATCCCTTGAACATATTTACTACTGTAGGATCACTCCAGTTCCAGAGACCAAACATTTCACCGTACCACATAAGGGACATAGCATATGCGCCATCCCAGTCGACATAGATGGTGTCGTAACCGCTACCGGTACTATTTACAACTAGGATTGGAGCATATCGGATCAAGAATGATGCATCATCTTCACGGATCATAGCAATTCCAAAGTGATAGTCAGATGCACTTGGAATGCCAGTAACGTTGTATGGTTGTGCAAATGGCAAACCAGTGAAGTTTGCATAGAATGCATCAGAGACGTATCCATAGTGGTGGTATACAAATGCGTAGTAGTACCATGGATGTAAGTATCCACGAGTACTGGTGTAAATACCTTCTACATCATCATAACCTGAGATGTTCAAATATGTCTTACTACCATCTTTGATTTGCCATGTACTATTGAATACGTGATTGGTTAATACAATACCATAACCACTTGGGTCAAATGCAATTGGATGACCACTTGCATCATGTGCATATGCGGGTGCTAAATCGGTTAGACCAAAGTCTACACCAGTGTCCGCAATTGCAATAGTAGCACCAGTTCCATTGTATGTAGCAGAGACTGGATTAACATCCAAAATTTCACGTACATAGAATGAATCAACACCTTCGGAAGGAGGTGCGGCCATTGGCTCTTGTTCAGGAACTGGGTCAGCATTAATAAGTCCAATGGATGGATTCTTTGAAAGCATTACAATGTCGTGGGGGCTATCTACCCAACCAACAACGAGGTATGCAACTTTCAAGTTGATAATCCATCGTACTTGTAAGTATTGCTTAATAGAATCAAGATTTGCGTCGGGTCTCACAGAAAGAATGACACCAACCTTATCGCCAACAGTGTATATTTTTTCACTTGGCGTACCGGTCTCAATGTATGATGCTAATAGATCATCATACTTGGGACGGTTAGATGGTGCCACAGATGGTGTGAGACCTAAGCTCTGCATCACTTGCTCCAAGTGCGATGTTTCCTCAATTGGCATATTTACTACAGCTGGCTGTGAGACGGGAGTGCTCACAGGTACAGGTGCAGCAAAGAACATTGTAGAGGTCATCGCGAAGAGCAGGAGCAAAGCAAGACTCATCTTGCCCATCTTTATCATCTTAATTTTCACCTTGTTCTCCTGTACTTCGTTTTACATATCGATTGCCGGTTATAGAGAGAACTCTATAATGATGAAACATTTTGTGTTCCATCCTATACTCCAATAGTTCTCTCCTTTCACCAGCAACTTAATACAACGTATAGCAATCCATATTATTAAATCTTACGACCTCAAAAATGGGATACATAGTTAAATTTAGAAAAAAGCGATTATAAACTAAAAAATCAAATAAATATATTAAATATACCGCATATATAAAAAAAGATAATGTATAAAATATAATAAATATAATTTTTTTCATGAAAAGTGTTGTATACGATAAAAAATAATTTTTATAAAAACAAGACTAAAAATTAACATTTTTTAAAAAATGGCATTATAGTTATGATTAAATAGTAAATTAACGTATATAATATTAAAAAAATATAGGATGGCCGATGCCTTTGGAATCTCCATGGAAAATTGAATATACAACTAAAGTAGGAAACTCATTGATCATCCATGTTTCGGCGCCATTGTCAACATTGGTTAACGCAGATGTAGATGAAATATTGAATACATGGAAAGAAACCACAAAAGAATTGGTTAACGAGCACGATGTAAATATTTCATTAGAGCTTACGGAACAAGATAATAAAGCAGAACTTATCATAACTGTAGATTATGATGGAAAAAGCAAAAACTCAGACAAAGTTTCATACGATAAAAATTTGAAGGATATGCCGCTTTTTGCACCCTAGGGGAGTCTATAAAACTCCCTCTCTATTTTCTAATATTTTAATAATCTTATTTTGAACTTCCTTTAGTACTCTTAATGCGCCGATCACTTCAATTTTTTCAATTTCAGTAATAGTAGCATGTTCGTAATTATTCAATATTGGTCCGACAATACGACCAAGATTTTGAATTAGATCAATAAGAATCGTCTTAGATTCGTCATTTAAAGGTGACGACTCAATTTTATTAATTAAAGAGAGCATGCTATTCAATAATGGCATTATTTGGGCGATAGCATTCTCGAATTCCGTTGATAAAGTGGTTGATACTGAACGTAATCTTTCAAGTTCATCTCTCAATAATGCATTTTTTGAAAGAAGTTGATTATTTTTATCCTGCTGAATTTTTAGTTCAATTTCTAATTGTTTCACTTTACTCTCCAATGTAGAAACTATTTTTTGATATTGAGCAATTTCAGAAGCTCGTTCATTAGTTTCTTGGATCAACCTCTGAAGGTCCTTTTCCTTTAATTCCAGATTTTCCTTTAGTTCTCCAAGGCTTTCTTTAAAAGTCTTAATTAAGTCATCTCGTTCTGCAATATATTTTTTCAAAACTTCAATATCTTTTGAAAGCTCTTTCTTTTCTTCAACAAGGCGTACGTTAATATATGTTAATTCATTAATCTTATCTTCAAATCTCATTAGATCGACAGGTTTTTCACCAGTTGCTATTTTTAAAACTATAGTAATTCCGACTAAAATCAAAATTAGAAAAACAAGAAAGCCAAAATCCATCGAAATAAAATTAATAATCCTTTGTAGAACCCATAAAGCATCTTTTCGCAAAGGAATTTCTGGAACATATGCCCATAATAAGAAAATTATATCAAGTACTAAGAATATAGAACCAACACCTATGCTTCCAGTTTTTCTCTTACTCGCAGGAAGTGTTCGTGCATAGAGAAATGCAGCCATAGATACTACAAAAGCAGGAATTATCAAAATTAAGAAAGCAAGTAAAGTATCTTGATATACATCTATTACTTTTGTAACTGTTTGAATTAAGGTTTGAAGCATAGGTGTCGCCTCCAATCACATATAAGTAATGGCTATTGAAATATTAATATTTCTTCTAATTTTTTTCTAATACCATAGATTAGCCAAAGAACTTAAGTAGTTATTTATTATGAATACAATTCGTGCATAAAAATGGAATATCCACCAGATACGGAACCAGAAAAATGTACATTGCGTATTGGAAATCATTGTATTCAAAAATGTCCTAGAGGATATTCCATATGCTGTTTTGAATGCTCTTTTTTTGCAACTTGTAAAAATCCCAGAAAATGCCTATTGCGATATAGGAAAACAATGAATAAAGGAAATTTTGCGCAAAAAGCCAAAAATATGGGATTAAAAACAGCTCACGATGTAAAATATCTATGGAACATTTTCGTTAAAGAACTCATACAAGTCTCTATAAACACAAAAGGTCAAATTGTTAATGTTTTACGAGTTTTTAGAAGATTAAGTCGTGAAAATATTAGAATAGTTGGAATTTTAAGATCTCAATTCGTAAAAAGAGCTATAGAACGAGGTCTCTTAGGTCAAGAAATTGAACATATTAAAAATAAAAGATGGTTATTCAAGAAAATTGATATAAAAAGGGAAAACTAATTCATTCAGCATTAATTACACGACGAATTACCTCATGACCACGTACTAAATCACTCTTCGTTATAATGCCTAATAGTTTTTTAGGATCTTCTATATCAACAACAGGTAAATGACCATGTTTACATTCATGCATCTTTCGCAATGCATCATTAAGTCGGTCTTCAGGATTGACATAAACAAGTCTAGTAGACATAATCTCGCGAACCTTAGTATTCTCTGCTTTGCTTACCGGAACGCGAATAACATCTGCATAAGTGACCATTCCAACTAATTTATCGCCATCTAGGACAGGATAACCTAAATGTCCAGTCTCACCAATTAATCGTGATACTTTATATACGGTATCATCAGGAGATACGGTAATCACATTTGTCGTCATGACCATTCGGACTCGTATTTTCTCCAACAAGTCAATTGTAAATTTACCACGATGTACAGGTGAATCAGCTTTTGTGGGAACTTGATTTTCATATATACTTTCCTCACCTGAAAAGAGATATGACAATGTACAAGCTAACATTAGAGGGGGTAATATGAAATAATCACCGGTCATTTCAGAGACCATAATAATTGATGCAATTGGTACTTTTGCAGCACCGGAAAAGAAAGCTGCCATACCTACAAGAACGAAAGCTCCTGGATTCATATCTATATTAGGAAATAGTTTGACCGCAATTTCACCAAAGGCACCACCTAGCATACCACCTATGAACAATGAAGGGGCAAATACACCACCACTCCCACCTGAACTAATTGTCAATGATGTTGCTAGAATTTTGGCTCCAATTAATATAAGCATGAAAAGTATCATCAATTTACCTTCCATTGCCATTTGTAGCCAACCATATCCAGGGCCCAATATTTCGGGCATAAATATTCCGATCGATCCTAATAATAAGCCGCCGATTGCAGGCTTAAATATATTTGATATTTTAATTCGTGCAAATAAATCACGCAATCCATAAAAGAATTTTACATAAAATCGAGCCAAAGGAGCCGCTAACATGCCCAGAATTGCATAAAACACCAAAGACTCAATACTCAGAAATGCAAAATATGGAGTATCAAATATAGATTGGAATCCTGCAAAGGGTGCATATATGGAATATGCCACCATTGACGATATAAACGATGGAACAAGAGCTTCGGCTTCAAAATCACGGTGATATAAAACCTCAATAGAAAATATTGCTCCACCGAGAGGTGCTTTAAATATACTTCCAATACCCCCTGCGGCACCACAGATTACCGCTATCCTACGATCACGTTCAGATAGATGTAAGAAAGATGTAACCCATGAACCAAAACCAGCTCCAATCTGCGCAATTGGACCTTCACGTCCAGCACTTCCACCGCTTCCAATGATTGCAACAGATGATAGTGTCTTAATTATAGGAATTCTTTTT
The DNA here is from genome assembly GCA_964589775.1 of uncultured archaeon. GTDB lineage: Archaea > Asgardarchaeota > Thorarchaeia > Thorarchaeales > CAZPUN01 > CAZPUN01. The sequence goes on from CAZPUN010000003.1 coordinate 22,276, forward strand.
CGAATCTTACCGCGAAGATTATGAAACGCATCGATCACTGCATCAGTACCATGACCCTCAGCTTCCGGTGCCCAGACATAAACTAAAACTCCAGATATTAATCCACCAATCGTAGTTACTATTGGCAAAAAAAGGAGCTGTGGATCAATACCCGGATTTGGAATTTCTAATTCACCACCGGGTGCAGGAGGATAATAATTCACTATGGTTCGTAAGAAGAAATCTGTAGAGACTCTTAGCATCAATGTGAAAAGAATAGAGCCAAGACCAGAAACAATTCCGATGCTTAATGCTAACAAAGACCATCTTTTGAAGGGACTTAAGCGTTGTAATAATGTAGACAGCGGCACTCTTATCAACTTCGCAATTTTTGATTTATGTTTGAAAGTATTGGTATTGATAGATTACTGAGTTTAGTTTAAAAACTTTATTTACTTCACAATGTGTCTTACTTTTTAGAGTTAAAATTATAAATCAATTTATTACTCGTTATATGAGGCGATTGAAATGAAGATTGAAAAAGTTGCTATTTTGGGCGCGGGAACAATGGGTTCTGGCATTGCCCATGTTGTAGCACAATCTGGTTATCAGGTAATTATTAGAGATATCAGTCAAGAATTTTTAGACAAAGGCTTAAAGACAATCAGAAAGAATCTAGAACGCGGTCTAAAGAAGGGGCGTATTACAGAAGAAGAAATAGATACAATAATGAAGCGAATCCAAACAACCATCGATTTAGAAAATGCAGTCAAGGATGCAGATCTCGTTATTGAAGCTATACCTGAAAAACTTGAACTCAAACTTGGAACATTTAATGAACTAAACAAATTTACAAAACCCGAAGCGATCTTAGCAAGCAATACATCATCAATAAGTATTACAAAGTTAGCATCCGAAACTTCAAAGCCCGATAAGGTATTAGGTCTCCATTTCTTCAATCCTGCACCTGTTATGAAACTTGTTGAAGTAATAAGGGGCGAAAAAACATCAGATGAAACTATGAATGTTGCAATTGATTTCGCGAAATCACTTGGAAAAACTCCGGTTCGCGTAAAAGAATTTCCAGGCTTTATTGTAAACAAAGTCTTGATTACGGCAATTAATGAAGCAATTGATACATATGAACGAGGAATTGCATCAGCCGAAGATATAGACACAGCAATGAAACTTGGTTGCAATTGGCCTATGGGACCATTAGAATTAGCAGATTACATTGGTTTAGATGTCGTATTAGATATTTCAAAAGTACTTAAAGAGAATATTAAAGACTTCAATTACAGAGTGCCTAAGATTTTAGAAGAACTTGTCAGCCAAGGAAAATTAGGAAGAAAAACCGGAGAAGGCTTTTACAAATATTAAAGAGGACTATAAGTCCTCCTATTTTTCATGTTTGAATATTTTATGTGGGGGAATAAAGATCACTGGAATTATCGTTAATAGGATGATTATCCAATGGTCTAATCCAATTGGAACTGTACTGAACAATACCTGTAATGGTGGCCAATAGATTATTAATAACGTAAGCACTAAGGATACTGCCACTGCTAATAATAGATATTTACTACTATGAATATTACTACGCCACACTGGTTGTGTTTCTGAACGACAATTGAATACTAAGAATAATTCAAATATGACGACATCTGCAAATACTGCAGTTCGTGCGCGCATTAAAGTTGTTGGATCAATAGGTGCGGAAATATTAAAGCCAATCTCGTATAAGAAAACAAAACTGCTTGAGAAATATGCTAGTACTGCAGCGATCAATATGAAGGTAATCATTTCACGGTCTACCATAGGTTTCTTAGGACTACGTGGGGGTCGCTTCATAACATCTTGCTCAGGAGGATCTACACCTAAAGCAAGTGCAGGAAAACCGTCCGTCGCTAAGTTTAGCCAGAGAATCTGTAGTGCAGTTATTGGTAGTGGGAGTCCTAACATTACCATCGTAAATATGAGGAAGATTTCATCAAAGTTTGCGGCCAATAGAAATCGAATAAACTTACGAATGTTTGAATATACCTCACGACCTGTTTGGACGGCCGCCACAATTGTAGCAAAGTTATCATCTGTTAATACGACATCCGCAGATTCTTTTGTAACATCAGAGCCACGAATACCCATAGCAACACCGATATCTGCGGTTTTTATAGCTGGAGCATCATTGACACCATCGCCAGTCATTGCTACGGAATGACCCTTCGATTTGAATGCTTTTACAATGCGTAGCTTATGTTCAGGAGATACTCGAGCAAATACAGATACTTCATCAATAATATTATTGAATTCTTCATCGCTCATATTAGAGATATCTGCACCTGTAATAACACGCGCATTGCTATCATTAATTAATCCAACTTCAGTTGCAATTGCCTTTGCAGTTAGTTGATGGTCTCCGGTTACCATAACTGGACGAATGCCAGCTTCTCGACAAACACGAATCGCATCCTTGACTTCCGGACGCGGTGGATCAATCATAGCCACTAAGCCAAGTAATATAAGGTCTTTTTCAACATTCTCAACCGTAAATTCTGTAACATCCAACGGGCGATATGCGATAGCAAGAACGCGAAATGCGTTTTCAGCAAGTTTCTGATTCGCAACTAAAAATTGTTTCTTAATATCATCTGAAAATGGTTTGACCTCTCCATTTTGAACATAATGAGTACATAGATTCATTAAGATCTCAGGCGCTCCTTTGACATACGCATTATGTTGCCCTTTGTCAATATATATGATGCTCATCCGCTTTCGAGATGAATCAAATGAAAGTACAGATACTTCGGTTTCGTGCTTTTTGATTTCATTAACATCAATTCCTGCATAAAGTGCAGAAATAAGCAATGCACCCTCTGTTGGGTCTCCAATAATTGAGTATTTCTCACTATTTTTGTCATATGTTAGAAATGAACTAGACGCTAATGCTGCGGCACGTAAGGTCTTATAGAGATCAACTTCTTTAGTAGGGTCGATTTCAGCACCATTCTTGAAAAATTTACCATTTGATGTATAGCTCTCACCTTCACAATCGTATTCACCAGTTGAGGTAATGATTTTTCGGACTGTCATTTCATTTTTCGTAATTGTTCCGGTTTTATCAGAACAAATGACACTTGTAGACCCAAGACCTTCAACTGCAGGAAGACGCCGTACTATTGCATTACGTTTAACCATCTTTTGAACGCCAATTGCAAGCGTAATAGTCACAACCGCAGGAAGACCTTCTGGAACCGCAGAAACAGCTAATGCAACCGCAACTAAGAATTCATCTAGTAGATCTGCCGTGCCTTTGATAACCTCACCAACAAACACAAACATAATTAGACCAATTATCAGGATTCCGAGTTTCTTTCCAAGATCATCAAGACCTCTTTGTAAAGGCGTTTCCTCCTTTTCTGCAGTTTCAACCATCTTAGCTATTTTTCCAAATTCTGTATGAAGCCCAGTAGTAGTAACAACAGCTATTGCGGTTCCTTGTGTTACCGTTGTACCAAAGAAAACCATGTTCTTTTGATCTCCGGGAACTAAATTCTCGCCCGTTAAAGGTTCCTCAATCTTAGATACAGGCATAGCTTCTCCAGTTAGAACAGCCTCATCCACCGCAAGACTATAGGATTCGACTACTCGCCCATCCGCTGGAACTTTGTCGCCAGACTCAATAGAAATTATATCGCCCGGAACTAAATATTTTGAATCTATACGTGTCCATTGCTCATCACGATATACTGTAGCCATTTGCGAAGCCATTTTCTTCAAAGATTCGAGAGCTTTTTCACTCTTATATTCCTGAATAAAGCCAAATATAGCATTAAATATAACAATTGCAAGAATTACATATGCATCAATATATTCCTCAAGTAAAAATGAGACACCTACTGCAACTAATAAAATTATAACCATTGCATCTTTAAACTGACCAATGAAAATTTCAAGGGCTCCAGGACCACTTTCAGTCTTTAATTCATTTAATCCGTATTTTTCAAGACGCCTCTCGGCCTCAGCTTCAGTAAGACCCTTTCGAGATGTTTCTAAAAAGGATAATGTCTCATCAACACTCATATTATAGAACGGTTTACTTTGTTGGTCTTCTTGTTCAACACTCAATTAGATAACCTCATGAACTTTTTTGAACCAACCACATGAGAAAAGTTCAACGTTTGCTTTTAAGTATTATAATCAAATAATTCTTTTAATCTTTATTCTATGTAGTATTTTGAAAATATATATGCCTGTTTTTTAATACTTCATTTAATAAAATTGTATAAGATTAAATATGAAAAATTATTAACTATTACAAAAGGATTCAGGAACCATGAAACCATGAAGGAACAAAAAAATAGAAAATATAGAGATTCTATTTTCAAAAATATATTTGAACACGCTTTTTCAAAGTATAAAGATAGTATCCAAATACTCACAGAAGTCGAAGTCCGCAGAGAACCCAGATATATCGATATTGCATTTATTAAAAAAGAAGAGACGATCCCAGAAAAAGCACCATTATATACAATTATTAAAAATATGAAAAAATGGACCGTTATCGAATTCAAAAGCGAAATGGATAGACCAAATAAGAATATATTTGCCAAAGGCCTTGGGTATTTAGCCGACCTGCTAGAAAACAAAAATGTAGATTTGAATGATTTCCCAGATACATCATTTTGCCTTATTACGGTTAATGTGCCAAAATTCTTGAAATATTATATTCAATCATTTTTCAAAAAAATTGCAGAAGGAATATATTCATCAACTATTAAAAATATCCCTAGAATAATAGTTGTCCTGATAAATGAACTAGAATATTCAGAGGAAAATAAGCCACTCTTAATATTCGCAACTAATGAAAAAATTAAAGATGTCATCAAAAGAATAATAATTGAATCAAAAGATAATACTTATCTTTCTATTTTGTATATATTACATAAGAATGAGGTGGTGAAAATAGCCGAAAGTATTGGCGTACAAATTGATCCATATTCGATTAGTATTAAAAGTGCCATCGAAGAAATCGGTATTGATAGAGTAATCGAAGAAATCGGTATTGATAGAGTAGTCAATTCAGTAGGATTTGATAAAGTCATTAGTGCGGTAGGTATTGAGGCTCTATTTCAAATTCCAAAAGAAATAATGTTTGAATTAATTGAAAAAGCGGAATCCGAAGGAAAAATAACTAAAGAATTAGCGAATAA
>CAZPUN010000004.1:0-41736 GCA_964589775.1 uncultured archaeon
TAATTTCATAGGTACTTTAAAATTAACATTTAATTTGTATATACCTTTCAAAACCATAACTGATTTACCTAAAGTGCCAATGGCGATCTCATTCAATCCATCATTATTTACATCTCCGACTGCTAAGGCTAATGTCTTCGCGCCTATATCTAATTCAGCGAGTTTTGTTAGTTGTGCCATTTGCATATTGTATATCTCAACTTTTTTATCTGCAGTTATGGAAATAATTTCTGCCATGTGGTCTCCACTAATTTCTTTAATTTTTATAAACCGAGCTTTTGCGTCTTTTAGCTCTGTAAAGTCTACAAGCTTGCTTTCTTCATTTCTAAAAACTCTAATCGTACCATCTGCGGTTACAATTCCTAATTCTTCCTTTCGATCTCCTATGAGATCCCCTGAGGAAATTGAGATTACCGGTTTTGATAACTGAATTTTGGAAATCTCCTGAGATGATGAATCTTCAATTCTATATGCTCTTAACGTATTATCTTTGTTTCCAGTAACTACTTCTTTGATCTCATCACCATCAACATCAGCAATTCCAATTGATAATGGCATATCTTGCTGTTTAATTACGGTGATTGGATTTAATGTATTTCCTATTAATTTATAAACACGTATCGTACTATCGCTTGCTCCAATTATGACCTCGTTTTCTCCATCACCATTACAGCATGCAACCCCTACAGATGTGACAAATCGATCGATATTTAGTTCCGTTATTAAGTTTAGTTTATTGTTCTCAAATCTAAAAATCTGGAACGTAGGCGCTTCACCTGGTGTTTTCTTAGGTCCTATGCTACTTCCAACTACAATTTCATTTCGCCCATCATTGTCTGCATCTGCAATTTGAATCGCCAATATACTACCTGAAGCTTTTGTGGATACAATTTCAGTAAGTTGTCCATTCGCAGAATAAATTTTTAAATTTCCTTCAGTATCGCCAATACATAGAACTTTAGTGCCTTTATTTAAAGCATCTCCAATTGCGATTGCTGAAGTTGATTTTTCGGCGGTATTTTCGTACAAGACCTTTAATTTTTCCATTTTTTATTACCTGCAGAAAATTTATTGTTTGGGGTAGGTACATTTAATTATTAATGCCCTTATTCTGATAAAATTTTTTTTCTATTGATAAAAACATTTGCTTTATCGCGCTATTTCTTATGTAATTATATTTATAAATGTTTTATCGTTCATAATCTCTATAATAAAGTGAAAAATTCATAAGGACAACCATAATTTGGTTTATTTGAAAAGTGTTATTAATGGTTTTCACAATTAAAAAATAAGATTCAACTCAAATTCAATTTATAGTTTAAAATTACAAAATACAACGTTAATGGATGTGAATTGAATATGTCTGAAGAAAATGAAAAAATAAGTCTTCTGGACGACCTCGTGCCCGAAAATTTACGTATTATTGATGGGATCGTTAGCGTAAACATGGCTGAAGATGTAACATTCTTTGAAACAGATGATTATTTACTAGTTGAGATTTTTCCACGGGGTCATCCTGTAAGCGCTTATAAAGTCGCACGAGCTATCAGGGATATTATTGGAAATAGCAACAAGCTTGTTGTAATTCGTGGCTATGGCTTTAAAGGAACTGGAGTTTCAGCTACAATTGCCCACGAATTAAAACAGCAAAGGAAGAATATAAATTACAAGATTGCTTTTGATACATTTACCGCAATAAATACCGAAACTGATGAGAAATATGTATCAGTTCAACTTGTAATTATTCCTGAAAGCTTAATTAAATCAGCATAATGCCCTTTCTTTTGTATATCTTTTATAACATTCTTCTAAATTTTTATTGTATTTCTTTAATGGATTCTTTCATATCGAAAACGCTTTATATTCTAAATGTTCTCTCTGTTATTTGTAATTAGTTTTAAGTGAGGTGATATTATATTGTCATTCACCGAAGGCATTTTGGAGTTCGAGTGGCATGGACGCGGAGGACAAGGTGTTGTTACTGCAAATCAACTCCTTGGCTCTGCTGCTTTGAAAGAAGGTAAATATATTCAAGCTTTTCCAGAATTTGGTCCTGAGCGTACTGGTGCGCCAGTAAAAGCTTTCTTGAGAATTAGTGATAAGGTCATTAATATCTATTCTCAAGTTCAACATCCTGATGTATCCATTGTTATTGACCCAACATTATTGTCATTGATTAACCCTGTTGAGCGACTGAAAGAAAATGGAACTCTAATCGTTAATTCCAACAAAAAGCCAAAAGACATCCGCGATGAACTTAATTTTCATCATGGTAAATTAGCGGTTGTAAATGCATCAGAGATTGCGCTTTCAATTTTGAAGAGAATGTTCTATAATACTCCAATGTTGGGTGCAGTAGTTGCTGTTACTCAAGTTGTGAAGTTAGCAAATATCGAAGATGTTGTACTTGAGCGATTTGGCGAAAAACTGGGATCACTAAACATTCAGGCAATTAAGAAAGCCGCAGAGGAGGTATTAATAGATGAGTAAGAAATATTATGAGATCCCTCTGGCCGGTAATATAATTGAACCTGGTAATTCTGAAAAATACTTAACCGGCACATGGAGATCTGAACGACCTGTTATTGATGAAAGTAAATGTTTGTGGACAAAACATGATTCATGTTTGAAATGTTTTGTTTATTGTCCCGATAGTGCAATTATAGTATCTCCAGGACACATTGAGGTAAAATACTCACATTGTAAGGGCTGTGGTGTATGTGCTCACGAATGCCCTGTAAAGTGTATTGAAATGGTTCCGGAGGTGTAATTAATGGCTGCAGAATCTAAAAAGCGCATTATGGGTTTGATTGGTGATGATGCCGTTGCATGGGCATGGCGACAATCTAATGTCGATGTTGTTGCGGCTTTTCCAATCACTCCTCAGACATTTATCGTTGAGACTTTTGACAAGTTTGTTGCAAACGGTCTTGTTGATACTGAGTTTATAACTGTTGAAAGCGAGCACAGTGCTATGTCTGCATGTGTTGGTGCAAGTGCCGCGGGAGCAAGAGTTGCAACTGCTACTGCAGCCAACGGTCTTGCTTTAATGTGGGAAATATTGTATATTGCTGCATCATCAAGACTTCCCATTGTTCTCAATGTTGCAAATCGTGCATTATCCTCACCAATTAACATTCACTGTGACCATTCAGATGCAATGGGTGCTCGTGATTCCGGATTCATTCAAATTTTCGTACAAGGTGCTCAAGAAGCTTATGATACCACAATAATGGCATTCAAGCTTGCAGAACATGAAGATGTATTACTTCCTGTAATGGTTAATCTTGATGGATTTATTGTATCTCATAATCTTGAGCGTGTTGAACTTCTGCCTGATGATGTTGTCAAGAAGTTCTTAGGTGTACGTAAGCCAAGCTTCAAACTTGACCCGAAGAATCCAATAACAATTGGTCCTCTTGCATTAACTGATTATTATTTTGAGTTTAAGAAGCAACAAGATGATGCAATGAAGAAAGTTCCAGAAGTTTACAAGAAAGTCATGGAAGAATATGAAGCAATTTCTGGGCGCCGATATGACATTGTTGAAAAGTATAAGACTGACGATGCAGATGTTATTATGGTGATTTTAGGTTCCACCGCTGGTACCGGAAAAGTAGTTGTAGATCATCTGCGAAAGAACGGAGAAAAAGTTGGACTACTTCGTCTTAGAATGTTTCGTCCATTCCCCGTCGATATTATTCGCGAGACCTTGAAAGATGCAAAGGGCGTAGCTGTTTTTGATAGAGCTATGTCTTTTGGTGGTGCTGCTGGCCCTATTGGAATGGAAGTTCGTACTGCGCTATATGATTTAGAAAAGAAGCCAATCATTACGAATTTCATATATGGTCTTGGTGGTCGTGATGTGCCTCCTGAACTAATTGTTGATGGCGTACGACGAACACAAAAAGCAATTGAGAAAGGGAAAGCGCCAGCACTTTATGAAACATTAGGGGTGAGAGAATAAAATGACAACAAAACTTGATTTATCTCCGAAAGCAATAGCAAAGATAGATATTCCATTTGCAAGTGGGCATCGCTTATGTGCTGGATGTGCTGCAGGTACTATTGTTCGTCAGGTAATGATGGCACTCAGGGGTCCTACGATCTTTGTTAATGCAACCGGATGTTTAGAAGTTGCTACTACAATTTATCCATATACTGCTTGGAAAGTGCCTTGGATTCATGTTGCCTTTGAAAACGCAGCTGCAGTTGCAAGTGGCATAGAAAGTGCTATTAAAGTTATGCGAAGAAAGGGCATCATTGAAGACGAGCATGTTGATATAATCGCCTTTGGTGGTGATGGTGGTACTTTTGATATTGGTCTTCAAGCACTATCTGGCGCTTTAGAACGAGGTCATGATTTCGTATATATCGTTTATGATAACTATGCATATCAGAATACTGGAATTCAGCGTAGTGGTGCTACTTTATTCGGGCAATCTACAACTACTTCATGGGCTGGTACTAAAATTCCCGGTAAAATCCAATGGAAGAAACCTTTTGCAGAAATTGCAGCAGCTCACAGAATTCCTTATGTTGCTACTGCATCGCCTTACTATTGGCAAGATTTAGTGAAGAAGGTTCGAAAAGCATTAGAAGTTGAAGGTCCTGCAGTAATTCATGCGGTATCTTCATGTACTCGTGGTTGGAGATTCCCGCCTGAACTGAGCATTGAATTAACAAAAGTTGCTGTTGAAACATTGATTCATCCTCTATATGAAGTATTTGATGGCAAAGAATATCACATTACGAAAATGATCAAAAAGCCAAAGCCTGTAACAGAATTCTTCAAATTGCAGGGTCAATTTAAGCACTTACTAACTCCTGAATGGTCTCATATAACCAAGCAATTTCAAGAGCGTGTTCTTGAGGATTATCGACTTCTATTAAAGAAGGCAGGAATTGAGCTTCCTGAGGGTGAACCCAAAATAGAAGCGTAATTTTCTTTCTTTTTTTCTTTTTCATAAATTCTATATATGTGTCTTGTAACATTATTTTGTATGGCAAATAAACTTAATATTGAAGTAAAATGGAAATTTTGGCTTGAAATAAATGGTAAGCCTGCAATAGGTCCTGGAAAATTTATGTTACTAGATGCGATAAATCGTACAGGCTCAATATCTGCAGCAGCTCGGGAACTTGGGCTCAGTTTTAAAAAGGCATGGCTTATGATTCACGAATTAGAAAACGCTTTGGGAAAATCTATTGTAGAAAGTCATCGGGGCGGGTCTGAAAAGGGCCAATCAAAGTTAACAGATCTTGGTCTTGATTTGTTATCCTATTATAAGCGCATGCTTGAGATTGCTTCGGAGTTTGAGAAGAAAATCAATCTTAATAATATTTGATTATCATTTTATACATTTTTTATATCCCTAATACGTAATACTGTGAAAAAAATTATCTACAAATGTTATTTTCTAATATATATTCTGTAAATTTAGCATACATAATAAATAAATATTTTATCGCCTTTCTTTTATAATAAAAATGAAGGGAGTGTTTTATGAAAGCATATATGATGTTAAAAGTATACCCTGCTAAAGAAGATTATGTGATAAAAGAAATCCAAGAGATCCCATCTGTTGAGGAAGTTCATAAGGTATTCGGAGAATATGATATTATTGTTGAAGTTATTGGTCATACGTTTGAACAAATTGTTGAAGTAACATCCAATAAGATCCGTTCAATTGAGGGAATAAAAGAAACATCTACTCATCTTGTTGTTGATTCTGAAATAGACTATAGTGCTACGACTATCGGACATTAAAATCATATCTACTTTTTTTTGTGGTGGTTATATATTTTTTACAAATACTATATAATAAAGTTAAATTTGGTGAATCAAAAAATGTCAAATTCATTAGTTGTATTATTTGATGTTTTGCAATTATTAATGAATCTTATTGCAGCCTTTCTCTTAATTCATAAATGGTCTAAACAGAATGTCCGCTTTAAATCAGATATTTCATTTGTTATGGGCGTTTCATTGTTAATTCAATCATTTGCGTATGCGATTGATGTTATGCTAGATTTTGGAATTTTACAAAGTTCATATCTGCTGCTTCGAATACGCGCTGAGATTATTGCATTCTTCTTTACACCCCTATTATATATTCTACTAAAAGTCTGGTTTTCAAAAAGATTAATATTGAGAAAATTAATTGCAGGAATTCCTTTTGTGTATTTTACATTTGTATGTATTGTGGCACCTGATTATGTAACTTTAGTTGCATTTGCAGTTCCAGCTGTGTTATTTACTTCATTGCTGACATTGATTACTATTGGTATAGCATGGTATACTAACCGACTAAACGAAATAAATACGCCTTACGCAATGTTGGGTATTTTATTTGTCATGTTTGGTCAGGGAATTCGTGCGTCATTTATATCTATGGGACTCATAGAAATACCTGAACTTATAGATACAATTGGTTGGTTCTTTGTCATTTATTCATTATTGACGCAAAGAAAAATAATAGACCCCTCATCAAAAACAATATTGAAGGATCTTGGAATTGGTTTTGGACTAATGATGTTTGCACTTGCATACATTTTTAGAATATTTGATATTTTTGTGTTGCGACTTGAAGAGACTCCATTCAAGATATGGTCTTCCAAATTAATACCCCTCATAATTATCTTTGTTGCAATGTACTTCTTAACAGGCAAGAGTTCTTTCTTAGATGCTCTAAGCTTATCTAAAAAGAAAGTATTTCCTGCACTTTATATTGGTGTATTTGTTGGGATTCTTACATTCATTATTGTTGATATTTTGCCTCAAGGCATCTATGAAGTAGCTTCTGGAAATCCGCTTATATTCGGGCTTTCTTTCTATACGCCTATTGTATGGTCCATATTCTTTTATGCAATTAATGCAGTATTTGAAGAAATTCTCTTTCGTGTTATACTGCTAAATGGATTTACAAAATATGTAAAGCCACATATTGCTATATTACTTCAAGGATTAATGTTTGGACTATGGCATGTTGTATGGGGCATTTACAATGCAACGGACCTAACATCTGCAATACTCTTATCTACTCAGTACTTTATATTTACAAGTATTATCGGAATCGTTCTAGGTGTATATTATGTATACTTTGCAAATATGAGCTGTATATGGGGACCTATAGGGTTTCATTTTGCTATCGATTTCTTTAGAGAACATATTTATATCGTATCATCCCAATTACAGGGCCCAGCCATGTCTACAAATAGCTTTTATATTTTAATTCAGCTGCTCATTGGAATTCCATATTTGATAGTTCTGACATATCTTCTTTATACGAAACGTTCAGTGCAGTCTGTTGAAATAGATGCATAAATCACGCCGATTTTTCGGCATTCTTTTTTATAATAAAAAATATATATCTATGACATACAATACATTAGCTAATTATGGATAAAGTATTATTATTAAATAGTAATTAAAAAAGCATTCAGAGAAGTAAAGGGGAATGTAGTTTGGTATCTAAAAAAATAATTGAAGAAACATTTGGTGTTCATTATGAAAAATTATTAAAGAAACTGGAGACTTACGCACTCTTGAATAATGAATTAAAAGGTAAGTTTGATCTTTCCCCTTTACTATCTTGTATCGATGGTGTGTGTACTGATGTTGCATTTCTTCAAAATAAAATCCGTTTACCATATTGGGTAAATAAAATTTTGAAATCTGACATTTCACAGTTACAAATTTCAAATTTTAGTTTCATAAATCAATCATATAGACGTTGGTCATTTATAGGCGCTCCATTTTCAAATGCTATATTCTACATCGATCCAAGTGGAATGATAACGTTACCTGATGCATTTTCGATAGAATCTTGGATTTCTAATGAAAATGATATATATCGACCACAAGAAGTTCTTGATAAAAAATTTAAGATATTTCGTCCGGAAGAATTTTCGCAATCTATTGAATATCACTTTTTATTTAATGAGGTTCTAGTTAAGCAAGTTTCATTTGTAGTATCTACCGGAAAGTCATACTCGTTGATTTTAAAATCTCATCTAAGTAATCGCTCTTTTGAAAATAAGTCATTTAATTTTATTATGTCTATTCGACCATATACTGTTGAGCGATTTGTTCCTATTTTCAAAATGAATTATGTACCAGAAAAATCATATTTATCTGTTAATGATGAGTACGGTGTTTACTTCGTGCCCAATCCAAATATTGTTTGTTTAAGCAGGGATGATTCTGTTGTCAAAAGGAATTTATCTATAAGTTCAGATTCCGGTTTGGCAGTAGGAAAATTCATATATAATATTAATCTTCCTTCAATGCAGACTTTTGATATTAATTTAATAATTCCTTTATCTCGTAAAGCATCAATTGATTTAAATGCAATAAGCATGTATGAGGATTCATATGTTCAACAATGGTATGAACTGCTGAAAAATATAACTTATATTGAAATGCCTTATGGTGAAATGCAAGAATTTTATTATAACAGCCTTGCAAGTCTAATCTCTATATTGAATATCGATGATATATTTTCATTTAAAGCATTTACAAATCCATCTGTACTATTCGATGTGTTACGCGCGTTAATTTTGTATTATAATGGGCCCGAAATAACAACATCTATCATTAATTTACTTTCTTTATCAAGTAAAGAAAAAATCCCTAAGATGTTCATGCCTTATATCTTATGGCTTGCTATAGAATCAATTAATCTTGGAATAAGTAAAGACTTCTTTGATAAGATATTAAAAGCAATTAATTCTTTAATACCCAAACTTGTTAAATTTACAGAATCCATTTTAACTACTGATGCCATATCTTCGCTACCCCTCAAAAAAATGTATATGCTGAACCATACGACGCCTGATTTTGAAGGTGGATTCCTATTAGCTGCAGTACTTTATAATCTTCATCTTTTGCAGAATGAATATGGCAAAGACAATTTCGATCTAAAATCACTATCGACAAGAATTTATGACCACATTAAGAAATCACTTCATAAAATTATAGATGATTCGTTAAATGGTTCCCTTGATAAGGCTCAATATATTAACGAATTTGTAGGATTTTCAACATTGATTCGTGCGGTTATTCCCATACATTTGTTTGATCCATATGAACCAGAAATCCGTGACTTTATCGAATATGCATGGAATAATGCATTTAATGAAAACTTATTCTTAAGAAAATTACCTCCTGCAGGTTATGATATTCCAACAACTATAGATTTTATGCATTACTTTTTATATTCTCGTGAGACTTTAAAAAGTCTAAAAATCATGAATGGCATTAAATCTATCTATGCATCACCTTTTGGGTATCCTGAATTAATTCATCCAATTTCAAAATTAGGTAGATTTGGTGAGGGTTATAGTATTTTAGCCCTATCTAAGATGCTTCAATCCACTCGCGATCTGCTTTTATTTGAAGATGGGGATTCATTAGTCTTTTTGAGTGGTGCTGCTCAGGATCTAATCAAATCTCCTCGTATTACAAAAATTCGAATGTTCAAAACATATTTTGGTATGAGTGAAATCGAGCTTGGTGCATCGAAAAATCAGTATCATATAGATCTATCTGTGGAACGAATGCCCCATAATATTGAAGTTTCATTGCCAAAGGATATGCCCTCCACAAGATTGAAAGTATATGGTGCTACAATAACAAATGTTTATCCTTTCGAAAGGGGTGAAATAATTGAACTTGAAACGCAACAAAATAATATTTCTCTAATTGCAAAGCGAAGATACTAACGAAGCATCTCTTTTTATTGTTTTAAAACTAAAATAGAAAATTTTATCTTTCGCAATTCCTTAATCTATTATTTTATGCGCAAATATTAATATTTTAATTATTTTTTCTTTTTTAGTCCTTTATGATTTTACTAATGCGTTTATAATTCAGTAAAATATGAAAAATTCTTTAAACTATTTCTAATAATCGGCAAAAGATTTCTAATTTCTTATTTTTGAGGATTGAATTAATATTTTATATTTTTATCATTTTTTAATGATATTTTTATGAGATTTGCAATTTTTCGATATATTTATTATAATTTATTTATAAATGGCTTTCTTTAATAAAAATATTTAAATAGGTTTATTATACAGTATTATATAAATAAATGGGGGTTGGTTAATGAATTACAGAAAAACAAAATTTATCAAAATATTTTTTATTTTGTTTATGTTTAGTATTACTTTGCTTACATTTCCAACTAATTTTCTAAATTCTAACCTTAAACCCCCTTCAAATTATAATAATTTTGCGCAAATATATAATTCAAAAATTCATTACGATGATAATATACTAAATTATAAATCTATTAATACAAATAAAGATATCTTAAAATCTGTCTATAAAAATTATACGGATACGAATATAAAAAATGTAAAACAAGGAATGCAAATAAAACTTGACATTCCATATCCTGGTGAAGGTAAAAAAGATCTTGCTGCGACTCCTAATGGCGTATTTACGACAGACATGCGTAATTATGGTTACTGGAAAGAATCACCTACAGGTGTTCCCCAATCTCTTGCCCCAACTGGTGGTGCTTGGTTCTTAGCAGGTTTATTATTTCCAAAGGCAACTAATTCTGAATTATCATTCTTAATAACATCTTATGCAAGGGGTATTGCACACATTATCCTAAAAATTGTTGTGAGTCGTGTGAAGTATCAAAATGGGCAATATGTAGATCCATATACCCGGTATTTTTATGTTTTGTTAGATGGCAGTCAAATTTATTTTTGCTATTATTCTCAAAATTCTCCTGTATTATCCCTCGAACTTCCTGTTTCAATTGGGTATGGCGAACATAAAGTTACATTAAGAATTTATAATGGGAATTATAGGAATAATGCATATACAGTAAAAGCATTCAGTATTTCAAATTCTGATAATTCAAACGTGAAATTTTCGGGAATCATATTTCCAAAAGCATCACAATCAAAATTGTCATGGTTTGCTTTAGCTGGAAAAGATACTTTTATTGATTTTAGTATTCGTTCAGTATATGATATGTTTGGTAGAAACATCCGACTTTATATTGATAATATTCTCAAAAAGAGTAGTTATCTTAATCACGATATTCCTAATAGATTTGAATGGCATTTGGGAGACCTTATGGATCCCACTAATAGTTCAAAAGAAAGATTAGTAAAAGTAACGTTAGAAATCTATTTTGGTGGATATTCATCTATTGGTTGGGTATTATATTCAGAGTTATTTACGCATCTCTCGAAATACTTTGAAGTTGACTATTCTATAGGATTACTTGACCATGGTGCTCTTCAACAAAATCTTAATAGGCTTCTATATCTTGATCTTCCTTACATACAACTATACTATATGACTCATAGCTTTTCCAGAGTTGTATTTGTAATTGATGATGTATTACCATATTCAACGAATCATGATTCAAAATCTGTATGGCTTTACCTAACATATGGCATGTATAAAAATCTACGTAGTCTTTATTTTGATCATAAAAATGATATGTATTGGGACTATCTACTTATTGCACACTGGTTCGAATCTAGAGATAGCGGATTACTCGGTATGTATATAACAAAGGAACATACTCCAGTATATCATAGAGACCCTTATAATCCTCAAATTTATCGAGATTATGGTAGCATGGGTGTAATTATATTTATGAATGCTATTCTGCATTACTTCCCCTCCAGTCCTTATGCAGCTAGATCTATTGCTATGCACGAAGTCGGGCATGCACATGGTGTACTCTATATTAAGAAAAGTAATGATGGTCGTTTTTATGAAAAATACTCTAGTTATGCATACGATGTTATGGCAATGGCTTCTCATTATAATACATTTTATGAAATGCCATTTTATAGTGAATTTTATTGGAATTTACGATTATTATTTATTTATACATAATATAAAACATAAGGGGGTGATAAAATGCATATCTTAAATATGAAAAAAATAAAATTAACATTGTTCGTGTTATCAATAATAATAAGTGGGTTTGGAATTTATGCATATGGAACGGCTAATACAACTGACAAAATTATTATTTATGGGCGAGGCTTATTCTTTTACAATGGTGAAAAATACACTTCTGTACCTGTAAATATCTCCACTTCTACCACTACATACAATTTATGGTCTCCTGAAATCGATAATATGTCTTATTGTATTCTATCGCCATATTTCTACCTTGAATTAACAACTAACACGACTATCTCTATATCCGTAAAATATAATGGTATCATATATAGTGAAACATACAACTTTGAAAGTATAGGTAAATATGATGGACTATTTTTCTTATCGATTGATCATGGAAAATTGGAAATCAATGTAGAACTCTATTCAAATACAGGTTATATCTCAAGTATGGTGGAAAAAGTATCCAATAATATGCTAACATACAATCTCCCAATTTATGGCATTACTATCTCTTTTGAAAATGTTACTGACTATACAATTTATAATATATCTGCAACATTAGCGAGACCAATTAAACAAAATCGTAGTTCATATATATATTTGCCATACTTTGTTACAAGTGATAACTTTACAAATATAGGATACAAATATTTTCCTTATGCTACAATGTATGTTCTATGTAATAATCAAACATATTTCTATAATTTTACTGTATCTAATGGGATAGAAACAAAATCAGTACTTGTTTACGAAGGAATTTCAATAGGTATGGAAATTACAATTATTCAGCAAAATACAACATTTCATTTAAAAACCTATACATTTCATGTAGATCGCGCTCAGTAGTTCTTAGAACTTCATACTCTTTTTTCATAAACTTTCTTTTAGTAATTTTGTACATATGGTTTCCTATTAAAATGCGATGGGTTTGCCTATAGGTTATCTTAGGATAGCCATTTTTGCATCTACTTGTTGTGCCCCAGCGGGAGAGTAACACGCTCGGATTATATACTAAAATCATTAATGAACTTTTATGTGACATATCACCGCTTTAAAAAGCGATACTTTCTCGTAGATTATCTGTAAAAAGCACGCGAAGTGTAGCCAAATGATTGAATGTAGGGAATCATCTTTTAGAAAATGTGTTGTGAAATGTTCAAAAAATTAACGTTTATGTTTCTCACATAAATTCTGTTTTCTATTTTTGATGATATATTTGGTCTGTTGTAGAATCAGATAACTATCAAAGGTAGATTTGTATCTTAAACTACGTTAATTCACAAAACGTTTATATCATTAATATGTTAATGGAGCCCGAAACTATATGCTATAAATGGTTTAAAACAATAGATTTTTTATGGTATTCGTTAATATTACATTTGAATATATCGATGATATCTGCACGTGTAGATATCACTTGGAGGATTTCAATTGAGTGAAAAACATATGGACGATAATCAACCAATCGATATTGAATCCTATCTAAAAGGTCTTTCTACTGAGACACGTTTAGATATTTATATGTATTTAGCTTTTTATGGTGAAATGACTACGACACAATTAGCTAAGGCACTCGGTAAATCACACCAGACGATTTCGCATCATCTTGCTATTATGGAAGAAGCAAAAATAGTTGAGCAAACACGTGTAGAAGTTTGTAAGAATTATGTTGAGAAATATTATAGCTTAAGGTCTGACAGCTTGAAAGGATTCAATAAGTTGGTGAATGAATCTCCATCTTTTGAATACATTAAAAAAGAATATCCTGTCCTTGCACAAGAGATGATGTTAGGTATTTTGGGATTTATTCGTGCAATAGCATTAAAGGCAAGTCGATTAATTAAAAATATTGAAAAGACAAACACTTGTACATTTGATGCCCGTATTAGGCTTGTCAGCGAAAAAGAAGCAAAGAAAATACTTTCCGGTAATAATTTCAAAGAGTCATGTCGAGAACTTATTAATGATACTGAAAGTTCAGATATTCCAGAAGTTGCGTTAATTTTTGCGGCATTTCCACTCAAAAAGATATTAGAGCCTGTAGATACACATGTTGAATGTGAAGTTGATAAATAAAAAGATGCCATAAAGGCATTTCACATTTTAATTTTGAATGTCTTTATTTCTTTAGGTTTAATTGTTATGCTAAATTGATCTGTATCTGCTGAGATGATATTTTCTGATTTTTCTTCTAGTGTTGTTTCAATGATTTTATTGACCTTGTCCCATAATTTCACTTCTGTGTCAACTTTTTTATTTAGTGGGTTCCATAGTCGTAGTATCACATCATTGGAGTCCTCAGATTTCTTAAATGCACTGAGTAATATATCCTCTGATGAGATTTTTACAAAGCTTTTCTCATGTATTTCTGTTCCTGAATAATTGTAATATACTTGCGATAAAATTCTTGTATAAAATTGATTTGCATATTTTGCTACTTTTGCCTTATCCCATTTTTCTCTATGTAAATAGATCGCATAGTTAAACTTCATAGATCTCATGCATTGGGCTTCTGGAGTATCGATTATAGGTCCTGCAGGTAAAGTTCTTGTTTTCATAGCCAATCCCGAAAGTCTTCCTATACTTCTAAATAATGTTAATGCTAGCGTTGAGTTTTCATCTTGTAGTAATTGGTATTCTGGTATTCCAAAAGCAAATAGTGTGAGTCCATGATTTGCATTACTTACATCTACAAACTTGCGAAATGGATGTGTTCCTATTAACTTTTGAACCCAGTCGTCTTGCTTTGGCAGTTCGGTACTACGTGTTATGACATCAAATAAGCTATCTGAAATACTCTTCTTTGAATTTGTATAAGTTGGAAATAGAACTCTTAATCGATGATCTTTTATTCTATTTTCTATTACTGTTTCAAATTCTACTATTTTTGAGTTCTTTTTGAGTATTATTGTTGTATTTATTGTGAGTGTTTCCATTTCTTTTGACCTTTGAGACATATCATATGTAAGAGATTTCGGAAGTAACCAATCAATTCGAAGTTTTGCAAATTGTACAAGTGGTCCTTTTTCTATTTTTTCGATTACGATTTTTGGTGGGTTATCGATTGTTGTATATTTCGTACTATGGATCGCTGGAGAATAGTCATATTCATCGCCCGCATCTTCGATATCTTCAAAAATGTGTAAATTCTTATATGTAATGTTAGTTTCTTTATCATAGATTGTTATTGTTCCATTTTTATTATTTATTTCAATCTTCAATAGATTATTCTCTAATATTGCATTTGTTGAATCTCTTTGATGTTCGTTTTCATATTTTGGATAAATATCAAAACATCTATAGCCGAGAGCTGGTATCTTATCAACTTCAATAGCCATATGAACTAAGAAATCCTTTTCAGATATAATATTACTATCATTATTTATTATAGGTTCAAATTTGATAATTTGAGTTTTAAGTTCGGTTCCTTTATTGTTTTTCACAACAAAATTCTTTGGTATTATGTCATCTGCGAAATGTTTTCTTGCAAATACATTTTCAATTTCTAAATCATTGTTCACTTGAACATTAAATATCGAAATTGTTTTGCTTACTCTTTTTTCAGGAATTCCCATGAATCTTAATGCATTTGTAAAGTCAAATGTAAATGTTGTATGCGACTCACTACTGATTTCGTTTTCAGGAGAAGGATCCCAGCCGTAAGCCTTCATTAATGCCAAGTGGATTTCATTTTTTGAAGATTCTAGTTTATCTTTTGGATTTACATTTGTAATTGCGTATCTTGGAGATTGTTTAACCAATGCAACATCCGACAGTTTAAATGATACCATAACTACTCCTGAAATCTCCCATGGATTTGGATTAAAAATGAACAGTTTTCTTCCAGATGGTAATCGCGTTTGAATATTCTCCATAATATTATCCAAAACAATTTGTCCAATTTCTTGAATCCATCTATATCGTTGTTCATTATCCTGATGAACCTCATCAATACTACAACCACAAATACTATCGTGAGGCTGATTTTGAAGTAGGTATTTCCACATAGTATCTATTTGTCCATCGTCATAGTGTCCTGTCATTATTAACGATATTGTAGATAATGGCTCAATGTATTTTTCAATCAAACGTTGGGCTTCTTCATTCATTCTTTTTAAGTATGCTCTACTAGAAAGAACTCCTGTCAATAAATAATGGTATTTTGCTCCACGAAATTCTCCGCGATATGTGCGTAAATCCTTATTTTCATTAAGAACTGCTTTTACGTAGTCCTCTAATCTTGCATGCATAAACTCCCAATCCGAATATTGTTTGTTTAAATAATCAATAACTTCTGGTATATGTGGTTGGGGTTCTAAATGATCAGATCCATTCATTAATAGAAAATTATTTGTTTTCACATATGGGTTAAGGCGTTCTAAAACATCTACTATTCGATCTGCTGCGTCTTCTATATCTTCTGGAAGACCTGCGATATTGCCATATCCTTCCTTCAGCCAAATTGCCAGGACTCTACTTCCATCTGGGGCTTCCCACCAAAATTCAGTACCTAATTCTTCCCCTTGATTGCCCATACCTCTCATAAAAATGAATGAATTAATATTAAATCCTCTTAATATTTGTGGCATCTGCGATATATGTCCAAATGGGTCTGGTACGTATCCTACTTTCATTATATTTCCGAATTCTTTTGCAATTCTATGGCCTCGAAGTAAATTACGAATTAAGCTCTCTCCCGAAATTAAAAATTCATCTGGTAATATATACCACGGTCCTATGTCTATCCGCTCGTTTTCTATATATTTTTTCAAATGGGTTTTTTCATATGGTTTTACTTCTAAGTAATCTTCTAAAACGATCGTTTGTCCATCAAAAGTCCAGTGCTTAAATTTTTCATTTTTATCTAAAATATTTAGCAGCTTATCTGTTAGTTTAAGTAATTTAGCCCTAAACTGTTCAAATGTAA
Organism: uncultured archaeon; assembly: GCA_964589775.1. GTDB lineage: Archaea > Asgardarchaeota > Thorarchaeia > Thorarchaeales > CAZPUN01 > CAZPUN01. The sequence goes on from CAZPUN010000004.1 coordinate 16,821, forward strand.
GATACCATTCTCTATCCCAATGGGTTTCTGAGATTATATATGCTTTTTTCTTATCATTCATTTATTTCACCTATTCAACTATTTGATATCTTATTTATGTGGAATTCATTGTAATTTGTGCCATAAAAAACCGTGGGTATCCTCTTATTATGTCGAAAATATTCTTTTAATATATATTGTACGAATTCATTTACTTTTTCTTTTTGAACCAAATTAATTGTACAGCCCCCAAAACCGGCTCCACTTAATCGCGTACCATATACATAATTTTGTTTATGTGCTAATTCTACTAATATGTCTAACTCCTTTATTGAGACTTCATATAGATCTTTTGAGCTAAGGTGTGACTGATACATTAGTTCCTTTATTTTTTCTAATGCTTTATGTTCTAATGCATCTTTCATTTGAATAACGCGTTCGTTTTCTTCAATTACATGTTTTATCCGTTTAAATAATATCTGTGGAAGCATTTTTTCTAAATCTTCTAAATCATCTATTGTTAAGTCGCGCAAAGAATCTATATTCTGCTTTCTTTTTATGATCTTGATGGCTTCTTTAATTTCTTCTCTACGGGCTCGTAATGCATCTGCTGCTGCTCGTCGTATTCCTGTATCTACCATAATCGGTATTATTTCATTTGGAATTTTCAATAATTCATATGATTCGCTCTTGCAGTCAATTAATAATGCTTTATTTTTTGTACCTAATGCAGAAACAAATTGATCTAATATTCCACAATTTGATTTGACAAAATTATGTTCAGCTCTATACCCTATTAGTGCAATTTCCTTTTTTATAATTGGTATGTTGAAAATCCCATAAATGCTTCCTGTAAAGGATATTTCAAGTGCTGCAGATGAGCTCATACCGGATCCAATTGGAATGTTTGATATAATATAAGCATCGAAGCCATTCAATTTGATACTTTTCTTTAATTCCAAAATTATTCCGAGTAAATAATCAGACCAATGATCTTTCGGCTTAGTTGGTATGTTATCTAAATCAAATTCAATCAACTCATTAAAATTTCTTGAGAACACTCGCATTTTTCTATTCTCATTACGTCTTGCTAAGGTAATTGTTGAGAAGGGCATAATTGTACCCATTACATACCCCTTATTGTAATCTGTATGATTTCCGATTAGTTCAGCTCTTCCTGGTGCTATTGATATTACTTCAGGTGAATTTTGAAAAATTTCTTTATATTGTTGAATAAAATTCTCTACTTGCATTAGGATCACAATAAAAAATATAGAAAAATGTGCTTATTTTATTTTATTCTCAAATTCTTCCTTGATTTTTCGGCCCGTATCGCCACCTCCCAAATCCTCCGGATGAATTTGGAAAGAATCTTTTTCCAGCATTATCGAGAATGAGAATAATTCCGGACAATCAACTTTTATGATCCTGTTATCCCTATCAACTTGCTGATATTCTAAATATGCTAATCCTGCAGAGCTTAATACAGTATCAATTAGTGCTCCCAATTTTTCATAGATGCTTTTTGTCGTTGGTGCTTGTGGTTCTATCGGTTTAGAGACCGGTTTTACTTCCTCAACTGTTTCAATTGCTTCTTGTTCTCGTTTTACTACTTCACTTGGTTTCACCATTTCTTCATAAGGTTCAGGTTCTTTGGGTTTCTCTTCTTCTTTTTGTTCTTTTACTATAGAACTTGGTTTGACAATTCTTTCATAATCTTCAACTTGGACTTGGGCTGATTGATCAAACTCGATCGCAGATCTTTTACCTTTGGCACCTTCTGTGTCTTCATCTATTACAGCTATTAGGTCATCTTTTAGTTTATATTTTTGCTGGAGTGCATTGTTAAACGCTTCCATGTTTGCATGTGTTTCCTCGTCATCCATTCGCTCGTCTATTTCAACTAATCGTTTTAATCCAACGCATACATTTCCTCCCTTCATCGGATATCCAAGTCTCTTTAATGAGCGTGCTAATCTTAGTGTTGTTCTTCGATTTACCATGCCTGCATCTTTACCAAGCCAGACCCAGCATGTATCGTTTACCTCATCAAGTACTATTACACATCGGTCGCTAGTGATAAAATTAGGATCAAACTTTACAGGGTGTGTGCTTCCCGAATCCGAGTGAAGCATCAACATATATAATGGAAAATGTCGTCGCATTTTTTTCACCTTTTTAAATTTGTTATCCCAATATCTTTATTGGTTAAACATAGTAAAGAGTTTTTTCTATAATCTCAATCTTTAAATTATAATAACGATAATGTTTAGTTACATAATAGGTTCCTTTTAAAATAATCTTTAATGGCTTGGTGAATTTGGTTGATTAGGCTTTATAATAATACAAAAGAGGATGCTGAAAAATTAGCTGAATGTTTTAATAGTTTTGATGATTCTGATTCATGGCCTGGTTCTTTTACAAGTGGTATTAAGTTTACTGCAGAACGTGTAATGCAAAAACATAATGAACATAAATATTTGGCTGTATATGTTGCTGAGATGGATGATAAAATTGTGGGTTATTGTTCGGTAGATTATTCACGTGGAGATCCTGAGGCATATTATGTTGCATTATTAGGTGTTTCTCCTGCTTATCAAGGACGTGGTCTTGGGAAAGCTCTTCTAAGAAAGGCTGTTGATAGTGCTATTGAAGCTGGAGCAAAAAGAATTGATTTACATACATGGGGCGGAAATATTAAAGCAATGCCTCTTTACAAGCGTGTAGGATACAATTGGGTTCCAAATACTGATGTTTTAATGGAAAATTACATTCCTGCAATTGTAAATAATCCGTTTCTTGCGAAGTTCTTTAAGAAGCATGATTGGTATGAATCCTTGAAGCGTGAAATCAAACAAGAAGAAGATATCTTCTTTGAAGATGGAATTATGGTCTTCAAGTACCATTTTGAAGGTGGCGATGATACTTTAGATGTCTTAATTGATCGCTATTCGAAATCAATTATTGCATTTGACATGTACCTTGATGGTAAGCATTTTACAGCGCGAATCAAAATGGAAAGGCAGAAAGCATATATTGGTGCAGGATATGTTGAAGGCGTTGTTGAATTAAAGGGCTTCGAAAAGCCAGAACCATTTGTGAGTTTAAAACTTGGCAAGTTCGTTAAACTTGTCGCACAAACTTTTGGTATTTATGAAAATAATGTTGCCATGTTAAAATTTGCTATTGCCATAAAATCTTCTGCTAGTGCTTTTGATACTGTACAAATTCCTGATGAAAAAGTGGAGTCAACAGTTAAAGCTGGAATCCTGTTTGGTGATATTAAATTTACATTAGAGTGTGGGATAATTCCGATTTATGTTTATTCTCTCAATACTGTTGAAAATTTCAAAATAGTTCAAAATAAAACCTCTGAGGAAGTCTCTCTCTATATTACCAACAATACTGATTTTCCAATTGATGGAGTGTTATCTCTAAGAAGTTCTGATGCGCAAATCTCCCCCAATGAGATAAAAGTTAAATTAAATGCCGGAGAATCTTTGGAAATTCCTGTCGAGATAAATTGCAATAAACGGAACTTAGCAATTGAAATTCTTAATGACTTCCATGGGGCAGTAGGCGATAAAATTCTCTCAGTCGTTGGGGACTCCGTGTTTATTCCAGTTATTGGTTCAGTTGGTGTTTATGGTTATCAAACCAAAGAAGCGTTTGTAATCGGTAATGAGTCTTTTAGAATCCAATTCTTAAATCGCATTCCCTATGATTTCATAAAAATGAGTTTGAGAAATGTTGTTGATTTCATATATTATGGACTCAATGATGATATTGGTCCGCCATTTGCTGGAGAGTCAAGTGAGTTTTCCCAAAAGGAATATAATGTTAAAATTCTAGTTGATGGGCTTCGCGCAAAAATAATATTTTCCGCAAAATCTGATACTTACAATGTAACCCTCCATAGAATTGTTGAAGTTGAAGCTGGAGTTTCCGGTTTTAAACTATGGCATGAATTCGAAGGTGAAGTGGCAAAATTAGAAAACAAGGAAACTCTTACCGGTGCTTGGAATAGTAGTTTTAATTTTACAAAACCTGTTTTTATTTCTAAAGATGGATTAGTGCATTTCGTAAACCTTGATGGTGGCGAAGATACATCTAGTAAGCCTGAAGATTATAAGGAATCTTGGATCGCATGTGAGATACCTAAATATAATCTAGTAACAGGAATAATATGGATTCACAATAGTATTTCTACTATTAGATTAAATTATGATGGCATTTCGCGATTACGAAATAAAATCGAGATTGTTGATAGTTCTCATGCACGTACCAAACCATTTTGGTACATTCTAGACAAGTCTGATTGGAGCAGAATACATGAACTTTATCATCAATTAGTATCAAATGAATGTTATTTGAGCAATTCAAAACAATTTATTAATTTATCAATAACTAACACATCTAAAATCTCAGATCTATTCGCTTTGCTAGACCCGGATTCAAAGACCCTAACAATGCACGCAGAATCTTTGCGTGTTAGAAAGCTTGATACTACCATTAAGGTGGACATTCCAAACATATCCTTGCGCGAAAATTCGCAAGTGCTTCATGATTTATCAATAGACAAAGCACAAGATGCAGTATTCAAAATTAAGGCAATTTCTCCTGGAATTCATTTTGGCTCTATTGGTGTATATTCCGATTCAATAAATACGATATTTCCTCTTTCAATTGCTGTGTATGGAAAATCTGAGATTACACAAGATGTTAGTGTTTCAAATGGTATGCAAGTATATCATTTAAACAACGGGAATCTTGATATTAGGTTATCTCCAGATTATGGTATGACGCTATTCTCCATGAAATTAGGAAATACTGAATATTTGTTCAACAGATTCCCCGAGATAAAGCCATATTGTTATGATGCATTCTATTTTGGTGGTCTCCGACCATATGTACATCCTCCCGTATGGCATTGGAAAAAACTTTATCTTGAACATGCAACAGCATCATGGATCTCAGATGGCCCCTGGAAGGGCATTGAAATTTCTAGCACATTTGAAAAAATGCCTATGTTGTCTGGATTAAAAATGTCCATTCGATATTGGATTGTTCCTGAATTGCCTATTTTAAAAGTTGACATAGAATTTACAAATCCGCATGCTCGTCCATTGGCATTCTTAGGTGGTCTTAGAATGCATACTGCTGTCATGGGTGAGGTTCATAATGTATATCATGCGCGTTTATTCGGGCGACCAATCAATAGATTTTCAGCAATAGGTTCACTTTTTGAATCTACTGAAGAAGAGTGGATTGCAATATCTGGTAAGCAGCACAAACATTATATTGGTATGGTCAATTTATCTAATAATGCTCATTTGAGCATGATGGACATGGGTGATTTAGGACAAGAAACCATACTAACAAGTAACATCTACTTGAAGCCTAATGAAAGTTGTAAAATCTCGGCAATAACTGTAATTGCAGATGGTGTTCAAATATTTAGAAATATTTGGCAATCATTAAAGAAAGTTTACATTGATAGTTTCTAAAAAGTCCTAAATAAACAATTATAAAAATGAAAATTTACGTAATCAATATAGAATAAACAATTGATAATTGAGTGATTATTATGCCAATACAGATGGATGATGAAACCAAAGCACAAGTTAAAGCAATCTTTGATAAATTAGTAAATGATGTAAAATTAATTGTATTTGTAACTGAAGATCCTTCGTGCCAATTCTGTAATGAAACAGCTGAATTGATTGAGTTAGTCTCTAGTATGTCTGACAAGATTAGCTTTGAAAAGCATGTCTGTCAATCTGCAGATTGTGAAGAAGCTAAGAAATATAAGGTAGACAAATTCCCTGCAATTATTCTACATGGTGCAAAGCCATATAACATTAGATACTTTGGTATTCCTTCGGGTCATGAATTCGGAGCATTAATTGAAGATATCGTACATGCTTCGACTGGACAGCCAGATCTCTCACAAGAAGCAATCGATGAGATCAGTAAAATCGATAAGGAACTGCACTTACAAGTATTTATTACACCTACCTGTCCGTATTGTCCAATTTCGGTACATATGGCACACCAGGCAGCAATGGTTAATGACAAAATTACTGCAGATATGGTTGAAGCAATGGAGTTCCCAGACCTCGCAAGAAAATATAATGTATATGGAGTTCCTAAGACTGTTATCAACGACAAGGTCGAATTTGAAGGCGCTGTACCTGAACAATATTTCTTACAAATGCTACTCAAAGCAGCTAATGAATCTTAAAATAAAAATTGTGGGGGTCTTTTCCCCCTAATTTTCTATACCTCTGAAATAAACAATACTTAATTTTGCAAATCCTAATTTATTCAAGAATTCCTTGTATTCATCATGATCTGCTGGAGCTTCAATTTCTATTCTTGAAACATTGTTTTCTTTAAACCAGTCTGTACATTGAATGAATAATGAAAGTCCAACATGTTGTCTTCTAAAGTCTTTATGAACAAAAATTTCTATAATTTCACCTATTTTTACACTTTCTCCAAAATGTGGGTCATTTCTGATGCATGCTCTTAGATAGCCTACAATCTTTCCTTTGTGTTCAGGCGAAACTGCTACAAGATATAATTTATTATTATCTTCTGATTTTAATTCCTCTGTATGTAACTTTTTTATGCTTGATTTCTCATTTCGATTTAGCTTAATTCGTCCATGAATTGATAGCCAATCTTCTATGTTTTCCATGAATAGGTCTGTCAATTGCTTAATATCGTTTTGCGTTGCTGGTCTGACTTCAACAACCATTATATCCACCAGTTATCTAATATTATTATATCTGAGATAAAACATTTATCTTTTTGATAGTGCTTGAAATCGCTTTTTAGCTCGTTTCTCTCGAGTTTTACATTCTCTTTCTTTTACTATGTTGTCCTGTTGTGCAAAAATAATTGACGCAATATGCCATGTTCGAGCGGCTTCTTCCCATTTCTTTAATTTCTCACATGCGATAGCTCTGTTATAAATTGCTAAAGCTAAATTAGGATCATACTTAATCGCATTATCGAAACATTCTATTGCGCTTTCGTATTTTTGTAATTTCATATATATTAAGCCTTTATTGAACCAAATGTTTGCACTTTTTGGAGAGATTGCTAGTGCAGTATTTAATGATTCAAGTGCGCGTTCAAAATCACCTAACATTTGGAATGATTTACTGAGTTCTACCCAAAACTTTGTAACTTCCGGTCTTAATTTTGTACTCATTTCAAACGCACGTTTCGCCTCATCAAACTGTTTTAATTTAAAGTGACATACGCCTTTTTCATACCATGCATCAATATTATCAACTTGATTTGAAATTGCTTCAGCATAACATTTTATTGCTTCTTCATATTCCTTTATGTCCATGAAAACTCTAGCTTTCTCTATCCATGCTTCAGCTGATTTCGGATTGTTTTTTAAAGCATCCTCAATACATTCTAAGGCAGCTTCAAACTTACCAATCTCGTGCAGTTGTCTGCATTTTTCAATTAAAGCTTGTAGGAATTGTGGATGCATTTTCCAAGCTTCTTCGAAGCATTTCATCGCCATATCATAATATCCATTATCTCGTAAAACCTGACCTTTACCAATTAATGCAACAGGATCTGATGGATCTAATTTCAAAGCTTCTTCGAATTCCTTTGTTGCCTCTGCCCTTTTTCCCATGCTTAATAATATATGTCCTTTTTCAGCATGAGCACATACTTGATTTGGGTTTAGTAATAATGCACTGTTAAATGACTCCATAGCTTCATCTAGCATGTTTAACTTGGCATAACATCTTCCCATCTGTATCCATGCAGAAATAAAATCTGGTTTTATTCCTAGTGCAAGTTCATAAACTTGAATAGCTTTTCCATAATTTCGGTCTCCATAATAAAAATTTCCTAATTTTAAAAATAGGTCTGCTGCATCTGGATTCTTCTTCAATTTTTCATATGATATGATTAATTCTTCGGCTAGATCATTTATTTTTCTTAGATCGCTCTCAGGTATGTATGACAATTGAACTCCTTGATATGATGCCAATTTTGGAATATGGTGTTTATCAAGTAATTCATCCAATTTATCCATTATTTCGTCTATATTCATCCCCATTCCTGCCAGTATTTCTTATCTATATTTTTAATTATTTTCATACCTAAAAAATTATGCGATTTGATAGCATATAGCTACCAAATCTTAGCGTCTCTCTGTGATAAATTGCAGAGATTTCGTCGTATGGGGCATCATAAAATTATAATAATATTTCTCTACTCTCGATTTTTACAGTATGTTTTGTTCCATCTTCTTCTGTAAACTCTACGAAGCCCATTAGTGTAGCTCTTTCTACTGGTGGTATTATCATCTCTAGTGTTGCTACAGCTGAATCCTTCGGATTGATATGTGAAATGTTATCACTGCGAATCTCTGTAGAGACGTCTGGTATTCCAACAACAATTTTTACATCTTTTATCTTGTGTTCGCTTTTGTTACGTATTGCAACAGGAATTATCAAAGTACGGTCTCTTAATCGTGTTTCTATAGCTATCTCGATCAATTCTGGTTTTGCAGCTTCTGTTGCTTTACTAATTAGTACTTTTCGCATATGTCTCTTATATTGAATGAATGCAATACCAACTATTATTGATATAATAATTATTACTATTATTGTTGGAATTTGCCATGGAATATTTGGTTGCCAATCTTGTCCATCTAGAATACCATCGTTATCTGTGTCTGGGTTCTTTGGATCTGTGCCTGTATGTATCTCATCATAATCACTCAGGCCATCATTATCGGTATCCGGGCTCAATGGATTCGTATGGTATATGTTTACTTCTTGGAAATCAGTCAGGCCATCATTATCAGTATCCGGGCTCAATGGATTCGTATGGTATGTAAGTACTTCTTCTCCATCTAATAATCCATCATCGTCTGTGTCCGCTATCTTAGGGTCTGTATTGTATTGGAATATTTCCTGATAATCTGTGAGCTGGTCTGCATCAGTATCTTTAAAATTCGGGTTTGTCTGATATACTTTGATTTCATCGTAATCGCTTAATCCATCTTTATCAGTATCATTTGATATTGGGCTCGTATAATATGTTTTTACTTCATCATAATCACTTAGTTTATCATTATCTGTATCATTGCTAATTGGACTTGAATGGTATGTAAGTACTTCTTCTCCATCTAACAATCCATCATTGTCCGTATCTGGAATCAACGGATCTGAATGATTTTGGATTTCTAAACCGTCTAATAATCCATCGTTATCCGAGTCGTCATCAATTGGGTTTGTATGATATATTCTTAGTTCTTCACCGTTGCTTAATCCATCGTTATCCTTGTCATAATCATAATCGCTGACATTGTTTCCCATTGTACTCCATTTTGTAGGATCTGTGAATGTTAATTTCACTTCTTCATAATCCGATAGACCATCTGAATCTGTATCATTGTTTAGTGGTGATGTATTTATTGAAATCTCATATCCGTCTGTGAGATTATCATGATCTGAATCTGGATTCAATGGGTCTGTATTGTATGTCTTGATTTCAGCATAATCTGATAAAGTATCGTTGTCTGAGTCTGCAAGCAATGGGTTTGTATGGTATATTTTTACTTCGTCTCCATTAGTCAGCCCATCATTATCATTATCGTCACGATAATCATTTATTCCGTTTCCATCTGTATCCTTATTTCTTGGATTTGTTTTTGTAATGTATAACTCTTCATAATTTGTCAGCAAGTCATGATCAAAATCTTCCATATCGTCGCGGATTCCATCTGAATCGGTATCATTGTTTCGTGGATTTGTCTGTGTATATCGAATCTCTTGAATATTTGTAAGGCGATCTCCATCTAAATCTGCATTTCCATCTGCGGTTCCTTGTATTGCGCTATCCCACACTGTTGGATTCGTTAAAGTTATTGTTATTTCTTCATAATCACTTAATCCATCGTTATCTGTATCGTTTGATAATGGGTTTGTATGGTACTGTATAACTTCAGGGTAATCGTAAATCATATCGCCGTCTGTGTCTGGGTTCCATGGATCTGTTCCATAAATGACAACTTCTTGCCCATCTGTAAGATTATCATTATCGCAATCTGGATTCAAAGGATCGGTATTGTATAATATAACTTCATCATAGTCATATAATGCATCGCCATCAGTGTCATTTGAGGCAGGATTTGTTCCATATTTGTTTACTTCATCACCATCTGTAAGATCATCGTTATCTGTATCTATATTGTGTGGATTTGTGTTGTAAATTCGAACTTCTTGAAAGTCATCTAAGCCATCATTATCAGTATCATTCTTTGTAGGATCTGTTCCAATTTGGATTTCCTCATAGTCTGAAAGATGGTCTCCGTCTGTATCCCAATTTGTACAATTTGTTTCATATAGGTGAATTTCATCAAAGTTTGTAATGTTATCAGCATCTTGGTCATCCAAATTATCTGGAATACCATCATCATCGGTATCATTGTTTAATGGATTTGTTTTAGTAAGCTTCACTTCCTCATAATCTGATAATTCATCGCCATCGGTATCATATTTTAATGGGTCTGTTCCATATTTGTTGATTTCATCATAATCGTTTAGGCCATCAAAATCAGTATCTGGATTCTTGGGATCTGTCCCATGGCTAAGTTCATAACCATCGTTTAAGCCATCTCCGTCTGTGTCTGCATTGGTTGCATTTGTACCGTATGTGAAAATCTCATCGTAATCTGAAATTGTATCGTTATCCGTATCATTTGTTGTCGGGTCTGTCTTGTAAATTTTTATTTCTTCTTGATCGCTTATGTGGTCTGAATCTGTGTCTTGTTTTAATGGGTCCGTGTGATATTTTGATACTTCATTATAATCTGAGATTCCATCGCCATCGGTATCTTTGTTTAATGGATTTGTATTGTATTGAAATATTTCATCATAATCTGTAAGATTATCATTATCTGAGTCTGCCAGCGTTGGATTTGTATGATATGTTTTGATTTCGGTACCATCTGCAATTCCATCATTGTCTGAATCAATATCCGTTGGACTAGATCTATATATATAGACTTCATCATAGTCTGAGATTCCATCACCATCAGTATCGTTTGATAATGGATCTGTTCCAATGCTAATTTCATATCCATTACTTAGCGAATCGTTATCCAAATCCTTATCATAATCATTGATTCCTGTATTTCCTGTATCTGGATTTGTTGCGTTTAATCCAAGATTTATTTCGACACCATCATTTAAGCCGTCATTATCGCTGTCTGCATCATTCGGGTTCGTATGATATGTCTTTACTTCTGCATAATCTGATAATCCGTCGCTATCGGTATCATTTGATAATGGATCTGTGTGATATACATTGATTTCGATACCATCTAATAAGTTATCGTTATCCGTGTCTTGATCCAAAGGATCTGTTGTATAATTATATAATTCTGCACCATTTGATAAGCCATCATTATCGCTATCAAGTTGATAATCAGTAAGTGTTTGATTTACTGAATGAACTAGTAATGGATCCGTATGTGTTAAATTAACTTCTTGATAGTCTGTTAGTCCATCGCCATCAGTATCATTCTCCGCTGCATTTGTTCCAAGTTTTATTTCTTGTCCATCTGTTAATCCATCACCATCAGTATCCGCCTTCAAGGGATCTAAGCCATGTAAGACTTCATATCCATCTAAGGCACCGTCGTTATCCGTATCATTTGATAACGGATTTGTTTCGAATGGGTCTACTTTTCCGTTTAAATTGACATCTTCACCTACTTCATTGGTGTCTCGTATTCCATTATGGTTCGCATCATAAAATCCGTCGAATAATCCATCACCATCTGTATCGTTAAGAGTTGGATCTGTATGCATTTCAATTTCTATATTGTCCCATAACATGTCTCCATCAGTATCTGGATTTGTTGCGTTCGTATGGTACGTATTTAATTCTTCATAGTTCGTTAATGTATCAAAGTCTTGGTCGTCTTGGTCGTCTCTAATTCCATCTTGGTCTGTATCTGTATTTGTCGGTGATGTTCCAATTAATATCTCTTGATAATCCGTTAGCCTGTCGCCATCAGTATCCGCATTGTATGGATCTGTTGAATTACCAAGTTCTTGAATATTTGTTAGATGATCGCCATCAAAATCCTCATTCCCATCTAGAATTCCATTATCGTCTGTATCGTTTGCATTAGGATCTGTCTTTGATTTGAATACTTCGAACCAGTTTGGTAGCCCATCATTATCGTTATCCCAGTAATAATCAGTAGTTGTATTACTATATGTGTATGGTGTCAATGCGCTTGTATTTGTCTTATATAATTCGATTCCATCTGATAATCCATCGCCATCTTGATCTTCATTATAGTCACTTATTCCATTATCGTTTGTATCGTTATCAGTTGGGCTGTATCCTAATTTTATTTCATCGCCATCAAGTATTCCATCGCCATCAGTATCGGGATTTCTAGGGTCTGTTTCATTCCCTAATTCATGGATGTTATTTAAATGGTCAAAGTCAAGATCCTCATGGTCATCAGTAATTCCATTTCCATTTGTATCTACATTGTTTGGGTCTGTTTTTGTGTAGTACACCTCAAATCCATTAGATAGATGATCTCCATCATTGTCGTAATCATAATCTGTTATATTTCCACCATGGGTGTATTTGTTTGTAAGACTTGTATTTGTCTTGTAATATTCATCTCCATCAAATAAACCATCGCCATCAGTATCTGGATTTGTTGCATTACTACCAATGGTGATTTCTAACTTGTCTGATAATTCATCTCCATCTGTATCTGACTTGTTCGGATCTGTATGATACGTATTTACCTCATCGCCATCTGAAAGTCCATCTTGGTCTGTATCATTACTTTTTGGATTTGTATTGTACGTGTTGATTTCTTGGCCATCATTAAGGCCGTCGCCATCGGTATCTGCATTTGTGGCGTTTGTGTGATACGTGTTGATTTCATCATAATCTGAAATATCATCATTATCTGTATCATTAGATAATGGATCTGTTTTGTAGGTCTTTACTTCTTCGCCGTCTTTTAATCCGTCACCATCAGTATCTGCTTTTAATGGATCTGTGTGAATCTGCACCTCTTTTCCATTTGTTAATCCATCATTATCGTTATCATCATAATAATCTGAAATTCCATTTCCATTTGTATCTGCATTATTTGGATCTGTTTTTGTAATACGGACTTCCTGGATGTTCGTTAATCCATCATAATCATTATCATCATTTGCATCGTTTGTCCCATCGTTATCTGTATCTGCATTAAGCGGATCTGTTTTTGTAATGTTATTTTCCTCATAGTCTGATAATCCATCGTTGTCTGAATCTGAATCGTTAGGGTCTGTTCCCAAAAATATCTCTTGCCAATCATTTAGTCCGTCATCATCACTATCTGGGTCATTGGGGTCTGTATTATATACCGAAACTTCCAAGTAATCATTTAATCCATCATCATCAGTGTCTTTCTTCAAAGGATCTGTATGGTATGTGTTTACTTCCTCACCATCTTTTAGGTTATCCCCATCTGTATCTGCAATATTCGGATTTGTGTTTGTAATCAAGTTTTCTTGTGCATCTGCGAGTCCATCCTTATCGCTATCATATCCGAGAGCTCTTATTTGACCTAATGTGTTTGATATTATAATTTCAGAAGGACTTTTTCCATCTATATCTCCTATTGACAATTCACCCGAATATTGTCCATATTGAGTTGCCCAAAAGACACTTCCGGACGTATCTAAAATTCTTATGCCCCATGAATCTCCAAATACAATTTCTAATGTGCTATCGTTATTTATATCTATTAATTTAATCGGATGGGGGTCACTCGCCGCATTATATCTCCAAATTTCACTTCCATTGTATTGCAGCATCACAATAGTTCCATTTGAAAATGCTGAAACAATTTCATCGTTTGCAGAGCTTGTTAAGTTTCCACCAGCTATAGACATTATTTTTGTACCATCAATAGTATAATTAAAAATCTGAGTTCCATTTGTCCAGTATGCAAACAATACACCCGCATCGTTTCCAAAAATTATTTCATTACTTCCATCATCGTTCGCATCATATTGACCTAGTTGGCGAATTCTTGAATTTGTAGTTATATTAAATAGCTGAGTTCCATTTGCTGCAATTGCATAATATCTTCCATCATCTGAACCAATACTTATATCTGTAAGTGTGTCTCCATCTATTTTCAGAGTATCTATTGCTCTTATATCTCCAAATGTTGTGTAATTCCAGTATTGAGTTCCATTTTGGAAAATCGAATACAAATAATTGTTACTGCAACCTGCAATTATCTCTTTATTTCCATCGCCTGTAAGATCTGCTGTATTGACTGATAGTACTGCAGTGTTTAGTGTTTTATTCAGTAGAATTGTACTATTATACGCAATAACCAAGATTCCAGAGTCTGTTCCAACAACTATATCATCAATCAAATTATTGTCTATATCCGTTGTATGCATACTATATACTGTAATATTTGGAATAGACCAGATTTTATATCCGGTTTCATTTAAGAGTTCCAATGTATTATTGTTGAAATATACACAAATTTCACTTCGATTATCTGAATCTGCATTTAGTGTTCTTATTAGGCTAGCTGTAGCCGTAAAGCTTCTACTCCAAACCGTATTTACATCTTCGGTCGCCGAAATAACATATTTTATTGGATTAGATATATGTACGTCATTCTCATTTTGAGAATCAATTTGTATATTTGTCGTATGATTGCTTCTTGCAGCTAATACAATAGCAATCATAATTAGTGTAATTAATAATACTTTACTAGTTCGCATCTGTTATCCCTCCTCTGAAACAGATTCCTTTTTTCTCTTCCATGGCTTAACATTAAAGAAATCAAAGAAGTCTGTCTCATCAACACTTATTTCTTCAAAATCTATATTATTTTCATTTAGCGTTTTAATAGCCGATAAGAGTGATTCTTCTGGATTTTCCACAAATACCTTTATTGTATTTCGTCCTGACCTTACTATATAGTCGATTCCTGGATATGATCGTATTTTTCTTTGTAGTTCTGGTGTAAGTGATGGTATCACAAGCTTCAGAGTTTTGCCTTTTCCCGGCATTGATTTAATTAGGTTTTCAGGAGTATCAAATAAAGAAACCTTTCCTTTTTCCAAAATTACTATGCGTGAGCAGTAATCGACTACTTCTAAGTCATGACTAATAATAATCATTGTGGTATTTAATGAGTAGTTCAATCGTTTTAGATAATTTAGTACTTCATGTCGTAAATGTGCATCCAGACCTGTAGTCGGTTCATCTAAGAATAAAACTGGGGGTCTGTGTATCATTCCTAAGCTTATTGAGACTCGTTTTCGTTCTCCGCCTGATAGTTTTTTCACTGGTTTATTCATTAGATCCTCATCAAATCCTAATATCTCCAATATTTCAATGGCTGATTCTTCTATTTTCTGCGGCTTTAGCCCGTACATTCGTCCAAAAAATTGAGCATTTTCTAAGGCTGAAAAATCATAATAAAGGCTTAAGTGTTCATGTTGTGGAACATAGCCGGTTAATAGACTGATAAGTTTTCGATTCTTCACAACATCATGTCCTGCTACAAATGCTTTTCCGGATGTTGGTTTAATCTGTCCTGTAAGAACACGAAGCATAGTTGTTTTGCCTGCGCCACTAGTTCCTACAACTCCAACGAACTCACCGTATCTCGCATCATAAGATATTCCACGTAATGCCCATATTTTGCCGAATCTAACTGCTACATCTTCTAACTTTATTGCAAATTCATCTTTCATTATTCAGCCCCCAGTTTCTTTGCTAATTTTCTAAACTCTTTTATTGCCTTATCCAGTCCCTTTAGAAGATCTCCAATGATTTCCATTCGCTCTAGCAGGTCTAAGTCTTCTCTCTTTGCAACTTCTTCAATTAGTTTTGAACTAGCTATCAAAGTGTTTGTTTTATTATCAACTTCATTTACAATATCTACATGTAGTTCAGGAATCGTCATTCGTTTTCCGCGTCTCTTTCTAGATATTAATAATGATAAAATGAGGAAGCCAAATGTTCCAAATACACCTATTATTGATTGCATTACAAGTACCATTCGGGGTATTCCTTGCTCTTCACTAGGTGTTTTACTCGCCTGATAATACGTAAATGATGTACTAGCAAACGTGCCTGTGTAATTTTCAGATGGAAATATTATCAGAATTGCATGTATAGTCCCTGTATCTTCCCAGAACATATGCATAAATACAGTAGAATA
This sequence comes from uncultured archaeon, assembly GCA_964589775.1. Taxonomy (GTDB): domain Archaea; phylum Asgardarchaeota; class Thorarchaeia; order Thorarchaeales; family CAZPUN01; genus CAZPUN01. The sequence goes on from CAZPUN010000004.1 coordinate 33,079, forward strand.
ATGTCCGTTGCCTAGATCACCAACAAGGAAAAATCTTAGAGATCCATTTGGTAATCTAAAGCCGACGAAAATTTCAAGACCTTCTACGGGTACGCCTTTTTGGTTTGTTATGTTTGCAACCATGTATACATCTTTTCCTTGTTCAAAAAGGCTGCTATCGCTTCCCGTTATTGTAAATTCAACATTTAAGCTATCATTCAAAATGTTTTGTGCGATGTTTTCTAATAACTGACGGTCGCAGTACTTATCAATATTAATATTATCAAATGCATCGGCAGTTCCTACAAGTATTACTCGTGGATGTATTATATGGATCAACACTGGCAGTCCATCTGAAGTTATCTGTGAATATATTTGTGTTCCATATATGTATGCGCCGTTGCTAATGTATAATGAAGAAACATTTGTCGTTAGGTCTCCATTGGAAATCTCTGTAGTATTTGTTGCATTAATCGTACCCGCAAAAGTGTAATTATACATTTGTGCAATTGAATTTAATGCGGTTTGATTTGTATCGTCTTTACCATTTGACATCAGTATGAGTCGTTTTCCATTATCTGTCATGTTCTTAAATATTTCTAATTCGTTTTGTGTAAATCCTTTTTCAGGGTCTTGAATTATCATGCCATCGAAGTTTCTTAATAATGATGCATTGTATTCTTCGATTTGTGGTATTTCGATTAAACTAATATTTTTCTCCGCGAACACTTTTGCGAACTCAGTAAAGCCTATGTATATACTATCGCTGGTTTCCTTATATGCATCAAGTATGCTATTTAAATCTGTGATATTGCTTAATGAAATATTTCCGGACATAAGCCCTGAATTGTGTGCTGAGTCAAATACCAGCATGGCTTTGGGATATTTTAGATCTAATTCTACAGGAACTTTAATGTAACCGCCTCTACTGCTTGTAAATGTTATATTACCCCTATGTATTCCGTCTGCTTCTATGCTTGGAATGAATATTACAATCGAAGCTGTTAGATAATCTTGTGTATTCTCTTTGCTTTCTAATGTAATATTTACCCAATCTTTAATATCGCCCTCTACGTTTGCTGTGATATTACCCAAAGGAATTGATGTTGTTAATACTAAAGAATACATACCGAAATTACTTACGAATTCCAAACTCATAGGTGCATACGGTAATTTAGATGGAAATACCGATACTGTTGGGATATTGCGAATTACAAATATATCTCTAATCAGATAATCATCCATATTTACTAAGTTTGATTGTAACAATGTGGTTTGGGTGGGTATTCCGATTGTATTTCCTACAATCCACGATATTGTATATGTACCATATTTTTCAGGTATCCATTCTCCTGATAAACTCTTGAACTCATATTGCTTCATATTTGAGTATGTAAAATATTTTAAAAATGCAGTTCCAGTATCGCCGTTTGGTTTTGCAATCACCATGGCTGCATATGCGTCTGAACTACCAAATCCTATGTTTAGAATAATTGCAGATGATCTATATATACCAATTCCTTTTTGTACTCTGTAGATGTTTGGTGCAACAACTGTAAAATCTGGAGAATTCATTATTTGTTGTGATGGTTTTAAGGTCCAAATTTCTCTTATGCTCTTATCCATACTATTCTTATCAATTCCAATTCCTAAAGCGATTGAAACGTTTGTTGCACCCTTTGGATTCAGTTGTCCCAAATTCCATTTGATTCCTGCTCCTGTTGAGCCATCATAATGTAATCCTTGGTGAAATTCATCGTTCATAACATGCGAAATCACATCTGTTGAATTTCCTAATTCATAATTTGTGAATGGTGTGCTAGAATTTAGCCCTATGTATGTATCTCGACCCATATCATCAAAACCATATACGAAAATGGTGTTTGTTGAATCGTCTAATCGTATATGGTCGTCTTTAGAATCCATATAAACATCAAACATCCAACTTGATAATAATGAAATGTTCTCTGTCGTTGTGCTGTTTAAGTTAATTATTGAAAATGTAATTTTGAATGCGTTTATGTCTGATGTATAAGTTGTATTATAACTCTCAATCATTGGTATTACAATTAGTCCATCTTTATAAAGAACTGAAACAGTACGTGTATATGAATTGATTGTGTTATCCATCATATATGCATAATGCATTTCTTTTAATGCTTTAAATTGAAATAGTGATATTGGGTCATTTTTGCCTATTTTTATGTAAAACATTCCGAATGCTAAATGAATATCTACACTTGTTTTTTCTGTTGTGTTACGCAAGAGTGCCACTGATGTTCCATATGTAGATTCCAAAAGATATGTGTCTTGTGTATTTCCATCACTCGGCGTGAATCCCAAATAGATTAATCCGGGTGTAACCGTTCTGACTTCACGTGTTTTATATGCATGGGTTAAAAGGTAATCATATGCTGCTGATACATTAATTAGTCCTGCTCCTGCCATATTTGGGCCATATCCTATATCTGTTGCAGTCATTCTCAATATGTTTGCTAAGCTTTCTGGAGAAAGATCTTGGAATTCTTCAAGAAGCAGCAATGCACATCCTGCAACGATCGCTGCTGAAGCTGCGGTCGAATTTGCAATTATATAATCATCATTTAATTTCTTTCCAAATCCTGCTGCATTTATGTTTATATTTTGGCCATTCATATTAAATGAAGCATCAATATTTACATCTGTCCCAAATCCAAAATTGCTTGCTGGGCTTGCACCTACTATATTAATTCCTGGTGCCACAATATCTGGTTTAGCTAAAAATTCCATTGTTGGACCTCGGCTACTGAACTCTGGGATACTTTTATGTATGGGATCATATGCCCCCACTGTAAATGCTTCTCGGTACATTCCTGGTGACATCACTGTTAGATAGTTGGGACCATTATCTCCTGCTGCAGCAACTACAAAAACTCCATGTTCTACTGCATATTGTATTGCATCTGCTAATTCATCACCCGGAAAGCCCAGCGTTGAAAATGGTAGTAAAATCACATCTGCGCCGTGAGATACTGCCCATTCAATTCCTGATGCTACCCACGAAGCTAATGTTAAATTACCTGCAATAACAACTTTAACGGACAATATTGTGGCTCCCGGCGCAATACCCTCAAAAACGCCATTTGATTTATTTCCGGTTCCCGCTGCAATTGATGCAACATATGTGCCTCGTCCGAACATATCAATTGGTAGTGAATCGCCTTCTGCAAAAGAAACAGTACCCGGAACTTTCAAATCAGATGTACTACTATTATCATCAAAGTCATCAAGGTCTGGATGAAGCATATTTACGCCGCTATCCAAAATTGCAAGTACGGTTCCTGAACCATTTATTCCTAACTTATGCAGTCTATCTGCACCAACTATCTTTGCAGGATTTACATATTCATCTACAAAATCTGCAATAATATTTTGATTGATATCTACTTTAATAGGTTCATTAGGTGTGATATGGTCTATTACATAGCTTGATGCTATTTTTGGAATTAGATTTGTTTTTACATTTGCTTCAAAGCCATTAATTATTGGCATATATTTTCCAATTGTATTGATTCCTTCAGTGTTCTTTAGAATTTGTTTTGCAACCGCGGGGTCCAATTGTTTCTTTGGATGGATTATAACATTACTTGTGCTTGAGCTGTCTAAAGATTTATGCGGTACTGCTGGCATCTGTGGCATATTTGAAATAAATAATATGCATAAAATTATGATCGTAAAGATCTTAGACTTCGATAACACCTTTAATTAGCCCCCTAGTCACAGTAATATAATAATCCGTCATATCTGCTCTTACACGAGTATTTACGATTTTTACTTTTATCCCGTTTTTCTCAAGAGCTTCCACTGCTCTTTCTGCCATGATGTTTAATTGCTCATCTGTAAATACTTTCAATAATTCTCCGCGTTGTAGTACGAAGCGAACGCCTTCAAGTTTCTCAAGAATCTCAGCAGCGTTTGGATTTACATCTTTTAGAATAATTCCTACCGCATATCCCTCTCTCGGTAATGAGCGTTTGAGTCTCTCAGGTGATCCAAACGAAACTAAGCTCTTACCTTTCAAAAATACTGCAACTTTATCACAGAATTCTGCCTCTTGTGGATAATGAGTAACTACAATTAAACTAGTTCCATATTCTCTATTTATAAAATCCAGATAGTACCATAATTCATTTCTGTTATCTGGATCTAAGCCACTTGTAGGTTCATCAAGAATTAATACCTTGGGCCTATGTACTAAACTAATAGCAATAGATACACGTCTTTGTTGTCCTCCTGATAATGTTTTTACAGGATCGTCACCTTTATCTAGAATTCCAAAGTCGTTCAATAGTGTTTTTCCACGCCTTACAAGTTCCCATTCCGGTATATCATATTGTTTTCCAAATGCTACAATATTTTCCAAAGCTGTGAATGTATGGTACATATAGGATAAATCTTGAGGACAATATCCAAAGAAATATCGCACCTTACGAGATTGAGATGAGTCAATACCTGCTATTCGCGCAATACCTTTTGATGGAATATCTCCAATGAGAGCTTTTATTAGAGTAGACTTTCCTGCTCCGCTCTCACCAATAATTCCTAGAACTTCTCCTTCTTTCAGATTAAACGTGACGTTTTCGATTATTTTGTATCCCGAACTTGTTATTACGGAGAGATTTCGTACCTCGACAACGTTTCGATAAGTTGGTGCCTCTACAGATACAAAGGGCTGTATGTATAGTTTTTCGACAATTATATTATTTATGATGTTCTCTTTTGGTAGCCCTGCGAGTTTTTTCTCCGTCAGAATGTATACTCTCGGTGGTGTTCCTTCAGTACGAATTTCAATTAGTGGTTCCGGTAATATTGGTGCGAATTTTACATCCGTACCTACTATTTCACCTTTTAGTGAAATTTCCATATTATCTAATGCACGTCTTCCCCAGACAGCTCCAATTGAATGTTTAATAAATCCTCTTTTATTAATAATTTTTACAGCTTCATCTAGTTCGCCTTTTGAAAAGAACATATCATCATATAGGTTTCGACGCATATAATTGAAAAGTGTAATTTGGGTAGCTTTAATATCTTCTGATGTTGTGTTTGGGCCCCCAACTGTAAGTATCTCATCTAATGGGTATTCCTTTTTTTTCCTAAGGTCTTCTTCAACAAGAATTGCGAATCTCTGTTTAAATATGCTCTTTTTAATACTTACAATACGCCCTGTAAAATGAACTTTCTTATTGGTTCTTCTATCCTTTCCTTGAATTTCTGCATGGATCTCTCTATCGCTTCTCTCGGCACACCATTGAAGCGCATCTTCAAATCGTGCGCCTGTAAAATAGCTCTCTTCAACAAATTCCGGTCGTTTACTGCTGCTCACTTTTTAGTCCTCCTACTCAATAGCCTCCTTTCTCCAAAATACTATTAATGAAAATAAGGAACTTGCAAAGCAAAATATTATCAGTCGTATTATTTTATCTCCTATGTCCCAGAGTGACAATCCTTTAAATGCGGTTGATAATAGTATATCTTTTGCTAAATTCATTGGTAGCCAATTATTTAATTCTCCTACATCTATGAAGAACCCTGATAATATTAATGTAGCAAACATAAGAAATAGAAATGCTTGATTTGCTTGTAATCTAGAATTGCTTAATGTAGAAATCAAAATTCCAGTTGTTGAGCCAGATAATGCTGATAATGCCATGATTATTGTTAATGTCAGAAAATCAGTATTTAATGAAATATCAAACATATTTATCCATAGGGCTACAAGAACTATCGACTGTAGGAATCCTAAGAATAGATATGCTGTAATTTTGGCAATCATCACTTCCATTTTAGTTGTGGGTGTTAATAACATTCTTCGTAATGGTACATCACCTACAATCGCCTGTGCTGCAGTCATGGTGATTCCTAAATAACTTGAAAAGACACAGATAAATCCACCAAACTGTGCTGCAGTATAATCGCCTTTAGGCTGAAATTCAATGATCGGATATGGTAAGATTTCAGATCGTATCCAACCATGATGAAGTCTAAACATCATATTTGCAGTTTCTACACCCGCAATTACCTTCATTTGTGTGAATAGGTCTGTGGCCGAAACATGAACTTCCACATAAGTCTTAATATTTTCTGTTAAATTATGTTCAAATCCATCAGGTATAACTATATATCCATCTATTTTATAGTTGTATAAATCCCAATACGCTTTTGATTCATTATTGTACATTATGATGTAAAAATCTCCATATTCTCTAAGCGCTGCAGTGTAATTTTCAGACAAATCCTGACCCGGAAAGTCTGTTGTTGTATCTAAATCCAAAACCCCTACAACTTTTCCGCCAGTACTACCCATGCCGGGTGGCGGTGCACTTTGACCTACAACTATACTTAGTGATATCATTGACACAAAAGGAAGTAAAAATATCATTACAAGCGCCATTTTATCTTTTGCAATTGTTCTTAGTTCTTTTTTAAAAAGTGACCATATTCTCCTATATGGTTTCATCAAAATTTCGGCCAATTGATATATCCTCCAAGAAATCAACATACCTATTTTGTTATTTTCTACTTATACAAATTTCGTTTGTACGAATAAAAATCTCTCTATTTGAATATACAAAAAATATTTCCAAAACACAATCCTTATATTTTAATTTAAGAACAACTTCTATAGATGTATTTGTAAAGCATTGGGCCGGTAGATCAGTGGTAGATCGTCTGACTTGCACTCATAAGGCCAGGGGTTCGAGTCCCCTCCGGTCCACTATTGAATTCTTATTCTGCCTCTTGCTATCACATTGTGTTTATGAATACTTTCAAAACTAATCGCTTCAGCGCAAATTTCGAGATTTCTACCACGCAGGTGTTTTTCTGAATTATTTAAGATATTTCTACATAGATCTTCAACAAAGATTGGATTATCATACATCTGCTGAACGACAAAGCTTTCATCATCGGTTTTTAATAATGCATATGTCTTGCTTGAGAATGCAGATTCTACTATTTCGATCATTTTATCATAATTTGGGATCATGTTTATATTTCCAATAATTGTAAGTTTTCCGATTGCTCTCTGAATGTGTGTTTTACCATCATTATTTGCCATAGCATGAGGACATACAGTATTTCCTATTACTTCTACTGTAACCTTATGCGTAAATTCATCATTCTCGTTGATTAATGTTTCAGTTGTTACTTTACAAATTTCCCATGTTTTTCTATGTGAAATCGGTGTTATACTATTGTAGCCATAATCAAAAGTAAATACAATTCGCCCGTGCTTAAATGCGTGTTTTTGTTTAAGTTTCTTTAGTATATTAACTTGCATTTTTTCTGCGGATTCGCAGACTTTACGTTCTGTAATTATTTCTGAGATCGATTCAATAATTCTAGACATATGTGCTCCGCGAACCGTTTTGGGTAAATCAAATGACACCTCTACTGTTGGTACAAAATGATAGTGTTGTCCGTTTTTTTTCAGAACTATGAAGGTTTTCAAATCTTTTATTCCTACTTCAATTAAATCATATTCTGCGTTTGGTCTTTCATTTTGGGTTTCGATTTGCATGGGTATTTCTTCCTAAATCTTATCCAAAATATACTGCAGTGCTCCCTTCATTTTCAGATACCGCAACGGAATACGTGCAATCACATGGTAAATGGATTTGTTCATGTATATATTTTGCTAATAATTCTGTTGAGGTTTCTTCAATCGGTAATAGTACGACATCCCTTTTTGGCAGAGCGTAAAGGTATCTATCCGCTAGAATTACGATATTTTCATCTTTTTCTTGAATTTTAAGGTGTGGGTTTTTCTCAGGGATTAATACTCTATGATCTAATTTTTTGCAAATTTTCTCAATTATCTTTTTTACATAGTGGAAATCAATTACGACCTTCTCGTTGTTTAGTGGTCCTTCGATTCTGCATATCACTTTATAATTATGTCCATGTAAAGGTTCAAATTCGCCTTTAATTCTTTCAAAGTGTGCTGAACTAAATTGCATATTGGAACTCTTAACTTCAATTCCGTACAAATTTTTATTACACTCCTATGTTCCCGAAATTTAATGTTTATCTTTTAACGCGAGAAACTGATAAACTCTGGTACGTTGTAATTTCTAGATTATTTGAGTTATATATATTCTGTTGGGTATATTATATTGTCTTATTTTGTTCTCTGTGATATCATCATCATATAGCAGCTTAAATAGTATTTTTTGCTCCATAGTTATGGAGGATATTTGATGTATAGATTTACAAAGCTAGCAAATATTCTTGAACACCTAAAGATTCCCCACAATATGGATAAGTTTGAAAATCGCCTAAAGATTCAGAAAGCCATCTATTTATTACAAGAACTCGGGCTTGATATGAACTACAAATTTAGTTGGTATTTATATGGTCCGTATTCTACAGACTTAGCTTCTGAAGCATTTGCGATAGATCCTATATTTGAGGATCTTATCGATAATAAATCGCTTTCAGGTCAAGAATTAAAAATACTATCAAAGATGGAAGCACTTTTACATAAATTAAATTTAGCATCTGATGAATTGAGTCGTGATTTTTCTGATATTCTTGAACTTGCCTCCTCAATTGTGTTTTTAATTATGAAAAGTCATGTTCCTGATGATTTAAACGAAATTGTATCTAAAATAACAATTTTAAAGCCTAAATATACAA
>CAZPUN010000005.1:0-13062 GCA_964589775.1 uncultured archaeon
ATACGACTCCCAGAATCGTTTAAGTGCTTCATACGAGTCTGGCGTAGCGGAATGTTTCGGGTCTATCTATGGTAATACGACACGCATTCGCGGTTATCCTGCCAAATATCATTATCATCACTTAGTTTCGGCGAATCAAAAATGTAATACGACACGCATTCGCGGTTATCCTGCTAAAAATAGGCAGGCGGTTAAGACGGAACTGCAGAATCATACTTATTTGTATATTCATCAAATTCCTAGATTTAGGAATGGATCTTTCAGGTTCATGAATTTTTCAAGAGTATACTTTGAAGGTTTGTGCTCAACTAAATTGGGTAAGGCATATATGTTTCACGGAAATGAAACATTTGAAAGGTTCTATATGAAACATTTTGCAATATGCTTAAATAAGTCTTTGAATAATTATTTACATGGGCAATTACGAGGTGAAATTTATGTCCGAGTTAGATAAGATTCCAAATGAGATTGTTAAAATGCTTAGGTTTTTCGTACAGCGGAAGAACTTTAGCTATGTGGATCGTATTGGGAACACCCTATCCAAAGATGCAGTAGAGATGGCACTCAAAGATGCGTTACGAGACCTTAATTCGTACTATTTGAGTGCGCAGGTAGATGCTAAGGGATTTCGTTTTATTAAAGAGCGCGACGGTTCAATAACATATCTTCCCAATATACCATCACAAAATTCTATAGATACATTTTTACAACTACTTAATGAGGATATTAGTTATGGGCGAAAGCTTGCCATGTTAGCTTTAACATGGGCTGGCAAAAATTCCGAATCAAAAAATGGGAGTGAAAACTAAGCAAAAAATTAGTTGAGGGTGATCATGTAATGTTCATATCTGTAGGAATAACATTTGAAGCGAACGTGGAAGCACTCAACATGGTTGAGACTGCTGGAAATTATTCAAAGCATAGAAGAGTTCCATACTATATAAAAGATGATGCAGGCAATTACAAGACCATTTATGTACCTGCCATCAGCGGTGAGAGCCTTGCGCATGCATATCAGGTTCATTTGGTCAATGAGGCCAACCGACTCTACGGTAAAAATGCTCCGGTTTGCCCTGACTGTGCTGTAGGCGGATTCTTTAAGAGCATGGACAGACCGCATTTGGAAACGAAGATGAAAATACTTAATATAAATAAGAAGGATCTCATGGCCAAAGAAGTCGAGGAAATAATAATAAAATCCTGTCTTGTTGAAGACATTGGCGGATTCATGTATGCTGAAAAGCCTCCGGTCCGAAGATCCAGTGGATTTCAAGTAAGCTATGCATTACCAGTTAAGGATTCAGCTGCTTTTGCCACTACGGAACCACAGTTGCATGCTAGGCATGCTCAAATGACAGGCGAAGAAGACAAAAAGAAATCCAAAACTTCAGAGCAGATGATTTACTATGTTGAGACTGGTTCTGCAATATATGGCATGGTATTCAATTTAGACCTTGATTCAATCGGAATTAGTTCCCAAGGATACGGGAAGCTCTTGGACGATAATGAAATCAAGATGCGTAAAAAGGTTGCATTGAATGCGCTTCTCAGATTCGTTTCCTCGCAGCAATTTGGTGCCAAGTTATCTCGATTCTTCCCAGTTGGCGGGATCGTTTCATTGACGGCATCTCTTACTGAAGGACCTTTCAGTGTCACATCGCCAATTTATCCAGACCACGGCATAACGACTCTTAAGCGTTTAGGCACTCTAAAAAACATACTTGATGAAAATGTAAAATTCGTATTTACTGAAAATGTTGATATAGAAACTGAAAATTATGATTTTGCCGTATCAGTGGCTACTCCTGAGGAAGCGATCAGTGAAATTATCAAAGAACTAGAAAACAACAACGTACTGTGAGGTGTTGTCATTGAAATCAACCTCACTTATTTTTCTTAATGTAAAACTTTCACCTTCTGGTATGTATGCCATGCGAACAGTTCCCGCAAGTAAGATGCGATTAGCACTAAAATATCCACCTCCTACAACTATTATCGGAGCATTAACGTATCCGATTTTCAGAATAATGAACTGGAGAGACGAGGTGCTCAATAACAATAAAAACTCAATACTGCCTTCATATGAGCGTATAAAAGACATTTTCAAATATGTTTCTGCTCGAATAAATGGAAAACTATTCACATATGGTACGTTATTACGAATACATCGAATGTATAATAAGAAGGTGGATTTTGCTATAACTTCGTCTCCAATGATCTTAGCATACGGTGAGGAAAGAAATCTGTTTGAGTTAGCATACCTAATCGACTTGGACGCTGCAGAAAAGCATGGCATAACTAAAGAAAAGATCATTCGTGCGGCATGGGGCATTACGCGTATAGGCTCTAGAGAATCTGTATTCAGTGTAGATGAGGTTGTAGTACATAGTCCAACAATTAAACAAACAACAAAAGCAGAAACTTCGTTTGCCTTTGAGTACAGTGAAAGTTTCAATATAAATGGCAATGGCGAATTCAAAAAGGTAGTGAAATGGAACGATGGTAAGCTATCAGATTATACTTCGGCAAAATGGGTTCCATATTTTTACCCACAGGACAAGGTTACAGTTACTTCGGATAGTTCATTTAATGTTATTGAAGTTGATCAAGAAAGCTTAGTTATGGGGGAGATATCTGTTGAGTAACACAACTTATGAAGTGAACTTGAATAATATACCCATATCCGGGTTCATGCGAGATCTTATAATGACCGGAATTGGCTATCTAATTAAGGTACATGCAGTATCTTATGAAATCAATGGACACAAAATTACATTTGATGATCCAGGTTATATTGGTGAGGCATTTGATGAAGCTGTAAAAAAATATGAAACAAAATTTACAGTATCCAAGGGATCAAAAATTTCAGGAAATGATAAAAAATCATTCAGAGAAACAGTACGTCAATGGTTTAACGAAGGTCCTAAAGATTATTATTCAGAACTTTTCATATTAACCCTTAAGAAAATTTCAGAAATGCTGAAAGATGGTTCAATAGATCTTAAAAAATCCTTATCAGCCTTTAAAGTGTCTAAGAATGGAATTAGACTCGGTGATGTGCCCAACGGTAAGAAGGCATTCATATCACCTGCAATTCTAAAAAATATGGAATATTACTCACAGGGAACATCCTTCATGAAACCAACCTATGGAAATAATGCCATGATCGATTTTGATGCCTTCTGGTTTTCAATATTATCATTAGGATTTCTAATTGCATACGGTGGATTCAGAGGTGATTATTACTATATCTTAAAACCCGATGTTGAAGCTATATTCGCAAATAACTTATTAGGTCTCGTATTCGACATATTAAGAATACTCACAGATTTAAGTATTAAAAATCGATACATCTTAGAAGCTGAAGAACTATTTGAGTTTTCTATGGCATTCGATATTATTAGAGATGTAAATATCAATCTTGACAACTTCATGAATAATGAAGTCTATCCCATACGTGTGTACAAAGTTTCATTTATGGGAAATGTATATCTTGCGAAAAGTGTTTATGATTTGAGCTTTAGTGAACTAATAAGATTCACAAATAACTATTTGAAATCACTCAGAAGTATTCCTGGGTGGAATAAGATATTTTATCTGCCCCCGCCCAAAGACGATAAAAACTCTAAAAATAAATCAAAGAAATCCGAATCGAAACAAGAGGATTCCAAAATAGATATGGATTTACTATACGCAAACGGACTAACACCTTTAGAACAATTATTACACATAGCAAATAGGGCGATCGGATCGAAAAAGAATCCAGATAATGAAATGATTTCATTTATAATGGTAAAAGATATCTATCGAAGCGTAATGTCACACAATATTTCTGTGTTGGAACAAAGTCTATACAGAATTTTACGAAAATATGTACAATACGATGCTAGTGAAAGCAAGAACATTGACAAGAGTCTCAAAGCTACTCTATATCGATTTGCAAACATCGAGCACACTAAAATTCTCTTGAAATCTATATTATAAGGTGTGAATTGTAAATGTGTTCTTTATCTAACGCAAAACAAAAAATATTTCAGGCTATCAAAAAAAAGATTAAAAAGACGCCAGATAAACGTCCGTTAATCGACGAAGTAATTAATAACTTAGAAAAGGACTTACCTACGTCCTACCCACTTTTTTATGTGATAAAAGCACCTACGGGCTATGGAAAAACGACAATTACGCAGATTTTGGGGTTATTTGCTTTATATGATAAAACCTATTTTGAAAAGGTTATCCATGTTCTCCCAATGCGAACAATAATAGAGTCTGCAGCAAAAAATACTGATGAGATCTTTGAACATGCAATCGCACAGAAAATTTCAAAGAAAAAGATGATGGGATCTTCTGAAACGATCTTCTATTTGAATCCTATCTCTTTTGTAACTATTGATACGTTCATCTACGATATTATAAAACTAAATACAAAAAAATTAGATCGTATTCGTAAAAGACTTGAATTCGGTCACGATTACTTTACACAAGCATCTATTTTGAATTCTCTTGTAATTTTTGATGAAGTACACATGCTTCTATTCGACGATAAAATCAAAAACGTTTTTGCAACTATTTTAAAATTCCTATTTATGAATCGGGTTCCAATTCTAATTATGACCGCTACAATTAGTAAGAAACAGATATCTAGATTAATGAAATTTTTCGAAGGAATTGTGGGCGAAATAAAAGGATTCCGGGTTTTTGAACCTAACCAAAATGATCCGTATATTCAGAACGAAAGCAAAAAAAGATACACTGTAAACTATTACAACAATACCCAAAATATACTTGAGTTGATTGATAAGGAAAAACGAAATTTGATTGTTCGAAACACAGTATCCAGTGCTGTTAGTTTGTATAAAAAAATTTGTAGCGACCCAAGATTTAAAGAAATTGATAAATTATTGCTTCACAGTCGATTTACTTTGGCGGATAGGAATAAAAAAATTAAAGAGTTAGATGAAATTACATCAAAGGATAGATTCATAATTGTATCAACTCAAGTAGTCGAAGCAGGAGTTGATATCTCCTCAGATGTTCTCATAACTGATCTTGCTCCCCCTAATTCTTTAATTCAACGCATGGGTAGAGTTGCGCGTCGTCCTAATGAATCAGAAGGTACAATTCATATTATTGATTATACTGATCCGTATCCATATCCAATTGAGTATATCGATTCGATTCGTAAAATTTTACAAATGAAGACCTCATCTTCAGACCAACTTTCTAAGGAGGTGGGCAGTAACCCAATATCACAAGTAAATAATGTAAAAAAGAACACTTCATTATCGCCCCGAATTCCTGAGACATATGATGACCTTATAAATGCGGTACGACCAAAGTTTTTCGATTCAGACGCTTTATTACTTAATAAAATATTATCTCCTCTTGAGCGTTCTATTCAAGTTTTAGAATTCATCGAGAGGAAGAATGACCAATTCCTAAGGGATTACATGGTCAATGCAAAGATCGAAAAAACTAATGAAATAATAACCGTAAGTTTAAGCCTTCTTAGTAAATTATTGGAGAAGCAAAAGATAAAATTAAATCCGAAATTTAAACATATTGAAGCTAAAATTAATTCCAAGCAATATTACGCGGCAGCAAAGCTGATTGCTCGTGAGAGTATTAATAATAAAAATTTTGAAATAATTATTGACAAATCTGCTTATGATGACACATATGGTTTGCAGGTGGGGTGATGTTAAATGAGTACATGTTATTCGTTTTTTGGTGGATCCAATGAAACTATGCGTGATCATATTGAAGCTGGGCTAGACATCATTAAACTCTTTGAAAAATATAATTATGACAAATACTTGACTCGCATATTAGAAATTGACCCTACGAAACCAAATATAGCAAAGGATGTATTGGAACTAACATATGTATTTCATGATATTGGAAAAGGATTAGAAAAGTTTCAAACGCGTAAAAAGGGCTTTCTGGCACATGAATTTTATTCGTCATATATTTTTTACAAAACAGTAAGTGCAAACTGGTTGGATGACAATTTAAAAACAATAATGTCAATAGCAATTATGTTACATCATCACACAATGAAAAATAGAATTGATATTATTCTTAATAATGATGACAATCCTTTGAATATTTCAGAATGTTGCATAGATTTATTCGCCGAATATGGTAAAGAATATGAGATACAATTTGATATAAAAAATGCAGTTATAACGAATAATAACACGAAAAATTTCTGCATAGATATAAATGAAACACTATCTGAAAAATCAAGCATATTTCGATTAAATTCTGGAACTCCTATGATACGCAAAGTATATGCAATATTGTATCCGATCATAATTGCGGACAATTATTCTGCAAATGTGAATCGCGGTAAATCTGGAAAGGGTATTTTAATGCACGATATTGAGCCTTATGTGGAATTGCTAAAATCGATATAGTAGGTGGCTGAAAATCAAAACGATCTATTTAATCA
This sequence comes from uncultured archaeon, assembly GCA_964589775.1. GTDB lineage: Archaea > Asgardarchaeota > Thorarchaeia > Thorarchaeales > CAZPUN01 > CAZPUN01. The sequence goes on from CAZPUN010000005.1 coordinate 6,455, forward strand.
CAGTGGGATTTGATGAAAAATTTGCGGTTCGTTTTCTCCTACGTCATAAAATACATCAAAATGACGTAATAATTCTCATAACGACTGAAGGATATAAAACAAACAGCAAAATAATAACTGCTATAAACACGTTGCGAAATCTAACTAATTCATGGGTGGATAAAGACCATTTCGTAATATTGACGGTGGACCTAAAGAAGAACTTTCTTGAATGGGCTAAGTCAATCCATGATGTGTTGGATTCCTATGAGCCTGAAAGTATCAAAGCTCTTCTATCGGGTGGAATGCGAGCTATAATTATAATGACCTTTGTAGCACTTCAAAAATATACAAAATCTCGAACAATAAATATTGAGATAGATTTTGAAAATCTAGAATCGTACATAAAAATTCCATTGCACGTACTTCGGCTCGAAAAATCTATTGAATTCTTAAAAATTCTAAAGGTTGTCCAAGAAAATCCCGGCATTTCAATTCGTGAGATTGCACGTCGTATGGACATATCGGCACCCACAATAAGTAGAAAAGTAAAGGAACTAAAAAGACTGGGATTATTGGTGCCAGACAATTCGCTAATTATATCTAAAGATGGCGAATTCTACATCGATTATTTTGAATTATAGTGTATTTACGTGTCTAATAATACTAAAAATCTTTTTTGCTTCGTACGACGCTAAAAAATATGAGGATCGTTTCGATATTCTAATTCGTACAGATTAAATTAAAATATGAAAAAATAAAGAAGAGGAATTACTCTTCGAGAACTTCGAAATATTCGTGTGGTTCGCCACATGCAGGACAGATCTTCGGTGGTTCTGTTCCTTCATATACATATCCGCAATTTCTGCATACCCATTTTACTACTTTATCTTTTTTGAATACTTTGCCTGCTTTAACATCATTTAGTAATTTTAAATAACGTTCTTCGTGGTGTTTTTCTGCGACCGCAATCGCTCGGAGGATAACTGCAATTTTCTTAAATCCTTCCTTCTCTGCCACGTCAGCAAACTCAGGGTACATCTTAGTGTGTTCATAATTTTCGCCTTCAGCAGCTTCTTTCAAATTCTCCTCCGTAGTGCCGATTTTTCCAGCAGGATATGTAGCTGTTATCTCAACTGGTCCCCCTTCGAGAAAGCTGAATATTCGTCGTGCATGAACTTTTTCTTGTTCTGCAGTCTCGAGGAATATTGCAGCAATCTTATCATATCCTTCTTTTTTTGCAACTTCTGCAAAGTATGTGTACTTGTTTCGTGCTTGGGATTCTCCAGCAAATGCAATTAGGAGATTTTTCTCAGTCTGGGTGCCTTTTATGCTCGGCATTTTGATTCCTCATAGCTTCTTTGACCATAGTCCATGAATACTGCAATACTCACGGGCTTCAAGGACTTTTCCTGAAACTTCAAACACTGCGACTGGTTTTTCACCTGGTGAAAGGAACTTTCTGTGGACGCCATCTTCTGCAATTACTTCGATCCATTCAATATAGTGATTATCAACCATTGGATGTTCAATAGATCCAACTTTGACTTCGACTTTATTGCCATTTACTGTAACAACCGGAAGATGCTTTTCATTTCCACTTTCGGTTACCTTCTCTTCTAATAGGACCATTGGCTTGCCACAACACGCCAGTGCATCAGCACCCTCATGAATGACTTCAACCATATTTCCACAAACTTCACATTTGTATATCTGTAATTTCTTTGTCATTTCTCAATTCCTCCTAGAGTTAAACCTCCCAATGGAGCTTAACTAAAGTTAACTATAGTTTAAAACCTATAAATGTTTTGGTTTAGTGCTTTATAGGCAAAAAATTTAAGGGTTTAATTAAAAAATACCTAAAGAATTTAATGAAAAGAAAAATTTAGACAAGATATTCGATTTTAAAGCACATATATTTCATATAGACATTAATTATGCTAAATATTGCTGATATATTATAGTAAATTTATTGTTTTCAGCAGTTATTTTAATAGGTTCATAAAACACAATATCGGTTTCTTGCTTTGTTATTACAGGTGTATTCAAATGCTTATTGAAATATTTAGGAGTTTTGTCATTATTTTGAATGAATTCCGTATGTTTCTCTAATCTTTTTGCGATTATTTCTCTACCAAGTTTTATATCTTCAAATAGACGTTTTGGTATATTGTCGATCAATTCTTGTTCGAGTTCTATACCTATACTGTTGCGGCCAGATATCGCTGATGCGATTGTTGTTGTTCCCGTGCCGAGAAATGGATCAAATACTGTATCCTCGTAGATTGAGAACATTTGAATTAAACGATAGGCGATCTCAAGCGGGAACGCTGCGCTTCGATTGCGGATATGAATTTCTGGGGCTAGTTTCTGGGATGTGCCCAAAATATCAAACCATACATCTGAGAACCACAAATTACGCTCTTCCCAGAAAAATGCACTCTTTCGCCTTAAGAGCCGTTCCGAGTCTGAAAATACGCGTTTTCCGTTTTTTCTAAAGATCAATATAAATTCATGTTCGAGCGTGACGTAAGCGCTTGGTGGTAGCATTCCTGAACCCATAAATTTCGTAGGTGAATTTGTAGGCTTCCGCCAAATGATCCACGGTAGAGCCTGAAATCCAATTGACGTCATAGATTGAATTATTCGAGCATGGTTGGGGTAAATCTGGAAGTTTCTTCCGACTTTTCTAGTTGCGTCCCCAATATTGATACAAACTATACCTCCATCTTTCATCAAATTATAGATATTATACCAAACTTTATCTAATTCCATGTGCATCAGTTCGAAAGCTTTCATTCCATTTTCTTCTATGAGTGCATTTTTGATTTCTGGATTCATGCGGTAAAATGTTTCATCCCATATGTTGATCATCGGATATGGTGGTGATGTAATAACGAGGTCTATGGATTTATTACTTTTCGATAGTTCCCGAGAATCTCCTTTTTGAATTATATGTTCGGTTATCATGTATGCATGCAGACTCCACTAATTGGATAATTAATTAAATACATAAAATAAGAAATACTTAAATATATCAATGTAACTTATCAGCTCATGGGATGAATTATGTCCATAAAAAATAGGGCAATAGTTATTCAAATGAAATTTTTATATGAATTTGTAGATGGAGCAAATGATGATTTTAATCTTATTTTATCCAAATTTTTTGAACATGTTAAGAATAATTTAAGTAAGAGTATTTTACAAATTCTTAATTCTATTCCGTTACCAAATTATGCTAATCTTGAAGAATTGCATCAGTTTATCTTAAATAAATCGCTAGAAAAACTATATAAAAATGAGAAAATAAAAGAATTTTTAAAAAACATTTCAGAGAATGATTATGATATTCTTAATATTCTAAATGGATATAATGAATTAATTGAGGATGTAATAAAGGATGTATTTCAAGATGTAGATATTTTATTTGATATGTTCTTAAATTCTAATTTTGATTATACTGATTTTACATCTTTAATGCAAGCTACGATTGTTATATGTGAAAAGTTAGAATTATTGAGAACAAAAATAAAACAAGCGAGTGTAAAGATAAATAAATCAATAAAAAGTAAACGACATAATAAATTTATTGTACAATTAAAACATGAAGAGGAGCAAATATTCAAGGATATTAACAAACTTGTATTGCAGTTATCAAGAATAGAACTATATATTGACCTTTTTAATTCAAATTCCTTATTTGAAGTATTGGAGAAAAAGAATTATGATAAGGAAAAACTAAACTTGCAATTCTTCAATGATCAAATTAATAAACTGAACGATTTAATCGATGAAAATTTGGTTTTGAATCAAACCATGGCATTAGAAAAACATAGTAATGATCCAACAGCCAAATTATTTTCAGATATTCTTGAACTCGTGAGATGATATAATGCCTTTTGTGGATATATTTGTGGATTCAGGAATACTAATAGATCCAATAATATCTGTTGTGCATAATAAAAAAAGTAATACTATTCAGTTTGATAAATTTAAAAAGAACAGGCCATCTGGTGTTGAATTCTCAATAACAAAAAGAGTAATTCAAGAAGTAAAAAATGTATTTTCTAAGATTAACTATACTCTCGGTAATTTCTTAAAAGAATTAAATGGATTTCTTAAAAACTACCATGATGTATCTGAAGATATCATAGAAAAGTATGAAGATTATTTAGTAAATAAAATCAATAAAAACATTTTTCAAAGCAACTTTGGACGTGATCAAAATCTATCGATTTTGAAATCTTTTACAGAATGGATAATTGATATTATGAATGTAAATAAAAACGTACAAAAAATCAATAAAGACAAACTTCTGTACGAAATGAATTCTAAAATTCAAGAATACGTAAATGAAATAAAAAATATTTACTTTCTGAGTTAGCTAATTATAATCAAATTGATGTAAAAGATATAAGTGATTTTTTTGATCTTGTTTCTAATTTCACATCAATAAGAAATAAAAATGATATTAAACATTTATCTGATATTTTTAATTATCAATTTAAGAATAATAAATGGGTAATTTTTATTTCATTAGATTATTCAGATATTGTAAGCCCAATTCACAGGAATGAGTTAGAACAAATAATGATCAATGTAGTAGCTCCAAGATATATTAGAAGCCGAATTAAAAAACTTGAGCAAATTGGGACTTCTCCAATTGAATTTTTAAAAAATAGATATGAAAATATAAATAAATGCCATAATTGCATAGATCCTGAGAAATATAATGTCATAGTATATTATCCATTTCTTGTGTCATATTTGTGTTATCTTCTAGTAAAACAAAACTTAATTAAAAATAATATAAAAAAAGGAATTATTGAATATCCTAAACAACTCTATGTATGTAACGAATTAAAAAAGAATAAAATAGTCATAGGAAGAACATTAAAAAATAATAGCTTATTTGTTAAACTTAAATTGAAAGATGGATCTCAGAAAATTTATTTTAATGATAGTAATGTAAAAGAGAATGATATTGTCATACTACGAATTCTGAAACAAAAAACTTCAAATATTGGAAATATTTATTATAGAGCGAAAATCAAAAATACAATAAATTTATCTTAATATTCCAAGTGATATCTTTTAATAAATACCTTTAATTCATCCAGTCTATTCTTGCAAAGCACATCAAGTAATGCAACTTTTTCGAGGAATCTTATTTGTTCTGGAACGATTGCTTCAAGGCATTTTCTTGCCATATCTCCTAGTTCTCCTTTTTTCTCATAGAATTTTTTACATAAATTAAAGACCCATATAGCACTATTATAATCTTCAAAATCATCTATTGTTAATTTTGAGCCATAATCAAATAAATCGTTTAGAAATTGCTCGATTTGAGAAGAATCTTTCCAAAGAAATGTTGGCCAGATCTTAAGTGTTCCGTCGATCGATGCACTATAGAGATTATGGTCATCAACAATTAATTTTGTTATATCCGAATCATGTGCTTGAAACTCGAAAACTTTTGATAATGTCTTTTTATCCCACACGTATATTTGATTATTATTTCCTGTTGTATAAATATGCTCATCATCTACTGTAAGACCATTAGCGTAAGTTCCTCCAGTTTCTATGGTTGCTTGCAGCGTAAATTCATTTTTATCCCAAATTTTGACGGTTGTATCATCTGAATATGAGTATAGATATTTATCGTCGATAGCAAGAACTTCTACGTCATCCTTGTGTTCTTTCAACGTTCTTACTATTTGAAACGATTTTCTATCTAAAATAAATATATCAGAATCTGCTGCAATGTAGATATACTTATCATCCATAATCATGTCTAATAGGAAATCAAAATCTTTGCGTATTATCCCAACTTGATCCCATTTATATTTATTCCAGACCCTAATGGTTCCATCGTCTGAACCCGTATAAAGAAATTTTTCATCAGCAATTATAGACCTTACGGCATCTTTATGATTAGATATTGTAATAACATGTTTATGATCCTTACTCCACACCTTGACTAAATTGTCCCGAGTACCTGAATATATAAAATCTTTGTCTACAAATAATGATAGAATCAAATCATCAAAATTCTCTAAAGTGTTTTCCCTTTTTATTGTGTGTTTATTCCAAATTTGAATGGAATTTGTAAGTCCTAAATATATGTGTATTTCATCAATATAAAGAGAATAAATTGAACCAATAGGAATCTTATTTATTAATTCAGGCATAGGTAAAATTCTTACAATATCAAAAATTAGTCCCTTTGCATCAATTTCTCTTTTCAAATTGTATCCCTCGCAAACTTCTTGATTTTTTATAATCGCTTTTAATCTTATTAATTTGTGTTTATTAAGTTTAAAAATATGATTCATGAATTCGCTTATTCAATCCTTTGTAAATAAAAACGAATTTAAAATTCTTAATGAACGTTTAAAAATATGATTCATGAATTCGCTTATTCAATCTACTATTAATTTTTTAAATACAAAAAGATGAGTTTATATAATTTTAAATTTTAATATAAATAGGTGAATTCTTTGAACATATCGCCCGAGCTTTATGACTTCATCAAGAAAATCGTAGATGACAGAGTACGTGAAATAAAGGTCCATCGCGAAGACTTCGATAAACTTTGCGCTAAAGTAGACCGCTTGAGCGATACT
>CAZPUN010000006.1:0-16905 GCA_964589775.1 uncultured archaeon
ACTTGCAGGAGTATCAAATTGGAACTAATCCATTAGTAAATGATACTGATGGGGATGGCATGCCAGATGGCTGGGAAGTGCAATACGGACTGAATGCGACAAAGGCGAATGCTGGAGATGATGATGACCATGATGGACTAAAGAACATGCAAGAATATCAATTAGGCACGAATCCATCTAACAACGATACTGATGGCGACGGCATGCCAGATGCATGGGAAGTAGCAAACAATCTCAATCCGACAAGTAATGATGCTGCGGAAGATCCAGACAACGATAATTTAACAAACATTGCAGAATTTGAGCACGGAACCAACCCACAGTTGAATGACACGGATCATGATGGCTTACTCGATGGTGCTGAAGTATATGAATATCAGACGGACCCGTTAAATCCTGATACTGATAACGATGGGATCCCTGATGGTCAGGAAGTATTAACAGGTACAAATCCAACATTGGCAGATACTGATGGCGATGGCATTATTGATTCCCAAGACTTTCTGCCTCTTGCGAATAATTATCTTCTGTTCGGTGGAATTGTTGCAGCAGTAATTGTTTCGATAGTTGTAATATATTTCATCAAAAAATCCAAAAAGGTTAGTACAAAATCAAGCGAAAAGTCCGAATAAGTTAATATTTTCATTATTTTTTCTATTTTTTTGCATTTTTAATAATATTTAGTAACACTTTTTGTTTTTTGTAGAGAACTTTTTATATTGGTTTTACTATACAATTAATCATTTAAGCAAATTTAAGCAATATCGAGGCGTGCCAAAATGGAATCACAAGAAAAAATAGGTTTATTTGGTTTACTTTTAATTGGCGTAAATTCAATAATCGGAACTGGAATATGGCGAGATTCTGCATCTTGGGTGAATTCCGCAGGAATCTATGCGACCATTGCTCTATTTATTACTTGGATTGCCTTCTTTGCGACCGCATTATCATTTGGAGAAGTCATTTCAATTTTTCCAAAAGCTGGGGGTCCCTATGCATATGCCGGTGGAACTTTTGGTGAGAAAGCCGGATTTTACGTAGGTACACTATTTTTCATTGCTATTGTTGGTGTGACAGTTCAACTTGCGACAATTATTATTGATCTCACAGTCAGTTTATTCACTCTTTCGCCAATTGGACAATTTATGCTCAGTATCATCTTAGCTGTTGTGTATCTACTTATCTTTGGCTTTCTGATTACTAAGTTTAAAATTAAGCGCGCAATATTATTCTTATTGTTCTTCTTTATATTCAAACTTGTATTGCTTTATGGCTTTTCGATATTTGGGCTCCTTCAATTTAATATAGCGTATGCTACTTCGACTGCTATATCTTCATCGTTATCAATTCTTAATGGAACCATTTGGGCACTATTAGGAATTGAGACTTTGCTATTGTTCGGTGGTATAACCAAGGATGCGGCAAAGACAATTCCAAAAGCTCTGATATATACACTACTTATCGTATTCATAACGTATTCAATATTCACAATTTCGTTATCTGGAATAATACAGCCCGGAAGTCTTGTAAGTGGCACGATGACTATTGATGTTCTTTCAGCGCACTTTGGAATTCCACTTACAATGCTGGTTATCATGATGGAAATAAGCGCTATTGGGACTCTATTTGTCACCTACCTAACTGCCTATTTAGCAATTGGTGCAATGGCTACAGATAAATATTTACCAAAGAGAGTTTCTGAATTCTTAGAAGGTAAATCCAGTAAGATCAATCTCTTAACATATATCTCAACTCTGGTATTTACAATTCTCTATTATCTGGACTATTACATTCTAAGAGTTGATTTATGGACTCTTTTCATTAATAACGTAACTACTGCAGTTGATATTATTATGACTGTAATACTTTCCGGAATCGTCTTAATATATCTAAGACGTACAGGTGAAGCATTAGAAAGACCCTTCAAAGCTCCTGCGGGTATAATCATGGGAATAATTGCCATAATTTTCGGTGGAATTCTACTGTACAATTTGTATATTTCCAGTGATTTCATAATCACGTTGATTAACTTCATTGAGACTGCAATACTTCTAATTATCGTCGGATTAATGTCTTTTTGGAAGAAATAATTTCTTTCTTTTTTTCTTTTTATTTTAAAATAAAAAATAAGTAAAAATTTTCATTTACAAACATATAAATTTCGATTTACATAACGGATTTTCGCTTAAAATTTCACGAAAGAAAACAAATATTTATATTTGTAAGACTATGCCTCAAGAATGGTGATACTAATGAACCATAAAAAGTTGTTCATCCCCGGTCCTACCGAAGTAGCACCTGAAGTTTTAATGGAACAGGCAAACTTAATGATTGGGCACAGAAGTGCCGAATACACTGAACTTTATGTTGATATTATTGAAAAAGTAAAGAAATATTTCAAGACGAAGCAAAATGCGACAGTCTTGACTTCTTCTGGAACCCTTTGGATGGATATTACAGCAAGAAACTTGGTAGCAAAGAAGGCATTATCCGCTGTGAACGGAGCATTTTCAGAGCGTATGTATAAAGCAATCAAGAATTCTGGAAAGGAAGTAGATCCACTAAATGTGGAATGGGGTAAAGCTGTGAAACCTGAAATGGTCATTGAGCAGCTGAGCAAGGGCGACTATGATGTTTTTACAGTAGCACAAAATGAGACTTCAACTGGTGTTCGAAGTCCTGTTGCTGAAATTGGAAAGGCAATCAAGAAAGAATTTCCGGATGTAACCTATGTTGTAGATGCAGTATCTTCTGCAGGTGGAGACCTTATACTCCCAGATGAGATTCAGTCAGACCTATTATTCACATCCTCTCAGAAGTGTTTTGCATTACCTCCGGGTCTTTCGATTGCGATTGTGTCTGATGCCGCAATTGAGAAAGCAAAAACCGTTCCCGGACGTGGATTTTACACAGATCTTGTATATATGTTCGATTACTATGCTCGTAAGCATCAAAATCACGCTACACCTAATGTATCTCTCATGTACGCACTCAGTTATCAGTTAGACCGCATGCTTAAAGAAACTCCTGAAGGCCGATATCAACGACACTTAGAAATGGCAAAATACACGATCAATTGGGCGAACAAGCATTTTGAAATGTTCTCTGAGAAAGGATATGAATCTGTTACTGTATCTACAATTAAGAACACTCTTGGAAAGAACATTGCGGAGCTTAATAAGGAATTAGGAAAGCGTGGTTATCAAATTTCAAACGGATATGGAAAACTAAAGGAGCAAACCTTTAGAATTGGACACATGGGTGAATGGAGCTTAGATGACGTAAAAGGTCTGATCTGGCATATTGAAGATATCTGGGGGCTATAGAAAATGAAAGTTTTAGTCTCCGATAAAATTGCGAGTGAAGGAGTTCAAAAGCTCAAGGATGCTGGTTTTGAAGTTGTTGAAGCATGGGATGTAGATAAAGAGAAAATTCCTGATTTGATTAAGGATTGCGACGCTATCATTGTTCGAAGTGCTACAAAAGTTCGAAAGCCTATGATCGATAACGCACCGAAATTAAAGGTTATCGGGCGTGCTGGCGTAGGTTTGGATAACATCGATGTTGAATATGCAAAAAGTAAAGGAATTAAAGTTATAAACACGCCCGGCGCAACTACAGTTTCGGTAGCCGAACTAACTATTGCTCTTATGTTGGCTTCTGTACGCCCTCTCATTCAAGCTGTCATATCAACAAAGATGGGGAAATGGGAAAAGAAGAAACTAAAGGGTCATGAACTCTTTGGAAAAACATTAGGAATCATTGGTATCGGTCGTATTGGTCAAGCAGTAGCAGAACGAGCTAAGGCTTTTGGAATGAAGATTATTGCGTATGATAAGTATATCAAAGATTCCGGATACAAAATGGTAGATTTAGATACAATATACAAAGAAAGTGATATTATTACCATCCATACGCCACTAACAGATGAGACAAAGCACTTGATAAACTCTGAAACGATAGCCAAAATGAAAGATGGAGTAATAATCATTAATGCAGCACGTGGTGGAATCATCGATGAAGATGCTCTCTATGATGCGCTAAATTCCGGAAAAGTAAAAGCTGCAGCACTTGATGTCTTCGAAACCGAGCCACCTAAAGGAAGCAAGTTGCTCGAACTTGAAAACTTCATTTGTACACCACATATAGGAGCTCAGACTGCTGAAGGGCAATTAAGAGCAGGTGTAGAAGTCGCAGAAAAAGTAATTGAGGCATTAAAATCAGCATAGAAAAAATAACGGAAAGGTGAGATGAAATGGTCGAGATTAGACCGTTCAAAGCGATTAGATATACCGAAAAAGCGGGTGACATGAAGAATTTAATTACACAACCATATGATAAAATCGATAGTGAAATGCAGAACAAATATTACAAGGCAAGTGAATACAACTACTGCCGACTTATTTTGCCAATTGAAGAAGACCGTTATGAGATTGCTAAAGAACGCTTGAACAAGTGGATCAATGAAGGGATTCTCAAAAAGGATGAAGATGCCGGGCTCTATGTTTATTTCCAAGAATTTGAAGTGTTAGGCGAACGATATATTCGAAAAGGTTTCATTAGTGCTGTAAAGCTCCATCCTTATGAAGAAAACGTAGTTTTGCCACACGAAAAGACACACAAAGGACCTAAAATCGACCGACTGAACATGCTTAGAGCAACATTGAAGAATCTTGAAATGGGCTTCATGTTATATTCTGATCCTAAGAAAGAAACAATAAAAATTTTTGAAGAGTTGGCAAAAACAAATCCCATGGTTGATGTCATTGATGAATACGGCGTAAGAAACAAAGTATGGAAACTTAAAGACCCTGAAAAGATCAAGCGTGTCCAAGAAGTTCTAAAGCCTGAGCAAATTGTGATCGCAGATGGGCATCATAGATATGAAACTGCAGTTACTTTCCGTGATGAATTACGTGAGAAGCATAAGGATTGGACCGAGGATGACGCTTTTAATTTTAGAATGACTTTACTTGTTCCCGTAGAAGATGAGGGGCTCGTAGTTTTGCCAAGTCATCGTGTATTGCTTAAACATAGTATTTCAGATGCTCATATTGATGAAATCAAAAAATACTTTGATACTAAAGATCTAAACGCCAAGGAAGTAAAAGAATTCCTGAAAGAAAATCGTGACAAGATCACATTTGTCATGTATGATGGAAATAGGTATCTCGGTATGATACTTAACGACATTAAAGCGGTAAATAAATTTCTAAATCCAGAATATAGCGATGAGTACAAGAAACTAGATGTCGTAATATTACGTGATGTTGTCTTTGAGGGCATCATGAACGCAAAGGGTCTGAAAATTCATGAGGATATTGATTATATTCGCTGGCTTGATGATGCAATTCAGTGGGTCGATGAAGGAAAAGCAAAGGTCGCATTCTTACTCAATGCTACCAAGCCCGAACAAGTTCTAAAAATTGCAAAGAATCATGAAAAGATGCCAGAAAAAAGTACAGATTTCTATCCAAAAATGGTTTCCGGTATTACCATGATGGATATTACCCCAGGAGAAAAGTTGCCTAAGTAATCTTTTGCTCCATTTTTTCTTTATTCCTTAATAATTCTTTCAATTTTTTGAATGAAATTAAGTATTAAACAAAGTTATGCCACCGAATATTTTTAAGTATCTTTATAATTTATTCTCTAATGAGGAAGGAAATAATGTCGTCTAGAGCTTTGGACCTCCTGAAAAAATACAGCAAAATGTATAAACCACCTGTTCCACAAATTGTACCTTTAAACAATCTATTAATTGATCAATTATTGGGCTTGGATACCGAAGGTACTGACGTAGCATTATTCTTTAATAAGAAAAAGACAAGAGGTTGGAAGCAGGTTTATATTACTCGTCCATTTCCAAAGGACATTGCAAAGCAAAGTGGTCTTGTTGAAGTGGATGGTGTTCATTACTTGGTAAAACATTTACCAGATCTTGACCCTAAACTTGACAATATTGCAATTGTGATTTCTGCCAAGACAAAACTTGAAGGACTTAGAGAGAAAGAAGTATTTCTGAGAAAATGTCAGAGGATCATAAGTCGAATTATCAAAAGATTATTAAACGTCGTACATACTGGAAAACTTGATGAATTAAATATAGCATGGCGAATTGTAAAAGTAAAAAATTTGCTTAGAACGTATAAGGTTGATGCTGCGCTTCATGATCCTATTTTGGCAACTATATCTCAAGATTATATTCGATATATTGAATTCAGTGATGGCTATTTAGTAAAAATGGATAATGAAATGCATCTAAAGGCAATGCCATATTATTACATCGGTGGTATCGGATATAGATTTGATATGAAAATCGGTGCCTTGAGTGAGAATGAACTTACTCGTGAATTGAAGGTACTTGTGGATAAGGGAATTTCAAATGAAGATATTATTTCCGCTCTCGAATGGATTTCAAAAGATATTCAAAATCGAGTACATTCAATCTTTTTCAATGATCTTCTCGCCGCAAACTTTCCATCACGAATAACTGCAATAAACTATCTAGGCACAATTGTTGTCAGATTGGCTGAAGGCTCAGATGCAATGAGCGGCGTATTCTTAATATATCTGGGTCCCAAGAAGTAGACTCATGGATCCAATTTATTTTTTTCAATTGCTTGAGTTCATTAAATACATAGCGTAATTCATTAAATTTCTCCTTAAATAATTCATAAATTTGTTTTTCGGATATTTCGGCGTATCCATGAACTATGACATTTCTAAATTTTGCAAGGTTAGATAGTATGTCTCCTGCTCTCTTGGATATTATTTGATTTTTTAAAAGAATCTGACCGACTTCAAAATATGTTGTTGGTGATTCCAAGTTTAAATTCGTAATGATGAAATTTCCAATATCTAACATTCATTCGATTATTATCTGCAAATTTCGTTCTAAGCTGTCGATATTACGGAAATCCATGAAAAATGCGTTTTCATCAATTTGAGACAGCTTTTCTAGTCGTTTTATTCCTTCAGCAACTCGGTTTATTCTATAACGCAATCCTTCTGAGGGCATTCATAACTCTCCTGAAATGAAAATCACTCACCCATTTGAAGTCTAAATATTCTGAATAGGCTAATGCTTTATCTTCAACATATATTTTTCTACTCTTACAATAAAGCAATTGACCATTTACGAAAATTTCATATTTTAATCCGGGCGGTGCATTACTAATATCGATCAAATCAACATTTCTATGAGTGATTTTTGAAATTCCACAATTTATCTCTGCAATACGTTCTAATGAGACATGTTCTGAAAAACGAATAGCAATATCAATGTCACTATCTTCTCTGAAATAATTTGAAATAGCGGAACCAAAAATGATCGCATAAATAATGCCAAATTTGGCCGCATTTTTATTTAGATAATTAATTATTTCATCGTAGATTTGGGTGTTAAGCATTTTTCTCATGCTTATATATTTGCTTATATATTTATTATAGTTTTTGTTATTCTTGAGAGTAATATATTGCAAAAGATTAAAATACGTGCAAATTTTAATATATTAAGGAGGGATATTTTGATGTCCGAAATTGAAGTTGAAACGACTATTGATTCTGTATTAATTCTTACAGATTCAGCCCGAATTGTACGTAAGGGTACTGTAGAATTAAAGAAAGGTGATTATACTCTTTGCATCAAGACTGGCACGCCTTATGTTCGCGAAGATTCAGTTTTAGTAAAGGGAACTGGAAAAGGAAGCATCCTAGATGTTCAAGTTGAGAAACGTTCTGAGAAGCGTGAAATTGCATCAGATCTCAAAAAGTTAAAAGATGAACTAGTAAAGTTGGAAGATGAGCTAAGTTCGATAGATACCGAAATAAAGGTTCTAAACGAGCGAATGAATTACATGTCTACGACCATGAAGAAATTCTCTGAAATTTTCCCATTAGGTATGGTTGCAGGTGAGACAAATATCGAAACATATTCGGCAATGGAAGAAAAGTTCTCAAAGTCTATATTGGATATGACAAAAGAGAAGAAGAAGTTAGAGCGTGAGCGCAAGAAGGTATCCGATCAAATTAGTATTGTCAAGTCAAAGATTAAAAATATGGAATATGGCTATAAGCGAGACATCGATGCAATTCTGATTAATATAAGTGTTACAGCGGATAGTACATTCAAGATTGAAGTTCAGTATCATGTTGATAATGCCTATTGGTCTCCACGTTATGATGCTGTAATATCTGAAGGAAAAGTGTTATTAAAGACATATGCATCGATAATTAATGGCACGAAGGAAGATTGGCAAAACGTTTCATTATCCGTATCTACGGCAACCTCTGAAAAGGCAGAGTATGTCGAGCCTGAGCCATGGTATTTAGATGCATATATTCCAGAGCCTCGTGTTTCTCGCAAGAAATCATTTGCGCCTCGTCCATTAGCTGCTCCCGCACCAAAAAGCATGGCAGAAGAAGTAGGTGCAACTATGGCAGAAGAATATTATGAAGAAGCTGAAGAGGAAGAAATCGAGTTTATCACTGCGGAGATTAACACTTCTGGTCTTGGCATCATACGATACGATGTTCCCGGAAAAGTAGATCTTCCGTATGATAAAAATCCACATCCGATTCTGCTAAGTGAAAAAGAACTTGAATCTGAGCGGCTTTACTTCTGGAATGCTGATTCTAAAGAAGAAGTAATTGCACAAGATGAAGTCAAAAACGATGAGACGCCAATTCTGGCAGGTCCTGTCAAGGTTTTTGTGGATGATGAATACATAGGTGAAACTGAACTTGATCAGGTAGCACCATATGAGAAATTCAAGATTGGTACACGTGCATCATATGAATTCAAGGTTAAGAAGGAATTGATCAGTCGAAGATCCAATGTTGGCGGAATGACTCGTGGTCAATACAAGAATGAATACAAGTACAAGCTAAAAATCGAATACTTTGGTAAGGAAGAATCGAAGATTGTCGTTATGGACTGCATTCCAACAAGTCGCCATGCAAAGATCAAAGTAGAACTAAAAGAATCAGAACCAGAACCAATTGAGAATAAAGTTGGCGTCTTAAAGTGGATTCTCAGGATAGTTCCAGAACTTAAATCTGAAATCATCTATGATTTTGTTGTCGAATGGGACAAGGATGTTGTAGTGACTCCTTCACTGCCATGATCTCATTCTTCTTCATTTTTTTCTATATAATTTAGGATTGCTCCATAGGGAATGTCATAGCCCGAATGTTTTGATTTGTAGTAAAAGATAGGATAGCCTGATTCTTCAAGTTTTCCTTTGTATTTGCTATCCACCAACAGTATCAAATTTTTCAATCCTGCTTTACGCATCTCTCTCAGTTTCTGTAGCTTTTTAACGAGATAATCTTTAGTCCAGAAACCTACTATTTCTACAAGCCATTTTGTATCGCCCTTTACGAGTGTGAAATCCGGAATAAAAATAGTATCGCCCACAATTACTGGCTCGTCTTCTCTTAGTGCTTTCCAACCTCTCGGATTATGATATTCAAAGGCATTATGGAATCGCATCTCAACTTCGCTATCAAATAATTCCTGATATGGTTTAAGCTTCGTATCTTTAAATCCCGCAATCGTTTGTGAGAATATTTTTGTCGTTTGTTCTTTATTGTACAATACGAACTTAATTTCTGCCGTCCAGCCGCCCTCGTGAGCTGTTGCCATACGATGGAACCAATATGCGATTCGCCCGCCATAATCGTTCTTATTTCCGAAAAAGTCTTTTGGACCTGAAATATTGATTTCTACACGTTCATTAAAGACTTTTATGTCATATATCAACCCAAGCTTCTTCGCGAATGGTGCGAGGATCTTAATGATTTCTCCAAGCCTGCCGCCAGACATGATTACTTTAACATTATACGATTTTCGAATTATAGTCTCAATCATTTCATAATTGTACCGACCAATCACTTGTGTAACGTCTGGAACTTCCTCACATGAAAGAATTTTCTCGGAATCTTCATCAAGCCATAATGCGAGTTCAACTTTGTCTGCGGGTATGTGAAATTCCTCAGATATTTCTTCAATTACCGATTTGTGCTTATCAATCTCGACGAATCCGAACATATCCCGGTTTATTTTCTGAAATACACGGTATCTGAAGTCTCTGGAATTTCTTACGCCAATTGAACTCAAGTATTGATAAGATTCTGCAGGCAAGATCTCTTCGAGTTCCTGTGTTCTGAATGGATAAAAGTAATGTAGCGTGTGCATAATACCATCCCTTAATTTAACGTCTCTGATATGTCCTGCCACATCTTCCACATCAAAATTCTTCTTTCGAGTGCCAACTTTCTCATTCAATCGATTTATTATTGTCTCAATTGCCTTGCGTTGGCTAAAGTCTAAAAATAACAAAGTAAATGTTCCAGATCGTGCCCTATATCTGATAAGTGAGGTCGGTAACGCCATGTTTAATCACTATTTCTCAGAGTTTTTCAATCTTTTTAAGATTTCTTTTATAATGCAAAAAGTTTCTTCATTTCTATTTGCGATATTCTGGATTTGCATAACCATAACACTTATTCATGATAGATAGTCACGATAATTACGGTTGATCGAACTTCGTTGCGGCGGCGTACAATATGATTGAAGCTAAAAATTTAACATTTTACTATCAAGGGCGAAGCACTCCCGTACTCAAAGATGTATCACTCACTATAAATGACGGTGAATTTGTAATTATTGCCGGCAAGAGTGGATGTGGAAAAAGCACTTTATCTTATGCTTTATCCGGTTTCATACCAAATTCGATTTTCGGTCGTATGAAGGGTGATGTGCTAATTGATGGCCTGAGCACAAAGGAAATGGAACTTGCGGATATTTCTACCAAAGTAGGTCTAATCCAACAAGATCCTGAATCTCAACTTGTTACGTTGCGCGTAGAAGATGAGGTTGCATTTGGCCCTGAAAATCTTAGACTGCCGCAACATGAAATCCGCGAGCGAGTTAATTGGGCTCTTGAAATTGTAGGCGCAAGCCATTTAATTGACCGCGAGATCTATACATTATCTGGTGGTGAGAAGCAAAGAGTCGCCATTGCCTCAATACTTGCAATGAAGCCACAAACTGTAATTCTCGACGAGCCCACTTCCAATCTTGACCCCAAAGGCGTAGTTATGATATTCGAATCCCTAAAACGATTAATTGATGAATATGAACTAACTGTGATTTTGATTGAGCATCGAGTTAATATGTTTTTACCTCTTGCTGATAAAATCATATTAATGGACCGCGGGCGAATTGTAGATATTAAGTCAAAAAATGATTTCTCGTTAGACTACCTATATGGATTTTATAAGATGCCTCAAATTCCCATATCAAACAGGACCAAAATTTATGATACACCTTTGATCTCAGTACGGGATCTACATTACAAATATGATAACCATGAGGTTTTAAAGGGCGTAAATTTGGAAATAAAGAAAAATGAGGTCATCGCACTTATGGGCGATAATGGTTCTGGCAAAACAACGTTGTTGCTAAATATCATGGGCATATTGAAGCCTAATGAAGGCGAAATTATTTATCATGGCATAAATGAGGCGACATATACAAGTAAAATCGCGCGTCATATCGGATATATTTTTCAAAACCCCAATCATCAGATATTCGAGCAGACCGTATGGAATGAGGTTATGCTTTCGCCTCGGAATTTTAAAATGGACAATGAAGCAACTAGAGATAGAGCTGAATACTTACTCCGAAAGTTCAGTCTAGATCGATATAGCAATAGTTCTCCATTTATCTTAAGTTATGGTGAAAAAAGGCGTCTGAATATTGCGTCTGTCGAGGTATATCAACCTGAAATGATGATCCTAGATGAGCCATTCATAGGTCAAGATCCTCTTAATGTTTCTAAATTTGTAGAGATTGTATCAGAGTATATTCAACAAGGTGGAACCATTCTCTTAGTATCACATGATTTAAATTTATCAAAGAAAATTGCATCACGCATTGTGTTTTTGGAGAATGGCATCATTAAATTTACGACTCCGGTAGAAAAAGCCGAGCAAAAATTCGAGCAATTTGGATTAGAGCATTACATAAAGGCGAGTGCATTCCTATGAAGTACATTGGCTATGTTCCTGGAAATTCATTTATCCATCGACTTTCTCCATTAACGAAATTAGTGATATTAATACTTGGTGGTATTTTTATAGTTTCTACCTATAATCCATTTATTGCACTATGGACTCTTGCGTTTATCTTATTATTCTTTGATATTGCTAATATAAACGCTCGGAAATTTCTCGGACGCGTAAAAATCTTACCGTCATTTACATTGCTATTGTTCATAATTCAAATATTCGTGAATCATGACGGCAATTTCATAGCATACCTCATACCTGAATTTGTTCCTGTGATTGGTGGAAATCTTCCATTGACTTCCGGTGGAGTCTTAGCCGGAATTGCAATGGGACTACGATTTCTTAATATAATTTTGGGTAGTTATCTTTTTATTGCGACGACATATCCCGCAGATCTTGGATACGCTTTAATGCGCGTTGGTATTCCGTATCGTTACGCATTCACTTTTGTTTTAGCTTTACGTTTTGTTCCTTTGTTTAGTATCGAATCCAGCATTGTTAGGAACGCGCAGAAAGCACGTGGAATCGAAATCGATATAAAAGGTATAAAAGCAATTATAAAATCCGCAAAGTATATGTTTTTCCCACTTATAATTACAGCTCTTTCGAGAGTACAATCGTTAGTTGTATCTATGGATGGCAGAGCGTTTGGAGCATATTCAACTCGAACGTTTCTTCATGAGTCGCAAACCCATAAAATTGACTATATACTCACAATATTTATTATGTGCTTGTTTGTATTATGGATTATAAACGGGTGGCACTTTATAATTGATTTTATTTTATTGTTTAAGGCTTGGTGATTGAAATGGATGGTAAAACAGTTGATGAATCAAGGACTGTTATGACTCAGGTTGTAATGCCCGATGATACAAATAATTTTGATAATTTGTACGGCGGCCGATTGATGGATTGGATCGATACAATTGGGGTCATTGTAGCCCAACGGCATTGCAATAAGAATGTAGTGACTGCGTCGATTGACTCGCTAACATTTATTGCACCTATTAAGCGGGGCGATATTGTAGTTCTTGAAGGCTGGATAAATTATACTGGGCATACATCTATGGAAGTTGAAGTCAGAGTTACAGCTGAAAATCCTCGCGAAAGAACAAAGACAGAAGCTTGTTCGGTGTATCTGACTTATGTTGCAGTCGATAAGGATCTAAAGCCTTCACCAATTCCGCCATTGATCTTGAGAACCGATGAAGAACGTAGAAGATTTGAAGAGGCAAAAGAGCGAAAGATTGCCCGCTTGAAACTAAAAAGTGAAGCATTAAAACATAAAAGATAATTTAATCATATATTACAGTATATAATCCTTCGGGGCATGTATTATGCTATTTAATCTTAATTTAAAAAGAACATACATAAAAATAGACGCTATTCCTGAAACTTTAGAATTTTTCGGAAAGATTCTTATTCTCCAATTTTTTGTCGGCTGGTTTTTTGGCTTAAATGGATTTTTTATCAAGTGGTTTATCTTAGGTCGTGTAATTCCTCCCTATTACGTTATTGGAAATCTTACTGGTTTGCTATTCTTTTATTTGCTTTCTGGAATTATCGTGACTGTGTTTATTGCATATGAGGTTGAGGACATAGCTGTAGTTTTCGATTCTCGTCATGGACTGCTCGCTGCTAATTTATTCCTTTTAGGTGCAATATTCTATGGTGTAGAAGTTGTGATTGAATATTTCTTCTTGAACTCCGCATCGCTGGTTGTATGTATTCTTTCTGAAATGGCAGCTATGCTATTCTATATTCATGGTGTTTTACTTTTTGTATCTATGAATCAAAATGTTAGCGATAGGCTAAAAAACTCACTCATGTGGCTTGGTGGATTTGTGGCAGTTCTAATAACACCTCTCGGATCCCTTGGATTAGGAATTGCCTATTATCGTCTAGGCAAGCGAACACGTAATGTTATTAATGATGAGGAGCAAATGCGCGAAGTTTTTGACAAGCTCTACAATGTATTCAAGAATACAAATGAATGTATTTATCTCTATTCGATCGATTATGAATATGATATTAAAGATGTGCCATTATTTATATTGATCAATAAAATTAAGGAATGGGTATCGCAAAAAGAGCTTAATGGTGCAATTTTTGATGATTCCTATTGCCCAAATCAATATGAATGATTTTTCATTCTATCCCTGCTTTTTTACAAGCGAGTTCTGCATCTGATTCTATTTCATGATAGTGTGCAATAATATCCTCAATCATACTGGAGGTATATGGTAGAAAATCATCAGTTGTATACAAGTATGTGTGGTCGATTGAGTCGTAAACGTCATCTATGTCTTTTTTTAATTTGCAAATCTCTTCATAGTTTTTTGTATGCAACAAGCACTCTAATATGTAAATTGAGATGAACATGTATAATGAAAAATACATTTCTAGGTTCTTTTTATGAAATTGTGCGATGAAGTTCTCCAATTCTGTATCTCTAATATTTTTCTTTTCTTGTAGCTTTTCATAATTTTCCTTCATAATTAATCCTTTGCTTTCTAATTCCATTGCATTTAATATGATCTTGCGTGTGTTTATCAAATGCTTTAATGCAGAGCCTATCATTAGATCCTCGAGAAACAATTTTACAGTTTCTATTGTTACTATGGTTATGTACTTTACTTCCGTTTTATATTCCTTAACTTTTCCTTCCGTGATCATTCCAAGAACATCATTGTATATGTCTAATGCCTGTATGTTGTTGCCCTCAGACATAGCCTTCATGCCTTGTAATATTTTATCATAAACTGGATCATTCATATCCAAAAGAACCACCAATACATTGTAAATCAACTAAATATATTAATATATTGAAAATAAATTGTACATGATTAGTTTACGATAGACTTGATATGAACTATAAATTCTGTGGAGTTTTTATTTGATTTTTATGAACTGTGTAACATGAACGCCAGAAAACAAATATTGGATTATATTAACAATAGAAAGTTCATGAAAGCACTACAAGCCTTGAACAATCTTGCGAAAAATGATAATTCAGTGGATCTCTTTGTTGGGAAAATAGTCCTTGAAGGACTGATAGACCCTTCAATAAATCTTAAAGATGTAATCTATGACGGGATGCAAAAATATCCGGAAGACTTTTTTGATGAACTTTCTCGTTTTCTATTTATAATATATAAAGGTGAGGAAGAGGAAGTAGGCGAAATCCTTCTACGCATGTTAAATGCACTTGTCAACGAGATTCCCTATGCACAAAATCAAATTGAATTCAACAAGTCCAAACTATTAGCCAAGCTTGGACGCTATGATGAAGCATTAGAGATAATAAATCATCTTATCGAATTAGAGCCATATTATGCCCAGTATCTTGAGCATAGAAATTATTTAATACAACAAAAAGGTACAATGAATGCGGAGAAGCATCGCGTTCTTGAGGCTATCGCCTGAACTTTCTTTTCCTATTCCTATACTTTTTTATTAGAGCTCCATTTACTACGCTCATAAAGTCTCAGAGCGTGGAGATATGGTCTCGCGAACAAAAACTTCTCTCATTCAATTTTTGGCTAACGCATCTATTCTTTCTACATTCACGTATATTCCAATTTTTGCAAGGAACTTAGGAATTGATGATATTGGCGTAACATATCTTGTTGCAGGATATGCATTTGCGGCATTTGTTACTAATTTCGTAATCGGGCGTTTAGCTGATGTACGTGGTCGACGATTGTTCATGAAGATCGGTTTAATTTTATCGGCAATTTCATTCGCCTTGATTCCTTTTGCAACTGATTTTTATGTTCTATTTCTCATTCGTGTCTTCAATGGATTCTCCATTGGAATATATCCTGCAGCTTTAACTGCCTATGTATATGAACAGAAAATGACTATGGGTAAGTTCGCGGGGTTCGGTTCTCTTGGCTGGGGCGTCGGTACATTTATTGCAGGGCTCATTGCCAAGATCTGCCTCAATGAAGTTTTTGGTCTTGGTTCATTATTCTTCATTCTTGCATTTTTGATTTCACTCAAGCTTGAGCCAATCGATTCCGTGAGGATTAAAGTTCCTATGTTTCCCAAAGAAGTGATTAAAAGGAATTGGCATGTATATGCGGCTATGTTTGCCCGTCACTCAACCGCTTTTGCTATCTGGACCTTATGGCCTTTATTCTTGTATAATTATATTCATGCAGACCTATTCTGGGTAGGTGTCATACAAACAACAAATATGATTACTCAAGCAATATTTATGTTCTTCATTACGGATCATTTCAGACCACGTCCGCTAATTTATTCTGGTTTATTCCTATCTGCCGTTTCGTTTTATTCATTTACACTAGCATGGGACGTAATTACAATATTACCTACGCAAATTGTGCTTGGTGCATCTTGGGCGTTTCTATATGTGGGTGTTCTGAAATATCTTACAGATTATAATAAAGAACGTGCAACAGCAACGGGTATTCTCGGCTCCGTAATGTCATTGTCAAATCTATTTGGCCCATTTATTGCTCTTTATCTGTTCGCAACATATAATTCATATTTGCCATCCATGTACTTGGCATCAACTGTCAGTCTCATAGCCTTGTTTATTTTCATTCCAGTTGCAGAACGCCGGAGACACCTAGAAACGTTTCAGAATTAAATAAAACAAAAAAGTGAGGCGTGTATTATGCCTCATTCCTTTTCATGCATTTCAAACGTGGTATGAATCTTGGAACACGTTTAGAATATTCAATATATTCATTTCCAAATTTTTGTATTGCTTCTGGTTCCTCAACGAATTTAACAAATGAAAACAGCATCAATAATTGGAATGGTAGAAAAATAAATACATAGGCTTCCCAGCCTAAA
>CAZPUN010000007.1:0-64686 GCA_964589775.1 uncultured archaeon
CACCACACCTAATTATAGATTTGGACATATTTAAACAATTTGAAAAAAGAGAAAATTACGAGTGTGCACAAATTAAAATATACTAAACATAAAATTGCATTCAAAGATATAGTCTTATGATAAATTATAGAGATAAATATAATGTAAACTCTTACCATATAAATATAATCAGGATGATCTTTCTCGTTTTATCATTATGATAATAATAGCAATCTAAAATATGTTGAATATATAATATATTTGGCATTACAATTTTTATTACGAATTTTGGTCGTTGTTTCCAATATTTATGACATATCACACAATAAAAAGAATCTTTAAAAGTTCATCTTTTTTCGCTCAGTTTGAGAAAAAATATATACGATTTGTTTTGTTTATTTTTATAATTTTTATTTTTTATTACTATTTAAGAAAAATCTTTTAAGTAATTGATGATAAATAAATATACCTATTATTCTACAGTAGGAGAATAATGTGTAGGAGAGAGATTTATGAAAAATAAACTAATCATAGCCCTATCTTTTTTATTATTTATTAGTGGAATGTTTTTTCCAATAAATAGGGAAATTTTAACGAATGCAGATAATAGAGACATCATAGACATGGACAATAAATCTGTGGATACCAAGAGAATTATTTCAGACTATTTTAAAGGTGAAACGCCATATCGAGGAAATATGATCGAAGGGTCTATGGATTATTATAACTCGTATAATATGCCAAATGGTTGGAGTATTACTAGTTCAACGTTTGTAAATGCAACGCCGAAATATGTTGATGATACATATAATGGAACATATTCCGGGTATCTTGCGACAAGAGGAACAGAAACAATGTCTTCATCAATATATTTACGACAAAATATAATTTCAGCAAATGTAAACATAAGTAATCCTACATATTTGAAAGCATATTATAAGATTTTGAACAATACTGGTGCGAGCTTGGGCTCTAATGTTTACTTTAATTTACAGATACAGACTTCAACTGGATACTATGCTCTGAATTATGTAGTATCAGGAACACGTTCGAATTATACACAAACTGTATCATATATAATATCAAACTCATCAACCAACTGGATTTATCTTGAGCGTAATATTACTGCGGATTTTGAATATGCCTTTAATACGACAAATGCAATCATTAGATACATATACTTTAATGCATTTTCAGTTTCAAATGATACAAATCTTATTGAAGCTCTAGTAGATAGTTATCGCATCGAAAATGCAACAGGATACAATTTTGTTGAAAATTATGATTTTGGTTCACCATATATATGGTATGCTCCATCATCTTCTAATGCCGCAATATATGATAAGAGTTCCGAATCGGTCGAGGGAGACTATTCATTTGAGGGGATTTGCCCTGCAGCGCGAAATACTCGAGCATACATTAATCTTTACAAATATTATCAATATCAAAATTCATATCTTATACATAATTCAGGTGATATTATTATTGGGTTCAATTGGTGGTACAATGCTACTGAAAACGGAGGCCCAGACCAATACCTTATGTTTACACTTGAACTTAGAAATAATACATATTATACTTATGTTACATATTATTTAGGCATTGAAAGTAATTATGTGAAATCATCTAATTATATTACGCCCTCATATTCATATATTTACGTAAATGATACAATTAATAATGAACGTGCAACATGGCATTATACAACTATTGACCCATATCAAATATTGTTCGATAATAATATTACAGATATGTCGATCAGCAGATTTACATTCTACGTGCAATCTGGATTATATGAAAACTCAACATGTAAATTCCGAATTGATAATTTTACTGTTATTTCAGATGCAATCCCAAATGGAGATTTCGAGAACCACCATAATGGTGATTTTAGCTGCTTTACCGAGCAAGGTATGGTCAATTACACTACAGATTCTATATCTGGCTATGCTATTAATATGACATCTATAAATAATAATATCGCCTCGGCAACACATAATTATATTTATCTACCCGCATCACAGGATGTGCATGCAGTTGTTGGAAGTAAAATAATTACAATGCCAAGTACGGATACCTCATATGCATTATTAGAGATCTCTCTAAATGAAACTTATACAATTACATACGTACTAAAATCCGTGGATATGAGTTATTCAAATATGACATATGTGGAATATATCTTACTAAACAATAGTGAAAATGCATGGACATATATGCAACGAAACATAGCAGAAGATGCAACATATTTTGGAAATTACACATACATAATTACGAATGTACAGTTATACATATATACTGAATCCACATCACCCTTTACAATATTGTTTGATAATTTGTTCTTAATAAAAGATATACACGCTCCAACAATTTCGGATATAAGTACAAATCCGGCAAATCCTGTTTATTATACAAGTACTACAATAAGAGCGAACATAACAGACTTTACGGATATTACGGAAGCTTTGATCTATTATACATCCACAAGCACATCTGGCTCAATTGCCATGACACGCGTGGGCGACCATTATGAAGGAACAATTCCTCCACTGCCATGCGGAACTGTTGAGTTTTATTTCAATGTTACCGATAAATCCGGAAATAGACGAATAGATAATAATGGAGGTACAAATTATTCATTTGAAGTAGGAGACGACGTATTGCCGGATGTTTCTATAAGTAATCCAATTCCAAATTCTAATTTGAAAGATAATATCACAGTCAGTGTAGATGCCTCAGACGTTGGATCTGGTATCGCATATGTCCGAATTTACTTAAACACTACGTTCGTTGCTGAAGATTCTTCTGAACCATTTACGTTTAACATAAATACGAGACAATATCCTAATGGAAATTATAGCCTACGAGCCATCGCTTATGATGGTGTTGGAAATCATAATGAAACTTCAATCGATGTTACTTTAGGTAATGACTTTGATGGACCGAACTTTTCAAACTTACAGATATTCCCCACAACACCAGAATATTCCAGCAATACCATCATTCAAATAAATATAGAAGATACTAGTGGAGTTTCTTCTGTCATAATATCATATAACACGGGAAGTAGTTGGACAAATGTAACGATGACACGAATCGGTACTATGTATTCGGTAGAAATTCCAGCTCAACCATATGGAACCGTTGTCAATTTCTACATAATTGCTCAAGACATCTATGAAAATATAGGCTTATATGGTTCGAAAATGGCTCCTGAGAGCTTTACTGTTGGAGATGTGAAAGCTCCTGTTGGTTCAGTTTCCGCACCTGCTAATGAAAGCACAATTAATGGTGTATTGAATATTCAAGTATACGCAACAGATCCAGATTCTCCACAATCTAGTGGAATTGATAAAGTTAACTTCTATATCGATGGAACTCTAACGCAAACAGACAGCGAGGCCCCATTCCTTTTTGTCTGGGACACAACAAAGCTAGTTAATGGAGAACATACATTACGCATCGTAGTTCTAGACAAAGCAGGAAATGCTATCTCTATTTCGCTACAATACACTGTTAATAATCCCGTAGGTATCGAAGCCGTTGGAGCAGCAGGACAAAATTTCATGTCTCAATTCGGTTTCTTCTTAGGTGCAGGTTCAGTAATCGCAGTTATAGTAGTATATAAGTTCATTATGAAGCGAAAAGGCGAATCGTAATAACTTCGCCGTTTTATTTTTTTATTTTTAATAGTTCAATAGAAGAAAATTATAAATGATTTTTATTTACCTATTTACCAATACAATGAACTAAAAAATTAAAATAAAACTATTTTCAATTTTTAACTAATTTACAAATAAGCTGCAAGAAAACATATATTCTTAAGGCAATTATGGTCGCCTAAAAGTTAATAAACGTGTAATTGTATAATATAAATTGAGGATTTAGAACAAATCCCAACTTAAATACATCGCATCCAAAAAGCATCCTTAAATTGAGGACATAACCAAAGATCCCTTGTCGGACACGGCAAGTATGCACATAAAAAGGCTATCACAGAACAATCATTTATGTAGATCCGTGTATTTCAAATGTGAGAAGTATGCTACAAATACATTAAATGGGATATTAAAAACAAATAAGTGAATTATGATGTTAAAAGCAACGCTTGTGAGATTATTTAAAAAATCAAAATATAATACAGATCTTGATGAACTATTTTCAAAAGGATTGATAAAAGAAGATACGCCTCATTTTGATGAAATCGAAGAAATTAAACAATACGAAGAAGAAAAGAAAAAGGGTGTAATGAAATATACTCCTCTTGATGAAATTAATTAATTCGATAGGTCCTATCAATGACATATCATATTTTTCTTACACGAAAGGCAAAAAAGCAATTGGAGAAACTTGAAAAGGCAATACAAAAGCAAATAAAAGAGAAACTTCATGAAATCGAAAATAATAACAAACCACTTTATGAATATGATATTGTTAAATTACAAAATGAGAAAAACAAATATAGATTACGAATTGGAGATTATAGAATTTTATTTGAATATATAAAACAAGAAAAAGAAATTATCATTTTCGCAATTTTACCGCGAAAGAATTCATATAAAATCTAGTTCCGGTTTTGAAAATACATCTCATTTTTTGATATATTATTGAGCCTCATAGATTGCAACCAACATGCCAAAGTAGGAAGGACACTGATACTCAAGCAGGGTGTTAGTAAGTTTTGTTTTCTGAAGTATTCCAAGTAATATTAGCATCTGCCACAGACTATCTGGTTTTGCATGTTCTATGAAATCATCTGTAAATTTCAACATGTTTTCAAGTTTATTTTCTCGAATCATTTCCTGAATCATAGTATCGTATTTTTCAGATGCTTCATCAAAGCCGTATGGACCTTCTGGATCATGAGAGTGCCCTTGATCTGCACTCGCAATATAAACAAGCCTCTTATTATGCTTCTTGGAAAGTTCGACTATGATTTTTCCAAGTTCAACAAGGTTCCTAAGTGGAATTTCACGAGATGGTGTAATAACTACGACAGGTGGGAGTTCCTGATTGTTGCGTTCGTATTCATTTTTTACAAACCAAAGCGGAATAATAGTACCCCAATCAAGACACATTCGAGATGCCGGACCCTCAGAGGCTCCATAATCCACAAGAACAACCGGAAGCTTTCGCTTAAACGATTCAATATAGAGAATTTCAGAGAATTTTCGGTCCGTTTTAATTTCCAATTCAATTTTGCCGGTTTCAGATTCAACTTCCCCGGATAAGTATTCAGTATGTATGATTCCAATATGACGATCTATTCGGAGGTTATGTGGCGTCGCAATCACAATTAATTCCGGTTGAGAAGAAAACAATTTTGATGCAAAGATCTCCATTGCGTCTTTTAGTTTTTTACTTTTTTCATCCATTTCCGGATTAAGTTCTGGAATGATTTCATCACCATGAGGCGTAATTGCAGCAAATACTACAGCCATAGTATATACCTCCACAAAGTATTGAAAAAAGTAAGGCAATTCTGCCTTTTACATATTTTTATAGCTCTAGCTCCATTTCAACTTTAACGTACTTTTTCTTTATTTTTCCAAACTCCTTTAGAATTCCATAGAGATAGGACTTGCCATCTATCTCAAAGAATAAAATTTTCGTATCTGGCGTTGCATTGACGTATTTGGCAGCAGCTCGTATTAATGTTGATGCAACAGAGGGGGTTCGCCAGCCATAACTCATGCCTAGATATGCGATAAATAATTCATCTTGAGGATAAAATCCAATGAATCCGACAGTTTCATTTTCATTCTTTCCGATTAATGCTCGATATGCATTTAAATATCGCTTATAATTACCTAGGGACCATGGAATTTCCTGATCTTTCATACATAGTTCGAAATCATTAACTGTTATGGCCTTATCCGTGATATTGAGCTTTTGAGATGCATATTCTAATTCGGACAATTTCAAATATAGTGAATACCTAAGACGTACATCTCGATAGCCTAATTTCTTATAGAGATTATACGCGGGAGTATTATCTTTCAACACATAAAGTTTTGTAATTTTTACACCGGCTTCTTTTTGCAGTTCTAACGCTCGTTTTGATAGATTATATGCAAACTTCTTACCTCTGTAACTCGGTATTATCGTAAGTGCAGCACAATATCCATATCGAATACCATTGATATCTCGAATTCCCGTAAGCCAGCAGCCTATCGGCTTTTCGTCTGCAAAAGCCATAAGTGATAGATCAAGCTTCACATCATTCGTTCGCACAATTTGCTCAAAACTTTCATTTGTAAATTCAATAGAAATCGCATGATTTTTGAATCCTTCTTTTAAGACTTTCAAAATATCATCAATAGAAACTTTATCACAAGTTAAATATTTTATTGCCAATTCGATGCCCCGACCTATTTTTAGTTATCAATTTAGAATTTTATACATTAAAATGTTTTTACGAAATATTCAAGTGCTTTTAAATAGTCACTAAAAATAGACTCTCAATTTATGAAACAAGATTTTCAAATGTGTTTTGTAATCATATTTTATCACAAAAGAGAAAAATGAAAATTCAAATTGTTAAAAACATATATAAATGAATTATATAGACGCCAGCCAAATACAAAATCCCTTAAAAACAACAGCAAAAATTGGAAACAAAACCTTTATTACCTTAATGGAAGGCATTGATTATTGATGTACAATGGTAAAATTCGGTGGCCTTCAGAAAACTAGTCTTGTTGATTACCCAGATGAAATCTGCACGATTTTATTCACTATTGGTTGTAATTTTAGATGCCCATATTGTCACAATAAAGAACTTGTAAACCCGGAACTTTTTCCCAATGAAATCCCAGAGGACTATATACTCGGATTTTTGAAAGAACGAAAGAAATACATAGATGCACTCACAATAACCGGAGGAGAGCCTACAATACATAAGGATCTTCCAGAGTTCATCAAGAAAGTAAAAGACTTGGGTTTTAAAGTTAAAATAGATACAAATGGAACAAATCCTGAAATGATAAAATTCTTGATAGAAAATAAGCTTGTTGATTTTATCGCAATGGACTATAAAGCTCCAATTAAGAAATATCCCGAAGTTGTCCGAGCGAAGATAGACATTAAGAAAATCGAAAAGACTAAAGAAATAATTATGAAGAGCAATGTGAACTATGAATTCCGCATAACAGTAGTTCCAACATTATTAACAAAAGAGGATATAATTCAAATTGGCGAAGAGCTGAAAGGAGCCAAACAAGTTTGGATACAACAATTTGAAAACAAACATGGAAATGTATTAGATGATAACTTTCTAACGATCAAACCATACAGAATGTCCGAAATAAAGGAAATGGTCGAATCCATCAAAAACAAAGTACAAGCAGTAGATGCCAGAGGCATCGTCTAATTCTATTTTTATATTCAAAATTCTTATATCATATTTTTCATAATAAATATTGGTGCTCATAGTATGAAAAAAGGAAAAATTTTTGCAGTTTTATTGATTATTGGAGGATTATTTTTTGTAACATATACATTTTATCCTCTACCTGAAGATATTAATAATCCGCCACAATTTTGCACGGCTGATTTCATTGAACTAGACAAAATTAATAAAATTTCCAAGTTCCGCTCCTTTGTCGGACATGATTATTCAGATTCTTTTGAACATGATAGATCTATGAAACATTATTTTGACCCAATTTCAGCTTATGGTAATTCTAATGATAACATTACAATATATTCACCTGTAGATGGTACTGTTGATTATTTGAATGATGAACAACACCGATTAACAAATGGAGAAATTCGCGGAAAACAAATTGGAATAAAAGTCAAGAATTATGAGGAATATACCATAATAATTTTCCATCTCAATCCTTTTGATAATATATCTGTTGGAACCATACTTCATGCAGGAGATGCTATTGGATATGCAGATGTCCGAGAGAATTCAAACACAGATATCGCAATTATGAGACATATAATGTTCTTAAAAACGAAATTGTATTCGTATTTTCAAGTAATCACAGAGGATGTTTTCAGTAAATACCAAGCACGAGGCATAAGCTCCAGAAACGATTTGATAAAATCAAGAGAGCTAGTGGATACACTCATACCAAATTGGGACGAATACAATGAAGATGATTGGGTCATATTGAATTCGCCATTATAGAAACAGTAGAAATATAAAAAATAGAGATGATACTAAATAAAGAGAATCTCAAGGCAAAAAAGGAGTTACCAGAAGTTAGAATTCCTCTGGTAACTTTAATGCTTCTAATGCATCAATAAACTTCTGTTCAAGTCCAATTTTCTTCAGGAAATCAATTCGGGTCTGAATACGTCCATTGAATAATTCACGATATGCCATTTTTTCCTCAACATTGCGAGGATCATATTTTTTCGCATATTCCTCGTCAAACTTTGGAATTTTAAGGCCTGGACGATATTCTTCCCACTCGATTTCTCCGCGGGCTACTTTGGGATAGAAGGATAATGTCAGTGATGGCGGAATATCAATACGATCTACAGTATTTACGAAGAAATCTCCTGTGTTAAATACAAGACATTTTGCACCCGTAACCTCAATCATTTTTGAAATGGTCTTAGCTTCAAGAGTCAGAGGATATATGATGAACGGATTTGCACCAGGCACAATCTTTAGTTTCTTCATCTCTTCAAGTGGGATATTTTCAGCTCCGGAAGGCTTTGTGCTCAGACTCATGAATAGAGCTGCAGCAAGAATTGGATCTTCCACGAGAGACATTGGAGGCAGAGTCTCATCACGCATTATTAATGTGATATAATTGGGCCATGGCACATTGACATCATCAGAGGCACCTTTCAACGCTTGTCGATATGTTACGCAACGACCATTTGGAGAGTAGGTATCCTCATGTAATATTAAACGGTTCCCATTTTCATCTTGATATACAAGTACGTTTTCAGCTGTAACCATTGTATTAATCATGTAATTATCTGGTGTATAGCTATCTGTCTTATTGAAACAGCCTTCCTCAAACCCTAATGTCACGGGATAATCGAAAAGAACGGCAAGAGCGTCATCATTCGCAATTCTAACACATTCACCTTTTTCAGGATCAATATAGCCTTCATGACTAGAGAGCCCTATGGTAGATTTTCCGGTACCCGACAGCCCAATAGTAATAAACACGACACGCTCTAACTTGTTTCCTTTCATTACCTTCATATATTTAGATGACCCGTGGATGGCTGCTCCATGCCCATTCATAACGATTGTTTTCCATGTCAGAGTCAAAGCTGCTTTCTTTAGTTCGCCAAAGTATCTTGCACCGAGTAGATATGCCGTATTATATTCTCTATCAAACAGCATGGTCAAACGTGGAAGCTCTGGTAGAATTGGCTTGTTATCTTGACCTCTAACCATAGTTGGGTCCCATTCAGGAAAGATTACAATCTTGATTTCAGGAGCTTTGATCTTTCGTTTCTCATATAGCCTCGTTGTTTGCTCATTCACGGGTATAAAGTTCGCTTGAAAATCTAAAGCAAGCTTTGCCCATTCAACTGGAAGAATCAATGATGCCTTAATCATGAAATATTCGCTTTTCCCAATATATACCTCAGTATAAAGTAATTTACGAGCAAGAAGCTTCGCATTGACTTCGCGGACTATTCGTTCGAACTTATCTTGCGTATCTGGATCAAAATCCTGGAGCACTCGGCGTGCCCACGCGGAACGACCCACATCCTGTCCGGAATAGGATACGATGACCTTATTCTGGTCGGCGCCTAACCCTAACTTTTCAACAGCCACTTTTGGAATCCGGACGTCCGTAATAATTGTATTGATCCCCTTTTCAGCAAGACTATAGATTTCCGAAATTGACGGATTATATATTATTTTCTTCGCACTTTTCAATATTTCTGCACTGGCTCTTATTCTGCTGAATTCAGATTTATCGACCAAGGAGAAACCTCCCATTCGTTGCCTATCTGAATGAAAATAAAACTACTATATAACACTTACTTTTTTTAAGATATGTCAAAAAAACAAAAATTTTCAATTATAATCACAAAAAAGGTTCATATCATCGTTAGGATAAATTCTATAATTACATTCTTTTGAAATCGTAAACCATAAGTTATGTTTCAAACAATATAATTAAAATGTCTAATTAGAATTAGACGCAAGCAATGCATAATGTAGTTTGATTCAAACTAAAAAATTGTAAAAAGAGACCACTATCCCTGCCAAGTATGTTTAACCTTTCCAGTGATTCGCTTTAAACGAAACTTCCATAATTTCATGTCGAATAGACGCCCAAGTGCAAAATACCAACGCACATCCGGATCTTTTATTTTCCATTTCTTCCTTCGCGCTTCAAGGTACCCCTTTATTAAATCACCACCATTCTGCCTGCGCATAATCCGGTAAATCACACTAAGAAATACCAAGAGCGGATGATAGTTGTGATAATACATTAAACGCCCCTGCCGTCTTATCCCCTTAGAAGTTAATTGTGTTGTCGGTCGTGATTGATAAATAGGAATTGGCAAACTTTTAGATTTATAGCCCCAGATTCGGAATTTTACAACTGCATAGGAATCAATAACGACGTCAGGCATTAACTCCGGCTTAAATCTGAGAAATAGATTACCACGCATAAGGCGTCCGGAACCTACAGGAACAGGTTCAGTTCGTATCTTCGATTCCCCAATTATGAAACCGGAAACTGCTCCTAATGTCGTATCATTTTCCATCTCACGAACCAAAATTTTCAGATATTCTCCACAAAATGCAGTGTCCACATCAACCTTCAATACATAGTCAAACCGCTCATTTCGATCCTTTAGCCTCTTTACAACCTCACGCATTCCAAATCCAACAGTGTCTAAATCGCCCTTCTCCTTACGAGGCATATCTACTATTTCAAATTCTATCGGACTATTCTTAGCTAGCTCACGTATGACATCTCCAGTATTATCTGTCGAACCATCATTTATCCAGATCCATTTTGCAGGTCTTAAACTCTGGTTCATAATGACATCGTAGATCTTCTTCACAGCTTCAGACTCGTTATAAACATTTGTTATCACATAGACAACACTATTCGGAGCTTCCTCTTTGCATTCTTTCTCATACAAACATCCAAATTCACATAATTTCCAGCCTTTCTGTTTCAATTCATTTCTAGACACCATTTGAAATTTGCCTCTTGATTCTTCTTGTCGAATTCCAACAACTATCCGATTCCTTTTGAAATTCGTAAGTCCTGCGTTGCGAAAATATTCGAATACACCTAAATAAGATTGTCGGGTATCTTCATATTCGGCTGCTAAAGACCATATCACATTACGCGTTCAGAATACTTTCGGTTATCCCTCACTATAAGCTTCCTATACGATAGACAGTACACTATCATTTAGAAAAATATCTAACAACCGAAAGTATTAGTATAAATCAGACGTGCCTCCCGTTCTCTCGCCATGCATGTCTAGAGTTGGGAGTTAAATGCTCCCCTTCTCGCCCCCGATCAATATTCCCCCCAACAGATGGAAAAATTAAAAAACCCCTTCACACGGAACACATGAATTGAAAGAATAGATCCCCTCTCCACTCCAATACCATAACCACATCCATTGAATAAGAACTCGCACACGGTTGTACTCCTATGCGGGGATACAACAGCATATGCGGGATACGGCTATCTACGGATAGCACAATCCTTGCCATAATGCAGGGAACATATCAGAAAACGAAAAGGAAAGACCGGGCATACAACGACTCCAACAATTTCCGGTCTTTCTAATTTTAATTTATTTTTCAAATATGTTTTATGGCATTACAAATTAAATTCATATGGAATTTGTTAAGGTTACTAATAATTTGATTTTTAGTTAATGAAGCGCCCAAAATATACTAAAGATAGGGTTAATTTTTAAAAAATTTTCTAGTGTTATGTTATTTATCATAGGGGTATTAGAGCATAAAAAATAGTTAAGAGTTAATTTTAGGTTTTAATCAACTATTTTATAAAGCAATACATAAAATTCATATCTGAATGTAATTCAAGAATGCGTAGGACAAATTGGTTTCGAATGTGAAGGAGTCTTAGGTATGCCAAAAAGAAAAAAGACACCATGGACATTGATTGCACTTATTCTATTTCTGGGTATGTCTATGGGAATAATTATCGGCTACTATTATGGATATGCCTCTGCTGAAGTTGGAGGCGAAGTTGTACTGACTATGGCATATGGTTCTGAAAAGCGAGGTTGGATCGAAGAAGTAGCTCCATTATTTAGGGAATGGTGGGCAGTACATCATCCGGATATTGGAATCAGACTTGTATTCACGCCAATGGGTTCTCGAGAGAGTATGATACAGATTTTTACAGGTCAGATGCAACCAGTGATATGGAGTCCTGCATCTTCTGTTTGGATCCCTTTATTAAATTGGCTATGGGAGAAGGAATATGGTACTAAAATTGTTACTTCTTGGAACTCAACGGTTGTTTCGCCGGTGGTAATCGCCACATGGAAAAGCTATGCTGTGCAGCACAATATCACTTCTGTTGCAGATCTTTACAGATTAGCAGCAGAACCAGATTCTGGATTGAAATATGCCCATACTAACCCTCTTCTTTCTAATTCAGGCTTTTCAGCCATGTTGATGGAAGTAGCCGCGGCTGCACATAAACCAGCCCAAAATCTTACCTTGGACGACTTGGCAAATTCAACAGTAAAAGATTTGGTTGCAACTTTAGAATCAAAAGCTGTATATTATGGGAAAAGTACAGGATTTTTATCCAGTCAAATGATTGAGGAAGGACCTGAAGGTTTAACTGTTGTATTCATTTATGAGAATCTCGTAATTGAGAAAAACCTTGCGGGAGAACCACAAGCTCGTTGGAATGATAGCCTAGTTGCCATATATCCAAAGGATGGTGTTGTTTTAAGTGACCATCCATTTGCGATTTTGAATGCGCCATGGGTAAGCCAAAAAGAAGCCGAAGCCGCAAGAGAGTTCGTAAAGTTTCTTCT
This sequence comes from uncultured archaeon, assembly GCA_964589775.1. Lineage (GTDB taxonomy): Archaea > Asgardarchaeota > Thorarchaeia > Thorarchaeales > CAZPUN01 > CAZPUN01. The sequence continues at coordinate 12,973 of CAZPUN010000007.1, forward strand.
TAGCCCTGAGGCTCAGTCTTTGGCAAGTAAGCATGGGTTTAGACCAGCAATTGCAGGCATAACTCCAGACCCAGATATATTTAATGAAACAAATGGCGTAAAATTCGATCCAAACCTGAATATATTAATTCCGCCCTCGAATGGTGAAGTATTATGGCGGCTTCCAGACGTATGGATGGCAACCAAAGCATAATGCAAGTATGAGGTGCAACAAGTGTATTCAATATCAGACTTGTTTTCACGGATAATTGCAAAAATTGAGAGAGAGTTCAGCAAGGAACGATGGAGTAAGACGGGAACATCAATAGCCATTGGGTTCTTTTTGATTGTAGTTCTTCTTCCTACAATATGGATTTTTGGAAGCGTTTTTCTGAATTTAAACGAGATCTACCGCTGGGTATTTGCGGATCCTATCATTGGGGACACTCGCTGGAACTTAATGACTGTGGCATTAATTCGTTCATTTGAAATCGCATTTATTGTTATGATTATTGACATTATTATCGGACTCCCGATGGCTTATTTTCTGTCTAGATATGAATTTCGCGGAAAGAACATTGTTGATGCGTTGATAGATCTTCCGCTTGCAGTTCCGACAAGTGCTCTCGGTTTCTCGATTTATCTTTTCTGGGGTTCAGCTAGTGGTCTCGGAGGACTTCTCGGTCTCGAAACGGGTATTTTTAGCATGGGCCCAATTTTAATTATTCTAGCTCATGTAGCATTTTCATATACATACGTAGTACGTTCATTGAAGGTTGTTATTTCAGACATTGATCCAATTTATGATGAAGCAGCCCGAACATTAGGAGCTCCTTCGTTTACCTCGTTTAGGACAGTTACCGGAGCCCTAATGAAGCCCGGTTTAATTGCAGGTGCAATTTTGGCGTTCACAAGGAGTTTAGGCGAAACTGGAGCCACATTAATCGTGTTTGGTGTCTTTGAAACTGCACCAATTCTTGTAATTTCATGGCGACAGATGCTGCTTATACCCCCCACAGCATTGTTAAGCTTGATTTTGGTTGCAGTTGGTGTCACGCTCACAACATTAATGAAGGTTGGTGCCAAAAGACTCGGATTCCCAATTAAAAAAGTCTGGCCAAGCGGAGAACGCCTCCTAAGCTCGCGTATTGTTAGATATGCTCGTGATGGTATTTCAACCACTGCATTCTTATTATTGGTATTAATCCCTGCAACATTCACGCTTGTATATGTAGTTACATGGTGGGGAGGAAGCCCATGGACTGGAGACCCTACACTGGGTGTATTTTATCAGGTTTTTCTTTCACCAGATAGAAAGTTCTTATACTTGATAGTTGCAGTAATGAATTCTGTAGAGATTGCTGGTATTACTACTGTGGTAGACCTTGTTATGGGACTTCCATTTGCATTCTATCTTGTCAGAAGTAAAAACAAGAAAATCAAGAGTATTCTCGATGCACTTGTAGATGTTCCACTTTCAGTTCCAACAGCGGCACTTGGATTTTCATTATTTCTATTCTGGGGTCCAAATGGACTTAACATATTTCGCCCGGGATTCTGGCTGATTGTCATGGTACATATTGCTTTTACATTCCCATACATGATCCGTCCACTTATGGCAGTTATTGAGAACTTACCAAAAGATTTTGAAGGCGCGGCTCGTATTCTAGGAGCCCCCAAATTAACGGCCTATAGAAAAATTGCGCTTCCAATGATCAATCAAGGCATTTTAGCATCGGGAATTATGGCTTTTATGAGAAGTCTGGGCGAAACCGGAGCTACAATTGTTGTTATGGGACTTACAAAAACCGTTCCCGTTCTTATAGTGGATTGGGTGGAATCTATGGCACTCGGAGCTGCAGCTTTCGCCAGTGTAGTTCTTATTGGAATGTCGCTGGTATTACTAATAATCTTGAGACATACTCAATCATCGATAGGGAGGAAGTAAAATGAGTATCGAGCTGAAAAACGTTACAAAGATCTACGATAAAAGAGTCCTCGCCGTGGATAATGCAAGCTTTAGAATCGAGGAGGGAGAATATGCCTGCATTCTTGGACCGAGTGGCTGCGGAAAAACAACGTTATTGAAGCTAATTGCAGGACTCATAGAACCTACAAAAGGCGAGATTTTGATAAGAGGTGTTCCGTCAGAAAAGGTTCCTCCCGAAGACCGTGGCATTTCGATGGTATTTCAAAATTTTGCAATTTTTCCACACATGGATGTTTATGATAATGTAGCTTTTGGTCCCAGACTGCAACACTTACACGAAGATGAAGTAGAAAAACGAGTGGAATGGGCTTTAGAACTCGTACATCTCGAAGAAAAAGCGGAATTCATGCCTGATGAGTTAAGTGCTCCGGAATTACAAAGAGTCGGTATCGCACGTGCTCTCGCAACTCGTTCTCAAATATTGTTACTTGACGAACCTTTAGGTGCATTAGACGAGAAAATTCAGATTGAATTCAGAAGAGAGATCAGACACATCGTAAAGCAGCTTGGTCTTACCTGTGTTCATATTACGCATAATCAAGAGGAAGCAATGGAGGTTGCAGACAAGATTATTCTTGTAAGAAAAGGGCGAATACAACAGGTAGGTGAGCCTATCGAGGTGTATAAGAAGCCGAAACGACCCTTCGTTGCAAACTTTCTTGGTGAAACGAATTTCTTGAGTGGTACAGTTATGGAATGTAATGATCCATGTGCAAGAATTAATATTCCGGCTCTTGGCGATATCTATGGAAGGACAAATCGACATTTGGTTTCTGGAGAACGTGCATTATTGTCTTTCCGACATGAACATCTACTACCTGAACAATTTTATGAGGAAGGCGATAACGTATTTGAAGGGATTATCAGAGATAGCGTATTTTCGGGCAGGTTTAGAATGTATGAGCTCGTATTAGAATCGAGAGACATAATTGAATCCAAAACACCTATTCTAATAGACCCTGATTATAAGATTGGAGACAAAGCGAAATTCATCGTCAAGCGTGAAGATATTCGAGTGTTTAAATATCCCGAAAACTTGAATGAGGAACTCGCTCTGGAGTGATGCAACATGGTTACTTTAAGACTTGAACACCTAACTAAGAAATATAATAAAGTGGCAGTTGTTGATGATGTATCATTAACAGTGAATGATGGTGAATATGTTGTAATTGCAGGTCCGACAGGTGCAGGAAAAACTACAACATTAAAAATGATTGCAGGCTTGATCACTCCAGATGCAGGACATATTTATTTTGATGATGAAGATGTTACAGATATACCACCCGAAGACCGAAATGTAGGATTACTATTTGAGGAATATGCACTTTTTCCACATATGACAGTCCTAGAAAATGTACTTTATTCACCATATGTGAAGGATAAATTAAACGAAGAAGCGAAATTCGCAGCAATGGATATATTACGTATGGTATTACTAGATGATCGAGCGGATGCATATCCACGTCATCTTTCAGGGGGAATGCAGCAGAGAACCGCATTAGCACGAACATTAATGGCAGGAGCTCAAATATTGTTACTTGACCAGCCACTTAGAGCTCTCGATGCTAGAATTCGCCAATCATTACGAAAAGAACTTAAACGACTTTCAAAAACTATGAAATTGACGGCACTACATCTCACAAATAGTACACAAGAGGCATTGATCATTGCAGATAGAGTTGCAGTCATGAGACGGGGAAGAATTTTGCAAATTGGAACACCCATGGAAGTATATAACAAACCAAAAACACCCTTTGTGGCGTATTTCATGGGCGATACGGAATTTTTCGAAGGAGAACCATTAGAAAAACACGACGGCGAAATCATTTTTGATATTGAAGGCGAGAAAATCGCTATAGACTACGAACAGGATATTCCAAGGGGAAAGCTACTCCTGGGAATTCGACCAGAGTATATTTATCTTTCAGAAAAGAAAATCGACAACGCAGTAAGTGGAACCATCACAGAAGCGAAATTCTTAGGAGATACCGTCTATTATGAACTTGAACTCAATTCAGGACGAATCCTTGAAGTTCTTGAACCGGGAAAAACAGAGAAATTACACGATATTGGCGAGAAAATCTACGCGAATCTTGATAGAAAACGGTTCTTTGTATTTCAGTATCCCAAAGAGGGATTAAAAGATGCACTCTCATTGACATAACACAACGCTCCATGCAAACCCTTATCCAAGACATATATGGACTTTTTTATTCTTTTATTATAAATAATATCTAAGATATATAGTTTTTAAAAAATCGCAAAAACAAAGAAATATCCTTTGAATAATTCGTATTTACCCCCATAAAGTATTATGGATTTTATAAACATCACCGTAATCTCTATATTAGATATAATCCAAATATATTGTATATGGAGGGATTTTTATGGAACCTCTAAGTTCAGTTATAATAGAAATTGAAGGATCCAATCTAAAGGTTACAAATAAATCAGAAGATGTAAATGAAGAATTAATTCAGCAGGTAAATAAGATAATTCAATCAACATTGCAGCCGGAAAGTGTGAGTGACAAAATAGTAGGCATGTTAAATATTTCAGATAGATATATTGTTATATACGCAAACTTGAGTGAAGAACGCATACGTGTGAGATATGTTGTTTTGAATTATGAAACATATAAAAAATTTGATTTTAATCCGTATATATTAATTGATTCCGTTGGAGAAAAAATTAACTCGAATGATGTATCTTTAGAAATTTCAGACTTAAAAGAAAAAATACCGAATGAGGATTTAGAGGCTGCGTTTAAGTATCCTGGAGGAAAAGATACAATTATATTTTTAATGGAGCACGCAATGAAATCTAAAGATCCAGAATATATAATTGGAAAAGAAAAGGCTCCAGCAAACACACTATTCAAAGCAATTTGTCATTTAATGCCCATATCCGAACGAAATAATTTTGCGTTTATCTCATACGCAAATAAACCAATAAAGAATTATTTCAAATACTTATACACCTCAAAAGAAACATTTGTTAATTTCGATATAGAACTTGCAAAAGGATTAAAGACGATTACATTAGACGATTTTTCGATTAAGGCACCATCAGGAGCAAAAACAAAATATGGAAAGTTTTTGGCAGCTCTATTAGAACGAAATATGGATGATGCTGTTAAATTCATGTACGATATAAATGGAATAATACGAGCACGTACAGCAAGTTATAAAATATTAAAGAATATCCCAGATAATTATGTTGATTACATAAGGGGCATTAATACATTAAAGGCTGCAAATTCTCCAGATGAAGCAATTAGTCGATTAAAGGGATTTAAATCAATCTATCTGGATTCAAGCCGTATTATAGATCTGATAAATAGAGCATGGAAATATTTTGAGGATGCTCAGAAGAATGAGGATTTGAAGATTCAAAATGTAGCAAACACACTATCCGATGTGTTGCGAAAACATATCTCAAATCTCAAAACTGTTGCAGCTCAGGAAGGAACAAACGAAAATGTGACAAAATACATAACAGAGGAGATAATACCGAAATTAGAAGTCTTGGTACCTATAAATGCAAAGGCAAGTCTTGGGTTGTTTTCAACCATATATGAAGAGTATATATCTGATAAATCATTTGGACTTTCAAAACCTATATTGGATATTGCATTATTTGTTATTAATACCTTCAAAAGCAGCGACGAATCAATTGTTGTTAAATTAAACCAAATGATGCTTCAAATATTGAACCAAGAAGATATTATAAGATACACACTTGAAACATCCAATTATCTTTCAATTCCAAAATTACTTATGGACGATACAGTGTTTTTGATGAACTCTTTGTTATCTATTGAAAAGAAAGTACAACTCGAAGTGAATCTAGGTCATTTTTCGGAAATCATTACAAAACATTTGAAAAACGGAAACATAGACGATTCAGTTGTTCGCAATATCACAATGAAAATAATAGACATCATAGTTTCATGGACTGCCAAAAGATTACAAGAAGATAAACCAGTCTTTGAACTATTTGATCCGACATTTGATTTGATTATAGCATATAATTTCAGTGATCAAATGACAGTAAATGAGAAGATATCTTTTGGAATCTTTGGTTGTAAAGTATCGATCATAGAACAGCACATACAAGCATTCGAAAAATACGTAAAGTTCTCCGTAGATGCAGAAAACATCGAGATAGATAACATACACAAGAGCAGTTCATTCAGACAGTTGTTAAATATTTTAGATGAAATTACGGAACTAAGAACCATATTTAAGAGAGCAAAAGAAATTACTAATACAAAATTTGAATTTGAAAAGAAAGTTTCACCCGAATTTATAAATGAACAGGGCCTCAACTTGTTTAAATATATTTACAAATTATATGAGAAATCCGAAGAATGCAGATATCAGATACTATACAGATTTGAAAAATTATTGCCACATATACACTCGGATAATATTGATGATATTAAAGAAATAGTAATAATGACACACAATGAAGCAATAAAACTCAAAAATAACAATTTAGATGACCGTGCAATATCATTGTTCAATATAGCACTAAGCGGTTTATCTAAAATTGAAGAGTATACCGCATACATAGAAATCGCAAATGAATTGATTCCAATTATCTCAAGTCCAAATGTTCTATCACAATACGCATTTCAGTTTATTGATTTATATGAAAAACTAACGGCTGAAACGCTAGTAAAATATCATGATCTTATCAAAAGTATCGTATATCGAATCTATCCAAGTAAGAAAGATTTGGCTCTATCAATTATGCTGAAAGAACTTAATATACTAAAGATACTGAATCCAGACCTTTATTTTGAAACAATAAATTACAACATTACCCTATCTGTAAGTGATAATAAAATAGTTGCTAAATTATTTAATGAATTATTAAGCAGCCGAGACATTGATGCAAACCGTTTTATTACATTAACTGCCGAAACAATGATTAAAGCGTACAAGAACAACAAAGAAATTTTAGATTCAATTATTGAAGCAACTCTATTTTCCTTGATAACCCACAATGAATTTGATGATGCGCTAAAAATTCTTGATATTGTATTCTCAAAGATTCAGGATGCATTCAAAGATTTTGCAAGAGAGTATCTAAAAATCCTGCTTAGAGTTCCAATAAATACATTACTTATGTTTATAGATCGTGTTTTTGCTGCGAATGTCTCAGAGGCTACAATCATAAGTATTGCCTTACAAAAGAATGCAATTGATTCAAATAATATGGTATACGCGTTACCAATAACACAAAAGATAGGACTCTCAATCATTCCAGAAGCCTATACGGAATATATTCAGAATGTTAATGAAATTATAAACAATTTTACTCGAGTGGATTGTGAGGATTATATCAAATTTGAAAACGACTTAAAATCTATCTATGATACTATTCTTATTCGTGAAGATAATGCTTTAAACGCGGGAATGTTCAAAGAATTATTAAATATGTCTATGAAATTATTTGAAAAGATCTCACATTGTAAAGAAACAACGCTAAAATTAACTCAAACAGATTTCGCAAGAGTATTAATTGATATTTCGCAAAAATTGAATCTGTTCGGAGAAACTACTATTGAGATTATTAAAAAGCTCTACGAAATCTCGGAATACGAAAATGCCTTGGTGTGCTGGAAATATACTATGGAATTTGTTATTTCTTTAGGAGACAAAAATACTATTACAAGTCTATACGACACCATCTTAGAATATCCAGAATTAATTCAAAAAATGACCAGTGAAGACTTCATAAGGTACATCCCAATAGCAGTAGATGTAAACCATAGAGATGCACTCATAACTTTGATAACTTCGAAATATATCAGCAATGTCGTAGAAGATCCAGAGGAATTCATAACAGATCTTTCAAGCTTAGACAGTCTAATTAAGGACATTAGAAGTCTTCCAATAGAACAACAAAAGAACCTCATTCAATATATTATCAAGTTTTCGAACATACTTCCAAATATTATTAATCATGTGTTGAAATCAAAGGATCCCTCGGATGAAATCTACGTAAGAGTTTCAACTGCAGTTGGAGCGTTCCTCGCAATTTCTATTTCAAATGAATATTATGATACGTCAGAAATTATTGAGGAGCAAATAAAATTCTGGTTCAGCACAAATAATGCAGACGCTGTTGTTGCATTCTTAGAAAGTATCATGAACAATCTAAATGAAAAATACCGAGCCTCATTGCTAAATAGTTTCTTCGAGAAAGTGGAAGCAGTCGAGATAAATGCTACAACAGCTAGAGTTTATGCAGAGGTCCTACGTGCTCTTACAAAATACATGAAGAAAAACGGCGAGAAAATCATGAAACAATCAGCAAAAATCCTCGCTTCTGTTCCAGCAGGACCTGGTCTCATTATTCCATTTATTGTTCCAAAATCTAAAGATGAAGAACCACCCATCAAGACAAAGAGCCCAGAGGACTTGACAAAACTCGTACTCGATATCACTTCATATATTCTAAAATCTACAAAAGTTACCCCTAAGACAAAGGAAGAACAAGAAATCTATGTGACGATGGGCGAGAATCTTGATAGGCTTACGAAATACTTCAGAGAACGCGCTGGACTTACAGACTGGCTCATAAAAGACGAAAAAGAAGCGAAAAAACTCAAGAAATACAAAGGGTTCTTCGACAAAACATTGGATATATTAAAGATCATATTTGATACATATCCGAAGCTCTCTCAAGACCTCCAGGAGAAAATATATCCGCATATGAGAGATATAACAGAATCGCAATTATATTACTGGAGTGCCATCGGCGAACTGAAAATCCGAAGGTATCTATGTCAAAAAATAAACGTACTCTTTTCAAATGAACCCGAACTTAAGATGTCATGCTTTGGATTCTAAAATCCTACCCTCTTTTCTATTTTTAAGAAAAATCATATATATTAAATCAAACAAATTTATATTTATTCAAAATTCATGAGGGTTTTTTATGCCAAAACAAAATATCTTGTTTCAAAGAGAATACTTGACGAATTTTGCGCGATTAGTATCAAAAACTGAACCACCAATATTATTAACAAATCCCTCTTGGAAATCAGAAATAAATGTAGTTGCCGTAGATGACAAATATGTATATACCGGTCAATTGAATGATATGGTGGGGATCTGGAAACGTGGTACATGGATACACGTGGGGACAATTTCAGGATTTGAAAATGATATCACAGACATAGCATTTGATGATAAATATATCTACATAGGAAATTCTGATTATGAAATAGATATATTTCAAAAGGAATCATGGGAATTTGTAGCCAAAATGAAGGGAGATACTGATTTCGGCAAAAGAATATCTGTTGATGATAAATTTCTGTATGTCTTATCTCAAAAAGGAGTAATAATCTATTCAAAAGAAAACCGCGAGCAAGTTTCAATACTTGAGTTCAATTTAAACGAAAATACATCATTAGACATTGATGACCAATTTGTATATTGTGGAAATAGAGATGGCAAGATTAGAATATGGGAGAAGAATTCATGGAAACAGATCACCGAAATAGAAGCACATTCATGGTCCGTTTCAGCTCTCACCCATGATGAAGAATATTTGTATTCCGCATCATGGGAAAATGATATCAAGGTATGGAAGAAGAACTCATGGGAAAATATTGCAATTATGAAAAAACATACATCATTTGTTTCAGATATTGTACTGTGTGATAATTATATAATAAGCGTGTCATATGACATGCAAGCCATTAGATGGGAGAAAAATACATGGAAATTACATTCGATTTTTCTAAAATCTCCAGATGTAATCACTAGCGTCGCCATTGATGATGAATTCATTTATATGGGTACTAAAGGAGAGAGAGTCTTCATTTTGGACAGAAACACGTTTTCATTAATTGATCCCAGGAAAGAACTACCACTAACGATTAATACTTTGGCTATTGATGATAAATATGTATATGCAGGTGGGGAATATGACTTTCTGAAAATATTCAATAAAGAATTCGAGATTGTAGAAATTCTGAATGGACATGAAGGAAACGTACTTGCGGCAGCTGTGGATGACAAATACATCTACACCGGTTCAGATGATGAAACAATTCGTGTTTATGAAAAAGGATCATGGAAACATATCAAGACTCTAATGGACCATAGAGAATCTGTAACTACATTAACAACTGATGGACGATATTTATATTCTGGGTCCAGGGATAATACAGTTAAGGTCTGGGATAGAGAAACATGGAAATGTATCGCAACTCTGAAAAACCATAGATTGTGGATTATTGCATTAGCCGTAGATGACAAATATGTATATTCATGTTCGACAGATGGAGTTCTGGTAATCACAAGTAAAGAAACATGGGAACCAATTACCTATTTTGAAGAAGATATAGAAACATTTGGAATAGATGAAAAATACTTGTACTTATCCTCAGAAAAGTCCATATATGTCTTGGATAAGGAGTCCCGCAAAACTATAACAACATTAGAAGGATACGTTTCAAACATAGAATCAATATACGCAGATGAAGATTACTTATATACTGGCAGCATAAATGGAAATTTTGTCATATGGAAAAAATCAACATGGGAACCGATAGGCATATTCGATGGTCATTGCTGTTCAATAAATGCTATTACTGGAGATGATAAATTCATATATACTGGCTCATCTGATAAGACCGTTAGAAGATGGCCCAGATGGATCGCAACCCAAAACGAAGAAGAAATGAGAAAATTTATCCTAAAATTGTTTGAAGAAAGCGAAACACTGACAATTCAAGATTATGAATCATATTATTGGGCATCATGGTATAGTGATGTATTGAAATTTATTATGGATAGCGATTCTGAACTTGCAGAAGAAGCAAGGTATCACTTGATAGGCATTACGAAAAAACAGATGGATTATATCAACGAAAAAATTGGTTCGAAGTGGAGTATGTACGAAATACAACATCTCATGAAAATAATTAAAAAGTTGAACATATAGGCTATTTTCAGTCTTTTTAATTAATAAAAAAATAAAAAAAGGATTAGTGGAAATTAATCCATTCCTATCTTGGGACCTGGACCAGGACCTGGACCCGGAGGTACCTTCCTGAACGTCTTAGTTGCATATGTAGTATCGCCTTCTGAATCATACATAACGAGTTTAAGTGTATGTGTACCGTAAGCTAACGAAGAAATGCCAAAATAGCCATACCAGTAATTACTGCTTTTAGTGAGCGTGCCGTAATATTTGTTATCGATATAGACCTTAATATATGCGATTCCATCTGGATCTGATGCATATGCCTTCACATAAAGTTTCTTGGTGCTTGATAGATAACTAGCTAAGCTTATTGTTAGTGTGCCTGCGAAATCGCCAACGCTAAGAGTTACTGTCTTCTGTGTCATGCATCCAAAGATATCATAAACCTTGAACACAATCCTATAGGTTCCTTCTCTGGGTGGCATCCAGTTTGCAGTGTAATATCCATTGCTATAGGACATCGAGACTGTATTGATGATGCTTGAGCCTTTCATAATTACAGCTTTAACTGATGAGATACCATTAGGATCAACTGCGTGTATCTTAAGATTTACATTGGTATTTCCATCGACTGAGCTTCCAGGACTGGAAACTCCAATCGTTGCAGGTATTGGCTTATACACGGCAAGCCAAAATGCATAAGTCATAGTATTTCCTTCGTTATCAGCACTCTTCAGAATGAAGCGAAGCACTGTGTAAATCTTGAGCCCAAGAATGTCATATAGATTTACGTGATATCTACGTACTATCTTAGAGTATAGCAATTTACCCTTAAATTCTGTACTCGTATGAGAAACAACTGAACCCGATACGGTAGCTGCCTTGTATGTTTTCTGTGCATATATCACAGATATCTGAGCTCCTGAGGGATATGTATCATAGATTTCATATCCATATCCGTAATGTCTTTCAAAGTCAAAATATACAATGTTATCAATACTGATATCATCAAACATCCAGTTTCCTCTGGCTAAGAATGCATCTACTGTTAGTATTCGTTCAAATGGGAACTTGGTATGCAAATCATGAAGCAGATCGAGCTTCACATTATTCCAATCGTCCTTCTTCAAATTCAATGGCAGATGCAGATATCCGCTGCTTACGTAATATGGCTGGAAGTTTCCGGGGTGATACGTTAGATACATATGATAGTGTGTTGTATCGATACGTATGAATAGATACCAGAAATTATCTGAGGGCTTAGCAACAAAGTTGAATTCAACTCTGTCTGTATATCTAGGTCGGTGTCCATCATCGGTATTATAGCTGTGTCGTGGAGTGAACCAAAGTCGGAATCCATTATCTGTACCTGAACTAACAGTACGAAGTACCTTACTAGACTCATTGACATAGATATCAAGCTGCGATGGATAATTGATATCTACACCACTGAATACAGTGTATCTATGTGTTCCGGAACCATATGGAAGATTATTGTATTCTAATGTAAGTTTGCGATCTTCAAATGTAAAATCAAAATCACGCTCACCTACAGGAATTGCAGAACTCTCGCTTGGTGGATTCACACTTAGAGGATGATTGGCACTAATTATTGGTGCTTCCCAATCACATGGCTTTTCAACGTAGTATAGCTTGGATGCCTTAGAAACAAGACCGGCATTATCGATCGCAACAGCATAGAACATGTGCCAGCCTTCTTTCAGATTATATTGATCCATACGGCGATATAAATCCATATGCACTTTCCAGATTCCCTTCCATCCGCGTTTGCCTGAAACCTCTCCAACTCCAGCTGCATCAACTTGAGAACTTACAAGTTCTATGAAACCATTATCATTGCTTGAACTAGATGTGGATCTCCAGACATGACCCGCTTTATACTGAATACCTACAATTTCCACGGTAATTGAAACGCCTTTCTTAGTTGAAGGTGCAATTACATGACGTGGAATATAGTGTGGATCTAGGACTAATTCGCCGTTTACAATGTAGTATTCGAAGGAACCAGGGATTATTTCACCACGAGCGAGATGAATTGTATTTCCTGAATACCATGGGCCCCAAATTTCTATATCATTGCCATAGCCTACCTGACGAACGCTGCCAGATGAACTCATGAATGCTAATGCAAAGCCAGATACATTAGGATTATGTATCCTAACTTTAGGTCGTACCATATATACGCCAGTCTTAGATAACGTGTACGAATATTCAGGATTTGATTGAGATAGTGTAGCCTGTACAGATACAGTTTCAAATCGAGTGTGTCCTGCTTCAGGATCATCAATGTATAAATACACAGAAGAAACTTTGTTGTTAGTGATCTTATTGCCATTGATTACGGGATGCTCATCAAAGGTATAAATCTCTAATGTAGCATTATCTCCAGAGAGTGGTAGAGTCTTATTGATATGAATTATAAGTGGAATTGAACCAAAATCACCGAGTAAGTCGCATCCGATTAGGTTTCCGATTTTCTTAAGTATTTTCGCTCCATTCTGAATAATCTGTTGATATATAGTGAATGATATAGAGCCAGAAGAGCCGTAGTTTATACTTTGATCTAATTGAGAGTTGGGAGTAATGAAAGTTACAAATGGTGGCGTATGATCAAAAGCTGAACCTTCAGTTATTTCAGCTCCTGCTATTTCATGAAAGCCACCTTCAACAAATTTCATACCCCAAGGAACTTTCCAGTTCAGCTGGGCTTCCCATAGTACGTTAGCGATATACGTTGAAGGTGAAGTTTTCGTTCCAAACGGAAGGAAAATAGCATTTCCACCCATGCGGTCTATGAGAGAGAAGTCAAATTCTTTCTTGATAGGTCCAAGACCAATTTCACCACTGATTTTGAACCTAGCTTCAAGAACTGGCCAATAAATGACGAATTTCTCGAATATTGTCTCATTCGACCTGATCTTAATGTGACCATCTAATGTAAAGCTCATCTTGAATTGGACATCAAGAGTTACCTTTAATACAGGTGTTTCGAACTCTAAGTTTAATACGAAATTACCCTGACCATTGGGCAATCCATATTTCGTTGCACTGAACAAAAGATCGATACCATCGTCTGTTTCTGTGGCTACAACCCATATTGTAGCAACCTTATCTGGACCTATTGTGAGCTTTGGTAGCATACTTTTCAGTTTCTTAACGAGACCAGTATCATTCTCGTTTGCTGTATACTTTGCGAAGTCAACAACAATAGCACTTCCGGGAGTAATGATGATTCCACCGTAAAATCGCGTAAATCCTATTATAGGACACCTTGATGTGAACCATACTTCAAGGGTTCGCTCACCGTATTGACTTGGAATCTTAGAGTATCCAATAAGCTTGTAAATTGTATCATCTGGGTTTCCAGTTGTAGAACGATATAACTTGCCATTGTAAGAACTATTTATAGTTGCTCCAGGATTGTTATGGTCACTTGCGTAGTACTCTAATAGAATATCAAAGTAGAAAAATCCACTGATATCCACATAGGATGTTATAGGAACTCCGTAAACTACAACTTCTTTCTCCAATCTTAATGTTATCTTAGTGAAAATTTGAAGGACCTTTGAATACACATCTGCATCTAATACATCCTCGGAGAAGACCTGCTCCTTTACGGATGCTGCAAACTCAATTTTTATTGGACCCTTAGAAAACTCAAAGTGTAGGAACTTGTTTATTGCTTTGATGATAATGTTCTCAACGTCTTGTTCTGTAATTATGACTTCAGGTGGATCTTCAGAAGTAAATATCTGATAGAACAAACGAATAATTGTATTAATTGGACCGTTGGGGTCATCTAGACCAAGATTGTGTAATGTATTGTTTATGAATTCTTGGAATTTCTTATAATATGGGTTCTTCCAATGCAATGCTTCCATAGTCTCAATAGGATTAATGGTACGCCCAATTATTGATACATAATTGTCTTCATCATTAATGAATTCGGAAATATGTACCAATAATGGATTGTCCTTCTTGTTCTGTGGCGTATGAATTTCGCCATACTCAATAGCTGTAATCACTGTTGCAGGAAAGTAGTCAATGGCTTTATCAAAGCCACGAACATCATAGTAGGAATTACCAATGTATTTCTTAATAGTGTTGGAATAACACGATACAAACAAATGTGTCTTAACATGAGTGTTCTGAACATCTAGGGCTATCCGCTTCCATGAGACATGATTACTTCCGATAACTAAACCGGATTTATCACCATGGAAGACATAAATGAATGTTGAGGCACTCGAAGACCACAAAGATGAATCAATCATCTCTGTATAGTCGCTTATGTAGTATACCGAGTAGTCGACATAGCTGTCAAATAGTTGATCAAACAAATCAACTGATTTTGATGCAACAGCATCATTCTTCTCGGCAAATATAATTGTCGAATGTGTTTCAGTGGTCGGCTCGAAAATGAGCCCCTGTACTGAAATTGTAGATGCCATACTACCCAAGAGTAGTACGAGCAGAAATAGACTCACGTGCGTATTCTTCAATAGAAATCTCCTCCACACGAAGGTCAATTATAAAAACAAAATATTAATTTATAAAATTTATTTACAGCGCATTTATAAAAATTAAATAAATCGTTAATTTATTTTTTAAAAGTTTTCAGCACATTTTTTTACATTTTTGCAGACCACTAATAAACCAATTTGCAATTAATAAAGCGTTTTTTTGCATGAACTTTGTTTGTATCCGATATATCACATAGAACTTGGCGCTATAACAATTAAAATTATATATCTGAAATATATTAAGGTTATAGTTAAAATTGAGCGATTAAATTGATTTATAAATCTAAAAAATGAATATTATCCAATTTTCGATTTTTGCACATAACCTTATTTTATTAATGAGATATCTGAAATAATGAAAAAAATTTTTGAGAATATAAATTTCATATCATAAGCATTTAACAAAATTTGAATACGAATTATTTTAAAACTTACAAAAAAATTTAATCTACGAATCTGCGAAAATTAATTTGTAGTAATAAGGATCTATTTTTCGACTATTAATTGTCTTATTAGTTCTTCAATCTGATTTTCCAATTCCATGGAGGTGCTATCAATTGAAGTTAAGATCTTTTTCACGATAGATATGATTTTATTTTTCAATTCAGGAGAGATTTCAGGAATTTCAATATGCTCAAGTAATCTTTGTGTAAAGCTAATTCGTTTTCCTCTACGACCACCTTTGATAAAATAGTATTTTCTGAAGATTTTTGTATTTAGAAAACCCAATAGGAAATAAAGGTCATCATCATGATTTGGTTGAATAAACAGAACGTCTCCAGAGGGCAGTAATCCTTCAGGGCCCAAGCTGAAACGATTATATTCATGACGATCCAGAGCTGGGACATAAATTCGTTTTCTATTGATATTATTCTTTAAAAATTTAAAATTCCGCAACGCCTGCCATTGAAACCATTTAGTATCATTTGGAAGATAGCGAGTTTTCATTTTATCTTTGAATTTTACAAGTTTAGAGTAAATATTCGGATAACATTTTTGTAATTCTTCTTCAGTTCGAATAGATTTGTCGATAACAATATATTTTGAGAATCCGTCAGTTTTATATCTTATGCAATTTTTAGACTTTATGAAATTCCACACTAACGATTTTTCGCTTTCTGTTAACTTCTTGACTTCCTCGTCTGTAATTAGAAACGCTTTATCAAAGCCGGAAACAAGTCCGACACCGACACGAGCGATATCTTTCAATCTAATTGAAGAGTGGAAAGAAATAGCGGACGGATATGTCGTCCAAATTTCATGTGATAGGAAGTGTGGCTTTTGTGTATATGAGAATATATCATTATCACATTTATTCTGTAGCGACTCAACAGCAGCATTTTTCAATCTATCGAGTTGAATATTCCGTAATTTTATGTTCAACACTTCGATTTTTTCATTTTTCAGATCAAATGTCCCTTTGCGATATCTGAAAATTATAGTTTCGGGGTTTTCACCTTTAAATATTCGAAGTTCATCAAGGTCTATTATGATTTCGAATTTTCCGGACTCAAGTAATTTTTTTCGGACATATTTTGCATGGGTATTATAAAAGAAATGATATGGAACAATATAAATGAGTTCACCATTATCATTTAATAATTCAAGAGATTTCAAAATAAAGGCGTAGTAAATATCGCTTTTGCTTGTTTTGGTGATATATCGTACTTCATTTTGAATATCTTGTGGAAGATTGCGAAAATGCGCATATGGGGGATTTCCAATTATGAGATCAAATTTACAATCGGGAGTATAACTTAGAAAGTCAGTATTAATGATTTCCACGCTTGAAAATGCCTTTTTGCATTCATCAGACAAGGTTTTATCAAGTTCAATTCCGACGCATGATGTAAAGCCACGATTCAGTAGTTCTTTGATAAAAACTCCACGACCACAGCCAGAATCTAGTATTTTAGCATCAGGTTGTTCTAATGTTGTAAGGCGAACCATAAGTTCTGCAATTGGAGGAGGAGTTGTAACGAAGGATAATCGCTCAGACATTTTCATCATAATTCTTCTTTTATCATTAGTTGTCGCTAATAAAGCACTGCCCTTTAGGAGGTGATGGATTCCGGAGAGTGGGGTGGAAATTATGTATTAGATATACGGCATTATTATGGTGAAGCCAAATATGAATATTTTGCATAAAGTATTTCCGAACTATGAAAGGGGATTGATAACAGACCTGATAAGCCTTAAGAGAAATATATTCTCTGTTCCCCTAAAACCTTCTAAGGCGCAGAGTATTATCATAAATAAAAGTAAATACAATATGAAAAAGCTTTCGATTAACAGAAATAAAAAAGATCAAAAAACAATAAAAAGTGATAAAAAAATAAGGGAAGCTTAGTTCTCCTCAATTTCAGACTGTTCGAAAGTCTTTCGCTGATAAAATTCTTGTTGCTTCCCCTTATTCCATTGATCCACTGGTCTTAGGTATCCTACTACTCTGGAATACACTTCACAGCGAGTTCTATGGATTTCTTTCTTGCGTGGTTCGGGAGGAACAATTTCCTCTGCCACTTTTCCTATTTTGATTGTAGACATTTTTTATTTCACCTCATAATTTCAAGTTTAGAGTAATTGCGGATGTTGATTCAGATGATGATTGTTGCTGTGCTGCTCTAAGTTCGGCTTCCTCATCACAAATTGGACAGAATTCGTGCTCGCCGGGAATATATCCGTGAATTGGACAGATGCTGAATGTTGGAGTAATAGTAAAGTAGGGTAATCGGAAGTTCTCAGCCACCTTTCGGACTAGTTTTCGTGTTGCCCTCCAACTATAGATACGCTCTCCAAGGAAGATATGAGCTACAGTTCCTCCAGTATATTTAACTTGGAATTCGTCCTGAAGCTCAAGCATTTCAAAGAGATCTGCAGTATAATCAACTGGCAATTGAGTTGAGTTGGTATAATACGGAGCCGCTCCACGAGTTCGGAATGCCTCCTCATTTGCAACGATTATATCAGGATATTGACGCTTGTCGATTCTAGCCAGCCTGTATGAGACACCCTCCGCAGGAGTTGCCTCCAGATTGAAGATATCTCCAGTCTCCTCCTGATATTCGCCAAGGCGATCCCTCATAAAGTCCATTACCCTCAATGCGAACTTGCGACCCTCAGGTTCGACTATAGTTACACCAAATAGATTTAACATTGCCTCGTTCATTCCGACAAGACCAATGGTTGAGAAGTGATTCTTCCAATACTGACCATAAGTCGATTTAATAGTCTGCAGATAGAATCGTGAATATGGATAAAGGCCCTGTTCAGTAAATCGCTCGACAACCTTTCTTTTAATAACAAGGCTTTCTTTTGCCAAGTCCATTAGGTCCGCAACATGCTCAAGAAATTCGTCTTCATCTTTAGATATGAATCCGATTCTGGGCATGTTTAAAGTAACGACACCAATTGAGCCAGTAAGTGGGTTGGCTCCAAACAATCCACCACCACGCTTTCTAAGCTCACGGTTGTCTAGCCTAAGCCTGCAACACATTGAGCGTGCATCTTCGGGTTTCATATCACTGTTTATGAAATTACTCCAGTAGGGGATACCGTACTTTGCAGTCATTTCGAAAATTGGTCTGAGGCTATCGTCGTCCCAATCAAAGTCTTTGGTTATGTTATATGTGGGAATTGGGAAGGTCATAACCCGACCCTTTGCATCACCTTCGGACATAACCTCAGCGAACGCCGTGTTGATCATTCGCATTTCTTCTTCAAATTCCGCATAAGTCTTGTCCATGAGTTTTCCGCCAATTATTACAGGACGGTCTTTGAGATAATTCGGGACTGTCAGGTCCAAGGTAAGATTCGTAAATGGAGTCTGGAATCCAGTTCGAGTGGGAATATTTAGATTGAATATGAATTCTTGCATGGCTTGTTTGACCTGTCTATAATCCAAGCCATCATAGTAGATGAATGGAGCGAGAAGTGTATCAAAGTTCGAAAATGCTTGAGCACCCGCAGCTTCGCCCTGCAAAGTGTAGAAGAAATTAAATATGTGCCCCATAGCCACTCTCAAATGCTTTGCAGGTTTGGAGGATATCTTTCCAGGAACTCCCGTAAATCCTCTTAGCAGCAAGTCTTCAAGATCCCAGCCGACACAATAGGCACCCAAAACACCCAAATCGTGGATGTGCAGATCTCCGGAAGCATGAGCCTTTGCAATATGTGATGGATAAATCTTTCTGAGCCAATAGTTAGACACTACGGTTGATGAAAGATGATTATTTAAGCCCTGTAATGAAAAACTCATGTTTGAATTCTCTTTGACTCGCCAGTCTGTCTTATTAATATAACTATCAATAATTTCGACTGAGCTTAGAAGGGTGCGAAAGTCTCGTGTGTCCGCTCTTTGTTTGCGATACAAAATGTATGCCTTTGCAACATTTGAATGTCCTAACTCCATGAGCACGCGTTCAACTACGTCTTGAATCTGTTCTACGTGAGGAGTCTCACCCGCATAGATTTCTTCTAATACTTCAACTACACGTTCTACAACTTCACGTGTGGCTTCAACATCCTTACGTCCGACTTCCTTAAATGCTCTATATACAGCATATTCGATCTTCTTTTCGTCGAACGGAACAACAGACCCATCACGCTTCTTTACATATTCTATTTTTCTCAATTTTATCACCGTGTGCAGGCCATCTCAGTTTCTAACGGGAACGCAGCCTCATCATTAATTCATACCAATAGTTTCCTTTTTTATCCCACTACTGAAGGTATACTTAAATTCGACATCTGCAATTATAAGTATAATTCTGTGCCAACTAGAAGCCGTATCTCTGCAATCTAGTAAATTTTGGTTTTATGTAATACATGTATAATTTCCGAGCAGCTCAGACTGTGAGTTTGTCTTCATCTTAATATGATTTTGAAATACAATTCTTAGCGGAATTGTTAACAAATTGTTCTCAAAGTATCAAACATGATAATTTGATGATAGATATCGAAATTCGTATAATTTTTCGAGCTGATGAGGAATCTATGAACGATTATGTAATACATGACTGGATCCATTGGACTTGTAATATGATGATGAGGTGTATCTACAACCATATATCGTGTACAGTAAACGTTTACTCATTAATAGAACACGTACAAATAAAGAAGCGTATATTATTCGTTAATATATCAATGTCTAACACATATATCACTTGTTTCTATACAGTTATTAATACAAACGTTTACTCAAAAATGATATAGTGTATTAAAGTACATTCTAAAATCTTGAATGATTGTTTTCGATCATCTCTCTCTAAAAATCAGGCGCCAGCGCGCCTCAAAATACAATTTTGACCACATTATGAAAAAAATTAAGGACTCAGGACACTAATTACTCAACCAACTCTGAAATAGAAACCCTCAATGCATTTGGTCTATCTTCAAGATCATGAGTCCCGAGACCATGTCCAACTTTTAATGTTTTCATAACTGGTGTTTGCAATAGAACTTTCGGACGTAGATTTGCCAATATTGCGGCACCCGTTGGAGTAGTTAGTTCTTCATTGATTTCTGATTTAAAATATGGTATTCCATACTTAGTAAAAATGTGCAACACGGCAGGTACAGGAACTGGATACACACCATGCATAATACTAACAGTTCCACCACCAACATTGACAGGTGTTGAATATGCCTCCATTTCGTCAAAGAATCCGATGCGCTCTAGGAGATATGTAGCTGCCACGATATCGAAAATTGTATCAACAGAGCCGACTTCGTGAAAATGAAGGTCTTCCAACTTATGATGAACAGTTGCCTCTGCCTCTTCGAGTTCCGCTAATGTATTCCAGACAAAATCTTCTTCTTTAATGCCTATATTTGAGATGACAGTCTCAAAACATTTCTTAATATCTTCAACCATACGATTTTTCTTTTCTTCTACAAGATCAATATCTAAATATGTACCCCAGATTCCTTTCTTACGTAGTTTCTTCAATTTTACACTCATTGAGCTTCCATCTACACATTCGGAGGCAACTTTTGCAATCTGCTGAAGAACTTTCATATCTGCATCCACATCTGGAGATAATTCAAGTAATGCTGAAACCAACATATCTCCTGAAATTCCAGCTACATTTGGTTCTATTGATAATATTTTCTTGGACAAGCCAATCACACTCATCCATCGCTTTTAAATTAATAAAATAAGAATGTTTCTTTTATTTTTTGTGCTATATTTAAAAATATTAAATATACAATATTCCTTATTTTTAAAAACGACTATTGACAAAATATGCATAAAACAAGAAAAAAATGTTTGAAAAAATATCGAAAAGATAAAATGGAGAATTTACTCCTTTTTATGAAATAGAAATTCACAATGTGGGTCGCCCTTTGCAACACATTTTGTTTCTACTGCTTCAACTTCATATGTGATTCCTTCGAATTTTAAGAACTCTTCAATAACTGCGGCAATTCCAGTAAAGTAAAAGCATTTTCCTTCATCTGCAGATTCATAGCGTCCCTTGATATATGAATTCTCATATCTGATGATGATCTTTAATGGGTCTAAACTCAATTCCTGTAAGGAAAATTCGCCCCATCCGCGTAAAGTTGCGAATGATAAATAGGCTCTTATTTTTTCTTCAAGTGGGAGCCCTCCGAACATTTTGTTTAACTTCTTCGCAACATCGAAGCCGCCAAGATACGAAGCATTTCGAATTACAACATAAGCACCACTGGGACCAAGAATGTTTTCAATTTCTTTTTGAAGATTCCCGAGCCATGATGCAGAAACCATTATCATTCTTGTACCTTTATATGATACAACGCCTTTTTCAAAATCCAAGGCATTTACGAATTCTTTGAATTTTTCATTCATTTTTAATAATCTCCAAAAAAGTTAATATATGAATTTTCATTTTTATAATATCACTTATAAATTATTTGTTTTTTTCATAAAATATACATTACTTGTATCTAAATATATATAATATCGATTTGATAAATAGCTATTATGAATCCTATAAAACTCAAAAGACGTATGATTTTACTTTTAATTTTATTTATGTTTTCAATGGGTCTTATTCAACCCATGTTTAAGCCAAATAATAATTTCAAAATTGATATAATAAAACAACTATCAAATGCTCAAGCGACAAATGTTTCGCTTATCTATCCAAACAAGTATCATAATTATTCGGAACTCACTCAAGAACTAATGCTTTTAAATAGCACAAACCCAGACTTAGTAGATTTATTCAGCATCGGGAAATCATGGGAAAATAGAAACATTTGGGTTCTCAAAATAACAGACGAATCCGTTAAGACTAAAAAAGCAGATATTATGTATGTTGCCTATCATCATTCTCGTGAAATGATTTCAGATGAAGT
Organism: uncultured archaeon; assembly: GCA_964589775.1. GTDB lineage: Archaea > Asgardarchaeota > Thorarchaeia > Thorarchaeales > CAZPUN01 > CAZPUN01. The sequence goes on from CAZPUN010000007.1 coordinate 35,788, forward strand.
CTTACTTCGGTTTTGCATATGGCTGATTAATAATTACAATACAAACACCAGTGTTCAAGAACTACTCAAGCACAAAGCTATTTATGCTATTGTCGCATTGAACCCAGATGCGTTAGATTATGTTGAAGGGCTTCCGTGGATTAGAAAGAACATTAGACCAATAGACGATGATCATGATGGTGTTGCGGATGAGGATTCTCCAGAAGACGTCAATGGAGATGGATATGTTTCACGATATGCAGAATATGACCAATCCACCGGACAATATAGGATTTGGTATGAAGGAATCGATAATGATGGCGATGGTAAAGTCAATGAGGATTGGATTGGTGGTGTAGATCTAAACCGTAATTACGATTATCATTTTATGGACCCGAGTTGTGATACTGGAAACACACTTGATACTACTTCATTTACATATCCAGGTCCATATGCATTCAGTGAGCCCGAAACACAAGCATTACGAGATTTAGCATTAAATCATAATTTCACAAATGCTATTTCGTATCATTCAGGAACTAATGCAACATTGTTTCCATGGGGATGGACAAATGCTCCCCCTCCAGATTGGCAGTTATTTGATAAATTGCAAACAGACATGATGAGATTCCTTCCTGAAAGTTACATAGGAAAGGGAGCAGTAGATTACACGAGTGCCGGAACATGGGACGATTGGATGTATGGCGTTCGACATTCAATACCTATGACAGTTGAGGTTTATGGAAATCCAAATATCGGAATGGTGAAACAGGAACACTTGGTATCAACAGTATATGAGTTCAAATTTATCAAAGAATATTTCAATCCACCAGAATCTCGTATCGATGATGTGAGCGATACAATCCATCCGTTGAATTATTACTGGCTGAAAATCGCTCCGGGATTAGAGTTAACTGTATCTCCTAAATCCATCAATACTTTTGAAGGAAATACATTCGGCATTTCATTAAGCCTAAAGAACATTGGCACACGTCTTAATACAACAGACGCACCCCAATATAACTTAGAAATACCAAAAGAACTTAGCATCCTAAGTGGTAGTGTATATACAAAGATCATGAATCCACTTGAAAGTGTCAATAATACAATTCAGTTCAGAGCACTGAAACCCGGTACGTTTTATATAAATATAACTGTCAGTTCTAATTGGGCCGGCGGAGATTCAGTCACAATAAAAGTTGTCAGTGAAGTATTCGTCCAAGATTATTCATTGCTTATTGGTATTTCCATGATTGGTGCGGCATCTGCAATTTTGATCTTAGGTTATTTTGGATTGAAGAAAAATAATGCATAATCTATTTCCCTTTCTTTTTTGTTTTAAAATGCTCTTATTTACTTATCAAAAAGTATATAAGAAAAAATTAACAATTGATAAAAGAGGACCTGAAAATGCTAGTTAAATACTTTGCAAATTTTAGAGACATTACGCACAAGAAACGAGAAGAGCTCAAAGCATCCAATGCAGCAGAATTATTGGATATTCTCATTGAAAAGTACGGCGACGAATTTAAGAACTTTGTATTTAACGAGCAAGGCGAATTAAAACCGGGAGTTATTTTTCTCGTAAATGGGAAGAACATATTGCATTTGAAAGGTCTACAGACCGAGCTCAAGGATGATGATGAGATCTCTCTATTTCCTCCTGCAGCTGGCGGTTGAATGGAGATGAAAATTGTTGGATTATCACGAGTTAAAATATAATGATGCAATAGTCTTGCTGGAACGCAAGCCAGATATTGAAAACGTGTATGTAGAATTGACAAACTCATGCAATTTCAATTGTGAGATGTGTTTTAGACAGAGCTGGCAGGACAAACTTGGAATGATGTCTTATGAGGATTACATGAAACTCCTAGAACAGTTCGCAGATTTTCCAAACTTGAAGAAAGTCATTTTCGAAGGTATTGGCGAACCTCTATTGCATCCAAGATTCTTAGACATAGTAAAGGCGACACGAAAAGCCGGATATGACGTTATTGTAGGAACTAATGGCTATCTAATGAATGAGAAGATAATTAAAGGACTGATCGAGAACTTAGTCGAGTGGGTAATAGTCTCTATTGATGCGGTAGATCTTGATGCTTTTGAAAATATACGAAACGCAGACTTAAGCACGATTATTCAGAATATTCAAAAATTGAATGAAATGAAAAAGAAATATTCATCGCTATTTCCGAAACTTGGAGCCGAATTTGTAATCATGAAGAGCAATTACAAGGAATTGCCAAAACTACCAGCATTTCTTGAAAAACTCAATGTCATCTGGATTATGTTATCTAATGTAATACCGACTAGAGAGATTTTTATTAATGAGGCTGTGTATCACAATATGCCCGAAGATTTTAATGAATACTTTGAAAAATTCAAGACAGAAGCAGCTTTGAGAAGATTTCCGTATCAATTACCAAAATTCGAATTGAACACAGAACGCAAGTGTGACTTTATCGAAACAAAATCCACAGTTATCAGATGGGATGGCGAAGTTGCACCATGCTACAGATTTCTACACACATACAAGGAATACATATTCGGTCGTGAAAAACAGGTATATGCTTACAGTTTTGGAAACGTAAAAGAAGAAAGCCTTATCGATATTTGGACCGGACGCGATTACACAGAATTTCGCTGGAAGGTTAAAAATGCAATTTATCCATCATGTACTGATTGTCCATTACGCGACGTTTGCGAATTAACAAAGGATACGATCGTCGATTGTTGGGGCATGGAGCCCTCATGTGCAGACTGCCTATGGTCTAGACGAATAGCGATGTGTCCAAATTCGGATATATTGGATCCTCAGGCATTGTATCTATTTCAGATGACTAATAAATGAGTTTTCTCTTTATTTTTTTGATAACAATGACAAACCAGATAGTAATTAAACTACCAGAGAATACGCTAAATGAATTTACAAGAGAACTTGTTTCTGCAGGTGCATTTCAAATCGACACAAAAGGAAAATACGAATTTTCAAGATTCAAAATAAACAACGGGTCAATAATAATATATAAGACAGGAAAAATCGTAGCAGACAACGAAGAACCAGTCAAAAAATTACTTTCAAACACAATCAAGAAATTACCGATTTCATTTGCATATCCAAAAGGACTTAATCCGAATGATTTTGAAGTTGTTATTGGCAGTGATGAGACTGGAAAAGGTGAATGGCTCGGACCCCTCGTAATTACAGCAGTTGCAATTAAGCCAGATATGGTATATGACTTGATTGATTGTGGGGTCATGGATAGTAAAATAGTACCCAAAAACAATATTTCAGAAGTTTGTGAATGTATTCGCTCCAATATTCTAAGCAGAAATATTGTTACAATTTCACCCAAACGGTTCAATGAGTTATCTTCCCGTAGTGGTATTGAGAATCTTAATCATATTTTGGATTGGGCGCATGGACGAGCGATCATGAATCTTTACATGGAACTATATCGCATGAAATTTAATGGTAAAATATTGACAATAGTTGATGATTTCGCACCGCATACAACAACTCGAAATCTTGATAAGATAGCCAAGAGAAATGATACAGTACTCCATCGTGAGAAAAATGCAGAACGATATATTGTAGTAGCCGCGGCAAGTATATTAAGCAAATGCGTAAGAAATAACTGGATAAATACTCAATTGAACAAATATGGAATCTCACCAGACATATCTCCAGAGGAAGCAATAAATCATCCAAAAGTCAATGAATTTGCAAAGGTTCAATATCTGAAGACCCTACTAAAGAGGATGTGAAGATGACACGATGTGCAAATTGTAAGAGGGAGGCAGAAGTCTTCATACCATACCAAAAAAAGCCACTCTGCAGAGAGCACTTCATAAACCACGTGATTAATAACGTAAGAAAGACAATTGAGCGATTCAGGCTTATTAACGGATTTCAGGTAGTAGCTGTAGGTATGAGCGGTGGAAAAGATAGTGCAGTTCTACTGGATATTCTCTCAAAACTTTCAGAACTTGATGAGTTCCGATTTGAAATACTGCCAATTCACATTGATCTTGGAATTTCAGAAAATAATTTTTCACATCAAAGTTTGGATGCGGCTCTTGCTGTAACCAAGAAGGCTCGACTGTATTTGAATGTAGTTAAAGTAGAAGAGGAACTTGGATACACATTGCCAGAACTCGTTCGGCATCCTAAGAATTATCGACCTGCATGCGCTTTATGTGGAATTTTGAAGAGATATTTGCTAAATAAGACCGCATATGAACTGGGAGCAACTGTAATTGCAACCGGACATTTGATGGATGATGAAGCGACCTTTTTACTATCTAACTTCATTGCAGGACAAAAAGATCTAATCGCACGTTCGGGTCCCGCCTCATGGTCGAATATTCCAAGATTAATCTCAAGAATCAAGCCACTATATAATCTTACTGAGTTTGAGAGCCAACTATATGCAGATTTAGCACATGTTCCATACACTAAAGTACGATGCCCATTTCATAAGACCGCAACGACTACAAATTTTAAGGATGTAATTCGCACTATGGAACTGGTCCGGGCAGGTTCAACACGTCAATTACTGAAGTCTTTTAGGGATTTACAAAAATATTACAAAATTGAGAATCAACAACCAATAAGAAGTTGCGCCATATGTGGTTTTCCAACTTCAGGTGAAATATGCGCATTTTGTAAGATTAAACAGAATGTGTACAAAAAATAAAAAAGACCTAAAAGGTCAAAATTTTGTTCTTTATGCAGTTGCCAAAAGTACTTTCTTGGCAGTCTTAACGCCTAGTGCTTTTCCTAGTATTTCAGTAGCATAAAGAATAGGGATTTCCTTGAGAGGATCGCCTTCGACAAATTGCGATTGTCCTTTCTTGAGATCATAGGTACATAATGGACAGAATGTAACGAGTGCTGTAGCACCTTCATTTACGGCAGAGGAAAGAATTCGCTTTGCACGAACTCGCAATATGTCTTTATCAACCACAGACAAATATGAACCACAACATGTTTTCTTCATTGGAAAATCAACTGGAACAGCACCGATGGCTTCTATGAAATCTTCAAGTATAGTAGGCTCTTCAAAGTCATCAATTGCGACATCTTTTGGTCTCAGTAATGTACATCCATAATAGGCAGCAACTTTTACATGAGATAGTGAGTTCTTTACTGATTTTCGTATTTTATCGAATCCAACGTCTTCTTTTAAGAATTGTAAGAAGTGCTTGATTTTCAGACTTCCATCATAAGGCTCTTCATCATTCATATAGAATGTGATTGTCTTTCGAATACTTTCGTCATTCCTTAATTTATTGTCCACTAATTTTAGAACATTGTAACACATTGAGCATAATGCAACTATAGTATCAACACCTAATTCTCTACCGATTGGTTGAGCCCTACAGATCGTTCGTGCAGCTCCTAGATGATGAATTACATCGTCTTCAGCTAAACTATGAACCACACCACAGCAAACCCAATTAGGAATCTCAACCATTTCCACACCCAAGGCTTTTGCAGATTCCAAGCCACATTGTTCGAATTCACGATCATAAGATTTCAAAGTACAACCTGGATAATATAATACCTTCACTAATTTCACCCCTGCATTTTTCTGCTTGCTCCAATTATTGCAATTGGTGGCATTTCACTAATATCCGGTACTTGCGTCATGTCAACAGCATTAATTCCGGCTCTAAGCGTGATTTGTCTTACTGCCTCCATGACTTTAGCAACATCTATACCTCTAGGACACCTGACAGTACACATAAAACAGGATTGACATTTCCATGGGGCTTTCGCATTTAGCACATCTTTATCATCAAGTTGTACCATTCTAATTATAGTGGACGGTAGAAAGTCCATTGCATCAGTAATCGGGCAATCTCCGGAGCATTTTCCACATTGGTAACAAAGATAAACATTTTGCCCGGAGATGTATTCAACCCTCTCAGCAAGTGTTTCATTTAACTCCAATCAATTCACCTCCAAGTGATCGACAACCAAGTTGACTACTTGGTCGATTGCACGCTCGATCTTCTCCGAAACACCCTCCTTGAAGACGAGCTGCGGCCCTGTAACTATTCCAAATAAGCGAATCTTCTTCGGCATTCGTTCTGGAAAAGTTGTTTTGTACACCTCAAGCATCATATGAAATGGAAAATCATGCCCATTAGATACATCAACTTGAGGCTGAATATTGAGAGGGTCCAGCTGGACAACCTCTCCTTCGTCATAGCCTTTGATAGCCAAAGTGTCGATTAGTATTACTTCATCATAATCCAATAGCTCATCAAATAGGTAGATTGAGCCTCCATTGAACTCTTTCACATCTGCTACATTCTTAGGTATTATCTGGGCGAGCCTCTGAGCTGCAATAAGACCTGCAGCATCATCTCCTAGAATAGAGTTTCCCACGCCCAGAATTAATCGCACTTGCCGTACCTCCGAATCTCTTTGACTAAGTTCTTGTCGGCATCATAAATCGAGATCTTCATTGGCATCTTGCCGGGTAATGAATGACTTGCACATGCGAGACATGGGTCATAAGCTCGAAATGCCATTTCAATCATATTCAGAATTGGTTCTTTTACTTCAGTTCCATTGATCAAATTCTCTGCTGCTTTTCTCACACTGATACACATACCGGCATTATTATTCACAGTTGCGACAATTAGATTTACTTTGGTTAGGTAGCCATTCTCATCGCTTTCATAATGATGAATCAGTGTTCCACGAGGAGCCTCGATTACGCCAATTCCACGACCGGTGATTTCACCATCAAGAGATACAATATCCTCACTGGTGAATTCCGGTTTGTCTACAAGTTCAACCATGCGCTCTGCTGCATAAAGAATCTCAATTAATCGTGCCCAATGGAATCCTAATGTTGCATGAGATGGCTTTCCCATTACCTCTACGAACTTTTCGTATGCTTCCTGAGCTAGTGGTGTAGGCATTCCACTGGTTACATTCAATCGAGCAAGAGAATTGACTCGATAAACACCACTATCCGGACCGTCAACTCGTCCTTTCCACCCGACTTTCTTAAGATATGGGAATTTCAGGTAAGTCCAGGGTTCCACATGTTCTGCTATGTGTTCCAGGTAGTCCTGAGGATCAAACTTAGCAAATTCTTTCCCGTCTGGAGCAATTACTTTTAGCTTTCCATCATAGAAGTTAAGCTGATCTTTATCATCAACCATACCCATATAATATGTTTCTGAGCGATATACATCGCCCATAATAAGATCCTTGTACTTCTGATTCTTTAGAATTATGTCCTCGAATAATTTAAGCCCGAATTGTGCAAATTCAACCAGTTTTTCGCTTTTCTCTTTGAGTTGCTTTTGCATTTCCGGAGTTATTGGATGACTGATACCTCCTGGAATTCCGAATATCGGATGGATTGGCTTCCCACCAATCATCTTTTCAATTTCTACAGATAAATGGCGATATTTCAAGACTTGCTTGACTAAATCGGGATTTTTCCTCAGCATGCCAATAATATTTCGTTCAGTAGGCTCAGCATCCGGACCCATTACAAAGTCGGGTGCTGCAAGAACATAGAAGTGAGTCGAATGACTATCAATAATATGAGATAGATATGCAAACTCACGAACAGTTTCTGCCGTTTTTGTCGGAGTACGACCATACAATCTATCCACAGCCTTTACAGATGCGATATGATGAGGCCAGGGACATACACCACAAATTCGTGGAGTGATTCGTGGCATTTCTTCTGCAGGTCGTCCGACACAGAACTTCTCGAATCCTCTGAACTCAACTACTTGATAATAGGCATCCTCAACTTTTCCTTCCTTATTTAGAAATATGCTGATTTTAGCCTCGCCTTCCAGACGGGAGACTGGCTCAATGACTATCTTTACCATTATTTTTTCCTCCTTTCCTGCCCAGAATACTAGAAGGCAGTGAAAATCTATAGAATGTGCCCATAGGATCTGGAATAGTATCTATAATTTCGGCGATTTGCTCATCCGTTAGGTTATTTTCGTTGCCTGCATGCAATAGGGAGCCAATCACAGAAATCATCTTTGCACCTTGATCCTTCACACCCGGTAGAGGCCCGAAACAACCACGACACGGCAAATTGACATTAATACATCTATGGTCACATCCACTTCTTGTAGCAGGACCCATACAAATAACTCCTTGAGCTAAGAAGCACTTGTTGGGATCAAGCTTTACTTCATGGATACGATGGAATTTTTCGATTACAATCTTCTCAGGCTTTTCACGAGTACAATCGTGACATTGTGAGAGATTTGAGGCAAACACGGTACCCTTCTTAGGAAGCTTTCCGCCCTCTGCATAGTCCTTTAGAGCAAGAACAACATCCTTTACAAGATCTGTAGGAGGCGGACAACCGGGTACATAATAATCCACATCCACAATAGAGTCTAGTGGATATGCATACTCCAGATATTTTGGAATTGTAAGTTCTCTGCCATCATCTTTTGAAACAGGAGTCGGGAGGATTTTCTTCGGATTATCTGTAGATGCTGTCATAACATATGCTTCTCGAAGTATATCTTCAGCTACGAATGCATTTGCCATACCGGGGATTCCGCCAAAACATGCACAAGCACCAAATGAGACCAGAACATCCGATTTCTCTCGAAGCAATTTGGCAATCTCTTCATTTTCATCTGTTCGGATAAATCCATGATAAAGCGATACATCAATGTGGTCGATCTTCTTCAAATAGTCCAGTTTCATATCTGTTGCAGTGGGCCAGAAAACGAAATCGATAAATTCATCTACGATTGGCAAATCTGCACTAAGATTCACAATAGTCATGTCACATCCGGAGCAAGTTGCTCCAAGTCCAATGGCCATTTTCAATCTGCGAGTCACGGTAAGTCCCTCCCATTTCGAGGACCAAGCTTTTTAATTTCCTCAGTAAATTCCTTGATTACTCTAGCATACTTTTGTCCTTCACTTGCTGAGACCCATTCAAGTCTAAGTCTTCGGGGGTCTATGCCCATTTGCTCAAGTAGCTTCTTGAGGATAAGATACCTCTTCAGTGCTTTGTAGTTACCACTTATATAGTGGCAATCGGTAGGAGTATGGCACCCTCCAATGAATACACCGTCTGCACCTTCGCTGAATGCTTCAAGAACAAATTGAGGGTCAATCCTACCGGTACATGGTACACGAATAGGAACTACATTCGCAGGATATTTAAGACGAGTAACACCTGCCAAATCCGCACCAGCATAAGCACACCATTGGCATAGAAATGCCACGATTTTCGGTTCGAATTTTTCGGTCATGATTTCACCTCAAGATGCTTTCAATCTGAGCATAGACCTGCTCGTCAGTTAGATTCTTCAATGACAATGCTCCGGATGGACATGCAGCAACACATGTTCCGCAGCCTTCACAGAGCACTTCATTTACTTCAGCCACTTTGCCCATTGTAATTGCACCATATGGACAAACAGATACACAAATCCTACATGAACTGCAAGCTTCTGGATCTACTTCCGCAACAGTGGGCTCGTGAATTAGCTTGGACTGACTTAGAATTCCCAGAGCTTTGGATGCGGCTGCGCTCGCCTGAGCGACAGTTTCAGGGATGTCTTTCGGACCTTGAACCGCGCCTGCAGCAAATATTCCCTGCGTAGCACTTTCAACTGGCCTAAGCTTAGGATGTACTTCCTTGAAAAAGCCGTGCTGGTCGACTGGGATTTTGAGAATTGACGATATACCCTTTGTCTGTGGTACAACAGCCATTGCCAAGACAACAAGGTCTGCCTTAATTTCTAGTTTCTTACCAGTCAGCGTGTCAGCACCATAAACGACGATCTTATCGCCTTCCTTGAACGCTGTAGCTACTTTTCCGCGTACGTATATGACGCCCTCTTCTTGAACACGCTCATAGAATTCCTCATAGTCTTTTCCAGCAGTTCGTACATCAATGTAGAATATGTATGCCTTCCCATCTGGAACCATGTGCTTGTATAATAATGCGTGCTTTGCAGTATACATACAACAGATCTTTGAGCAATATTCATTATGGGCAACGTCACGAGAACCTGCACACTGTACGAATACAACGGTCTTTGGTACTTTACCATCAGACGGTCTACGTAGTATGCCTTCAGTCGGACCACTGGACGAAATCAACCGTTCGAACTGCAAAGAATCAATTACATCATCATACTTGCCATAGCCGAATTCTCCAAGATTCTCCTTGCCGTACAGGTCATATCCAGTGGCAACAACAATTGCGCCTACGTTTTCGCGAATTAGTTCATCTTGCATGTCGTAATCGATTGCACCTACACCACATGCATCTCTACATTTTCCACAGATCATCGGGTTCAAACCGAGACATGTATTAGGATCTAGAATATAGGTCGCAGGAACTGCTTGTGGAAATGGTATGTAAATTGCCTTGCGGATGCCCATATTTCTGTCAAATTCATTTAATGCAACTGAAGGACATACATCTGAACAATCACCACAAGCTGTACATTTAGATTCATCAACATAACGAGCCTTCTTGCGAATTAGAATATCGAAATTTCCAACATATCCAGAAACTTGCTCGACTTCACTATTGGTATAGATTTTTATATTCGGATGTCGAGCCGCAGCTACCATTTTTGGAGTTAGAATACATTGAGAACAGTCCAGCGTAGGAAATGTTTCTGAAAGTTGAGCCATATGCCCCCCGATGCTAGGGTTCTTCTCAACAAGAATCACAGGATAGCCAGCATCGGCAATATCCAAAGCGGCTTGAATCCCTGCAATTCCGCCTCCAATTACAAGAGCTTTCTTCGTTGTTTCAAATTCAATAGGAAGCAAGTCTTCATTACGTCGGACTTTCTCTACTGTGGCTCTTATGATCTTCTTCGCTTTTGCAGTTGCTTCTTCATGAGATTCATGAACCCAACTTGATTGCTCGCGTATGTTTGCCATCTCTACAGAGAACTTATTCAATCCGGCTTCAACGGCTGCATTTCTAAAGGTCTCAAGATGCATTGATGGAGAACATGCAGCGACTACAACAGCATCCAAGTTTTGCTCCTTTATGGTTTCAATAATCAATCTCTGTCCGGGATCTGAACACATATACTTGTATGTTGTTGCGTATGCCACACCGGGTATTTTCATAGCTTCTTTCGCAACGCTTTCAACATCTACAGTCTCTGCAATATTCCTACCGCAGTGACATACAAAAACGCCAATTTTTCTTCTGGTCAATGTTATTTCGCCTCCTCTCCCCGCTCATGTCCCTTGCTCAGTGCAACCTTATTAATATCTGCATATTTCTTAGGGACACGGGATAACATGGCTTTTTCTACAGAGCTTAACTTCACAATCTCACTAATACTGGTGAAGAATCCTAACATCACCATGTTTGCTACAATACGATAACCCAAGCTTTCAGCGATTCGAGTCGCTTCAATTGCGTAAATATACTTGGCTCGTTTTGCTCTGTCATCAAGTTCAACAAGATCTTTATCATAGAATAGATAGCCACCTTCCTTCAACATCGGAATGAACTTATGATATGCCTCCTTGGACATAATGACCATATATTCAGGCTCTGAAACAAGCGGATAGATTATTTTTTCATCAGCAATTGTAACTTTTGAACATGCAGAACCACCACGGGCCTCAGGACCGTAACTGGGAGCATAGGCGGATTCTAACCCTTCATAGACCGCTGCTGCAAGACCAGTTGTGTATCCCATCAAAAGAATACCCTGACCACCATATCCACCAAAAAGAATCTCCTTCCTCATTTCAGTCCTCTCCGTAATTTTTCTCGAAGTTCAGCCATAGACTCTTCGAAGGTTGGCTTTTCTTCATCTTTGAATTTACCAACTATGATTTTCTCGCCCCATCTAAATCCTACATTCTTGGGGTCCTCAAAGTCACGAATTTCAGTATTATCTCGCAAATACCGCATCATATCAATTCCTTCACGTACGGCATTAATTCTGCCCCATGCCGTAGGACATGGTCCAATAGCTTCAATAAATCTGAAGCCCTTCCTCTGCAAAGCTTCTTCAAAGGAGTCCTTTAGTCTACGAACGTGTAATGAGCTCCATCTTGCTACATATGTTGCACCACAAGCCGCAGCAAAATATGGCAGATTTAGATGATGTTCCAAATTTCCATACGGACTGGTTGTTGCACGGGTTCCGGTTGGAGTTGTTGGTGCGACTTGACCCCCAGTCATACCATAAGTGAAATTGTTCATTGCAACGACTAAAATGTCGTTATTACGTCTTGCAGCATGCACAAAGTGATTTCCACCAATTGAGAATAGGTCTCCATCACCGCTCATTACTACAACATGAAGGTCAGGCCGAACTTGTTTTAGACCAACAGCAAAAGGTATTGGACGCCCATGAGTTGTATGGAATGAATCAAATTTCGCGTAACCCGCGGCTCTGCCAGTACAACCAATTCCAGATACTATATACAACTTATTTGGATCAATTCCAAGACTATCTACAGCATGCAAGAATGCATCAAATACTGAACCAACACCACATCCCGGACACCAAATGTGTGGTAAGCGTTCAGTTCGTAGATATTTATCCATCGGGTGAGAGGTAACAAACTTTACAGTCACGCATAAGCCTCCTGGACTTTTTCTACAATTTCATGGGGTCTGTGTATCATGCCACCCATCTTTTCAAAAAGCTCGACCGGTACCTTGCCGTGAACTGCACGTTCTACTTCAAGGAATACTTGCCCGTAATTTACCTCAGCAACAAAGATCTTCCGAACTTTGTCAGCAAGTTCATCGAAATATTTTGTTGCAAAAGGCCAGATGGTTCTTAATCGTGCGACCCCTACTTTCTTTCCTTCGTTCCTTAGCCGTATTGCCGCTTCTTTGATCGAACGACTTACGCTTCCAAATCCAACTAATACACATTCAGCGTCATCCATCATAAATTCATCAATATCCACTATTTTATCCGCATTTAGTCTGATTTTGTCGTTCAATCTACGTACGAGCAATTCTTGCATTTCTTCACTTACATTGGGATATCCACGTGCATCATGCGTAAGCCCTGTCATGTGATATGCAAAACCTTCACCAGTCGGAGGCATAGGAGGTACTAAATCCCATTTCTTCAACTGTTTATCAAAGTCCTTTGGACTTTTCATGTATTTTCGCTTAACAAGCTTGATTTTGCTTGCTGGTGGAATCTTGACCTTCTCATACAAGTGGCTAAGAACTTCATCTGTGAGTACAAGCACAGGAACTCGATATTCCTCAGATAAATTGAAAGCACGAATCATCAGGTCGAAGCACTCTTGGGGAGATTCCGGAGAAATCGCAATTATCTCATAGGGACCATGCGATCCCCACTTCGCTTGCATTACATCTCCCTGCCCCACAAGAGTTGGGAGCCCTGTGGAAGGTCCTCCGCGCTGTACATCGACAATGACTAACGGAGTCTCAGTCATAACTGCAAGTCCAAGATTTTCCATCATAAGACTCAATCCCGGACCGGAGGTTGCAGTCATGCTCTTCGCTCCGCCCCATGAAGCTCCAATTACTGCCACAATGGACCCAATTTCATCTTCCATTTGAATATACGTACCACCAACTTGTGGCAATCGCCGAGACAAATGCTCAGCAATTTCACTTGAAGGTGTAATTGGGTATCCACCAAAGAACCGGCAACCTGCAGCAATCGCCCCTTCAGCTATTGCAATGTTGCCACTCAGGTAATGAAAACCCGCCTTTAGCATTATTTCATCTCCTTAGGCCTACTAAAGATTGCGAAATCAGGACATACATACGTGCAAAAGCCGCAATTCACACAAACCTTCAATGGTTCTTCCTCGACAAGGATCGGATAGTGATATCCATGAACATTGAATTCTTCAGATGCCTTCAGCACCTGCTCAGGACAAAACTCGATACAAAAGCCGCAACCTTTGCACCTGTCTTTGATTACGTAAATTTCTCCACGTGGCCTTTCAATTCCATATCTTTCGACTAGACGCTCTAGCCATATTTCTTGTTTGGTCTCCGGGCTACTTTTCATGCCCAATCACCGCGTTCCATCTCTGTCTATGTAAAAACTTTAGTTTCATACATATTAAATTTTACGATTTTTAGTTTTATTTTATCAAAAAATTACCATTATTAGGAAAATTAAGTAAATCATAACTTTTACAAATAATAATGTATATATTGTAAAGAAAATTAAGCCATATTTTTTTGATTTCATAGACAAATATGAGCGCTTTTGTTCAGTTGAGATTATAATTTCATAGATTACCAGTTTGTATATGAAAACACTACATAGGGTATTGATACATGCCTACGGATTATTTAGCTATCTCTATTTATTATTCAGGTTAAACTCATAGGAGGACAAATAAAACGATTACAAATAGGCGCTAAAAAAGAAAAGAAAAATAAATGAATATTCTACATAATGCCCAGAGACTTGTGCTTTTCTACGATTTGGTCCATTAACGCGTCAAGTTTCTTGAATGCTTCATCATCAGGATATCCCTTAATGAGTACTGGCTCGAGAAGTTCGACCTTTAGATTTGGAATCATGCCTTTTAGTATATCAACTGTTCTTCCACCCCAACCATAGGAGCCAACGATCGTTAGAAACTTCGTCTTTGGCTTGATAAGATTTGCAAGAGTTGCGGCATAGATTGCCCTCGGATGAGGCCCTGCAAGAACAGTAGGAGTTCCAATGATCACTGTTGCCGCATCGACCATGGACATTGCCAGTTCGTCTATTCGGCTATCGCGAATCATATAACTATATACTTTGACACCACGATCAACTAGTCCAGCAACGAGATAATCAACCATACGTTTTGTACTGCCATGCATTGAAGTATAAGCGATAACGACCGAATTTACGACCTTATCGGACGCCCAATCAGTGTAGGCATCAATTATGAATTTTGGATCTTTATAAATCGGTCCATGGCTTGGAGCAATCATTTTAATTTCGTAGTTATTTAGCTTCTCGATGTTCTTCTTAATGAATCGTCGGAATGGCATCATAATTTCTGCGTAATATCGTTTTGCAGCATCATACAACTTTCTGTCGGGTGTTGCAAAGACTTCTGTTGTAGCCATATGAGACCCAAAGAAATCGCATGAGAATAAGATTTTATCCTCTACAAGATAAGTTACCATAGTTTCGGGCCAATGTACCCAAGGCGTGAAAATGAATTTTAAGGTCTTATCGCCGAGAGAAAGTTCATCACCATCATTGATCACGTGAAACTTTTCTTCAGGAAGATGAAGATGGTCTTTCAATAAGTCCATACACTTTTTATTTGTAACAACTTTTGCATCTGGATAAAGCTCCAGCATTCGTGGAATAGAACCTGAATGGTCCTGCTCAGCATGATGAGAAACAATGTAATCGACATGTTCAATTTTTGTATTCTTCAATGCCTCAAGAAATTCATCTTCAAACATTGGATCAACGCCATCAATAATTACGGTCTTTTCAGTTCCCTTGATAACATATGAGTTATAGCTTGTTCCATCAGGTAATGGCATTAATTCATCAAAATACTCACGATTGAAATCTATTGCACCATAATATATAACATTCTTAACTAATTCATACACAATCATCTTAATTTACACTCCCTCAAATAATCCAATAAAAAAAAGAGGAATTTGGGTCTTAAATATTTATAGTTTCTTGTGACAGAGCCACCAATCATAACACTCAAATTCGCCTTTCTTGGCTGCTTCAAGTCTAGCCTTTGCGTCCTTTTCACTAGCTGCAGGTGGAATAATTACATGGTCGCCGACAAGTTCGTTCTCTGGCCAATTGGCAGGCGTTGCTACTTTGTTAGCATCAGAGGTCTGAAGTGCCTTAACAATTCTAAGAATTTCATCCATATTTCGTCCAATTTCCTGTGGATAGTAGAGAATCAATCTAATAATTCCATTAGGATCTACAACAAATACTGCACGAACTGTATTGGTTCCTTTGTTTGGATGTACCATTCCAAGAATCTTGCCAATACGTCCAGTATCATCAGCAATAACTGGGAATTTAATTTCGACATCTAGATTTTCTTTGATCCATTCAACCCACTTAATATGGCTGAATACCTGATCAATGCTAAGTCCAATTAACTCAGTGTTCATTTCCTTGAATTTCTCATATCGCTTCTGGAATGCGACAAACTCGGTCGTACAAACTGGTGTAAAGTCAGCAGGGTGCGAAAATAGGATAAACCATTTACCCTTGTAGTCATCGGGAATTTTTACTTTTCCGTGGGTGGTCTGTGCCTCGAATGAGGGCATTTTCTCTCCAATCAGGGGAATTCGTACTTCACTCATTTTTTTCACCTTTTAGAACTTTTATGTTCAGTAAGATTTATTAATAGTTATGAGTATATAAGTTTATGGTTCGAATCTCAAACTTAAAATTGATAAAGATCTTGCTGAAGAATGCAAGAAAACCTTATCCACAGGTTGCAAAGGAATTCAATGTTAGTGAAACTGCAATAAGGAAGCGTGTAAAGAAGCTAGAACAAGAGCAGGTGATTCTTGGATTTACGATTGATGTCAACCCAAAGAAGCTTGGATATAGTCATGTTGTGCTATTAGGCATTGACACACTACCTGAAAAGCTTCTAGAGGTTACAAGAGCGCTCAAAGAGAAGGATGAAGTCATAAAATTATATCTTTCAAGCGGAGATCATATGATAATGGCGGAATGCTGGTTTGAATCTTCAGAAGAATTCATGAATTTCATTAAAGAACTTGAGTCAAATAAGAGTATTACAAAGGTTTGTCCGGCCATACTTGTCGAGCGTCTAAAATAATTCTATAAGTTGCAGTTAAATACAAATGGACATATGGGTCCATAATTACTTCCATTATTGATAATTAGGTTGTGTGAATAATTTGAATGAAAGCGACCTGATAGAGCAGATTAGAGCTCTTAAAAATTCTGAAATCAGAGAGATTGTGGAAAAAAGAATAGAGGAGTTTAGAAAATTAGGACGAGGATCATCTAGAGAAATCTTCAAAGAGCTTTGTTTTTGTCTTCTCACCGCGAATTTTAGTGCCAAGGGAGGTATGAAAATTCAGAATGAGCTTGGCGACGGTTTCATCACGCTTTCACAAGATGAATTAGCAGAACGGCTAAGAAGTTTAGGTCATAGATTTCCGAATGCCCGTGCGGAATATATTGTTAGAGCAAGACAGTTAGCAGATAATCTAAAGCAAATAATTTCTGAATTTGATAATACATTAGAATTAAGAGATTGGTTAGCGAAACATGTTAAGGGGTTAGGATACAAAGAAGCGAGTCATTTCCTTAGGAATATTGGCTTTACAGATGTTGCCATCATTGATTTTCACATAATTGACATACTCGTTCGACACAATATAATTTCACGTCCGAAAACACTAACTAAACGGAGATATATAGATATTGAACAAAAGCTGCAGGAACTTGGAGATGAAGTTGGTCTTAATCTTGCAGAATTAGATCTATACTTATGGTATTTAGAGACTGGCCAGATATTAAAATAGGAAATTATGTGAAATTAAACTTGTTATCCCACTAGATTTTCGTCATTTTCTTGCTCATATTGTTCTTTTTCGCTGAATATTGTAGTGATTATTCCGACAGAGACTACTACGCCACCTATGATAACATATGGAGCGGGAATCTCAGCAAATAAAAACATCGCAATAGTAGATGCAATGAGCGGTTCCAGCAAAGCAACTGTGGCAATCACATACGCCTTGATCTTCTTTAATAAGAACGACTCTAATGTATGACCAAGTCCCGTAGGAACTATCACAAGCCCTGTAAGCCATACATAATCAATTAGTAACCACTGAATCGGTTCATAAAACAATACAACAGGCAGTAGAACAATCGTTGCTACAAGATAAATTATGGCCGTATATGTTGTGTTGCTCAGATGCTTTCGCACATGACGCCCACCTACCAAATAGGACGCATAGAAAAACCCACCAACCAACGCAAATATGTCACCCATAAAATAAGTGCTACCAACTTGAAAATCCGCATTCGCAATTATAATTGCGCCGATTAATGCCAGAAAAATTCCGAGCCATGCAATTCGTCGAGGCTTTTCTCGAAATAATACTATTGATAGTATAGCCGCAAAAATTGGAGAGCTATTCACGAAAAGGGTCGAAGCTGCCACCGTGGTAAGATCTAATGAGATAAAGAATGTTACAAAATGCAAAGCTAACGCAATTCCAGTCAAAATAAGCGCAAAATAGTTTTCCTTTATTATTGAAAATGTTTTCTTATTGAACTGCTGAAGTATGACGGCCCCAATTAACATAATTATTGCTGAGATACTCATTCGCCAAAATGCAATTACAACAGGGGGCGAAGTACATAAGCGTACCATAATAGATGCCGTTGAGGCTGCAGTTACTGCTATAAACAACAATACATAGTAAATTTGTTTGCTAGGCATGGTTCCTTCAGATTTTTGTTCCAATAAAAGGTTAATGATTATAGATTGTCTTTTTAGATAAATAATATTTAGATGAACAATAGATGATTAATTTAGAGTTATCTATAAGCTACGGGAGCACATCGCTTAAAAATCGACGATACCATAAACGTTTATAAAAATATGAGCGACATTATGAAACAATTTGAGAATTTATAATGGGTTCGAGTTTAATACAACGTATTAAAAATCATTCTCTGAAGAAAATTAAGCGATAATCAAATCCCTCGTCAGGACACGGCAAGCAAATGCGCGAAATCATTATCGCAAGGTTTGTAGATTTATTTAGAAACTTTGGATACATTCATTTAAAGACGATTATTAGGAGAATCCCGACAAAACGGATGCCTAGTAAGAGTAGTGCAAAGTGACGGCAACTTCAAACGAGACATCTACTATTAAGACAAAACGGATGCCTAGTAAGAGTAGTGAATCAAACATTGTAGGAGATAAACTTGATACAATGAACAAAGAATACATTATAATTCTCAAAAAATGATTTTAATTTTAAACTACTAAAAAGGTCATTTGAATATAGAAAGAGCAAAACATTCTACATCTATGAAAACATTTGATGGAAGATCGTTTTTGCAATGGAAGCCGTTTTGATATTATTTTACAGTTTTGACGATAGTGATTTCTTGATTCCGAAATTTTATAAGAAGCTTAGCAAGATGTGAATATCTCCAATGACCCGACTATTAAAAATTACAAATTTTCATTGGGGTGGCAGAAATGGCAAAGACAATTGTGGTAGCGTTAGGCGGAAACGCCATTCTTCAGAAAGGCGAAAAAGGAACATTTGAAGAACAGTATAAAAATGTTAGAAAGACATGTGAGCATATTGCAAAGCTCATCGACCGGGGCTATAGAGTAGTTATTACTCACGGAAATGGACCACAAGTTGGTGCAATTCTTCTTCAGAATGATGCGGGTAAGGAATTAGTACCGCCTATGCCACTTGATGTATGTGGAGCAGAATCTCAAGGATTTATTGGATACATGATACAGCAGAATTTGGACAACTTACTTAAAGGAAAAAGGCCTGTAGCAACTGTGGTCACACAAGTGGTTGTGAATAAAGATGATCCTGCATTTAATGACCCTTCAAAACCAGTTGGTCCATTTTATGATGAAGCAACAGCAAAGAAGTTACAAAAAGAGAAGGGCTGGATAGTAAAAGAAGATGCAGGCCGTGGCTGGCGAAGAGTAGTCCCCTCACCAGATCCTAAAAGAATTGTCGAATCTGAAGCAATTAATTCATTGATCAAGGCAGGAGTCATTGTAATTGCTTCTGGAGGCGGTGGAATTCCAGTAATTGAAGAGGATGGAAACCTAAGAGGTGTAGAAGCCGTTATTGATAAAGACCTCGCAGGCGAAAGACTAGCAAAAGAAGTGAAGGCAGACATCTTGATGATCCTGACAAGTGTAGATCAAGTTTATCTAAATTACGGAAAACCAGAACAAAAGGGCTTATCAAGAATGACAGTAGAAGAAGCAAAGAAATATTACGATGAAGGGCATTTTGCAAAGGGCAGCATGGGTCCAAAAGTAAAGGCAGCAATCAGATTTGTAGAAAATGGTGGAAAAATGGCAATAATTACATCTCCAGAACTTGCAACTGATGCGCTTGATGGTAAAGCCGGTACAATCATTACAAAATAAAAAGTGATTCATATTGCGAAATATTTCGTTTGCTCGTGTCTCAAACATATATGACAAAAGTCGTGAAATAAGTCCAGAATTACAGGAAAAAATCAGAAAATTAATCGCAAAATTTATTGATGAAAACACGATACTCTGTGATATAGGTGCAGGAACTGGTAGATTCGGGAGATTAATATCATCTCTCCCCGTTTTTTATATTTCTTTAGATATTGCATTCGAAATGTTGATGAAAAGTAGAATCAATTATTCACTAAACTACTTTAGAAATATATCCTGTATTCAAGCTACATCGGAAGCTATTCCATGTAGAGATCAATCAATTGATATCGTACTAACAGTGAATTTCTTACACCTCATAAATTTATCCAAGTTCGCCAAGGAATTGAATAGAATTCTAAAAGTTGGTGGCTATTTCATAGCAGGATTCTTAGATACTGGTATTGATGAGGTTAGACAGTATTATGAACAAATTGCACGGAATCTTTGGAATCGATCTTATGGAATCCAAAAGCCGGTAAATGAACTTTTGTATTTCACAAAAGATATGCAACTTATTATGTTCGATGAGCTTACTGGAACCCTTAAGGTTTCAATGCAGGAGCGATTAAAATATATGAGAGAAAAAGCTTATTCATCAATGTGGAATATTCCAGACAAGATTCATGATAAGATTATGAAGATCGTTGAAAAAAATTTTTCTTCAAAATCAGCGTCAGTAATGCAACAAAAATTTATCGGATATGTTTACAAGAAACAGAATTAATCTTGTTTTCGCCCTTTACACATAAGTCTAAGAGAGAACAACGCGCTTAAAGTCGCTTACGCTATTAATACCTTCGAATGCTTCTAAATCAAAAGGTCTTTGCCTTAAATCCGATAAGATCTTCAGTAGGAAGCATTCCCTTAAATTAAACCTTTTTAAAATGAATTATTTTATGCCTCAGGTGATTATCCAAAAGAATTATAGAAAAAGATATTGAGCCATGATTTTAATTTTAATCCTTTTGCGTTAATTCTTTGATTCGTGTTTTAGCAAACGCACAGTACTCTGGAACTATCTCAATTCCTATAAAATGACGATTCAGCATTTTTGAGACAACAGCTACTGTACCTGAACCCAGAAATGGGTCAAATACTAAATCATGTTCATCACTACTAAATAGAAGAATTTTTTTAACAAGTTCAATAGGAAGCTTTGTCGGTGTCTTAATTTTTCCAGTCCAATATTCACGCTTTATAACCCAAACATCCTCCGGATAATGCTCAATCTTGTTAAATTTGTATTTCTTAGCATCTTTGACTACAAATAAAATGTGATAATGACTCGTAACATATTTGCGTTTTGTAAATACGCCAAATTGATATTTCCATATCAAATGATTGATTGTAATGAACCCAACATCATCTAAAGCGTTCAAAATATCCTTCAAATTATTCCAACCTGAAAATACATACATACTACCATTCCTTTTTAAAATGCGGAATGCCTCACGCATCCAGTTGATTGTGAAGTCATAATAATCCTTTTTGGATATTTCATTATAGCCCTCAAGAACTCTATTTGCAGTCCGATTGTAATTTCCTCGCTTCGCTTTGAACTCAATTGCAAAGGGGGGGTCGGTTACTATTAGATCTACGAACTCTTCAGGTATCTTTTGCATAAGTTTCAATGAATCTCCGCAATATATATTGTCTATTTGAATCTCTTCCATTTTATTACTCACCCGGTATGATACAGGCTTATCAATCAGGAATTTAATATAAAAATCCTATTCATATTATGCGAATAATATTTCGTTTAATATTTCAAATCATATTATTTTTACTGGGTGATATTGTGGACGACCTCATTGTAATGGCTATATTGCTCGGATTCATAGTATTAACATACATTATGTATAAAATGGGAACTCGAAACGGTAGAAAAAGTGCATTAGTTGATGCTCAAAGGTACATTCAGGAAATGGAAAAAAACATCAGATTAGATGCAATTAACCGAAGTCGCAGAACACTAAGAGGACAATTAGTGGAACACTGGGTACCCTTCATGGCAGATGCAGATTTTGATCCTAGAGATGCGCGATTCATAGGACATCCGATAGATTACGTAATTTTCGATGGTGCTTCCGATGGCGAATGGAGAAAGATAATATTTCTAGAAGTAAAATCCGGTAATGCCCAATTAAATAAAAACGAACGTGAACTAAAACGATTAATAGAAAAAGGATTCGTGGAGTTTCAAATATTTCGAGTTTCTGAATCATAAACGTAATTGGCAGAAATGATTAGGTTTATTTCCTAATTTGAACTACAAAAGGTATACTCAAAAAACTTAAGCGGGTGCATCAAAAACGATCCATTGCAGGTATGCAAATACTACAGATATCGATAGAATTATGGAAATAATTAATTCGTATGGTGAGAAGAATATTCCTAGTTTTATCCCAATTACATCCAAAGAATTGGATGAAAAATTAAACAATCCCAAATTCAAAATCATTGTGGCTGAAAAAGATAATAAAATTGTAGGAGCAGCTTTTGTTTCTTATGGATATAGACGAATTGGTCTTCAGAGATTATCAATGAGCGAACCATATGATGAAGAGGTTATTGAAGATTTGCTGGATATGGCTGAAGAAGTTGCCAGAGAACTAATAAAAGAAAATGAAGGTAAAGAGTAGTAGAATACTTTCGGAAATCTGTTCATCTTATATACTTTTTATATATGATTTAGAATAGGAGATATGTGTGGGGATTTGAATGAGCCGAAATTCGATTTCCGAAAAGTATCAGCAAATGGCAAAGCAGCTCGAAGAAAATATTGCCGAACGGTTGAATAGTCTCAAAGAAAGCGTTCTGTCAACAGGGGAGGCATACGACGCTTTTATCAAGAGATTTATCATACAAGGTTATGATATGGCTCAAGCTTCGCAAATCGCAGAACAATTATTCGGAACAAATAGTGTAAAGTTCATCGGCATAGATGGAAGCATGTCTTCGGACGTTAGTTTTGATATGGTACTTTTTTCAGTTTCAGCATACATTGCGGAAGGCACTTTTGAGTTTAGAGGCAATAAACAACCGCGTGTCGAATATGATTTAAGCAACATGCGTTTAGATAATATATTATCATCAATTGTCCCAATGCATCCGAATAATATAGTTGAAGCAGATCAAACACTATTCACAATTGCAGATGATGGAACGCACCTTATCACGCCAGTCTCGGATGAGGAAATCATCGATAATACAGCAATTCCACAATCATTAATGAGATTTGCAGAACTATTTATGACTTATCGCAAGATACTCAATGACGATGATGTAAAGATCGTTATTTTAGACCGTTCAATTTCTTCCGAATATGCAGCACTAACTGCAGAATTACAATTAACTGAGAATAGAGACAAAAAAATGAGCCTAGTTGGATATACTATTGGAAATACGAAAATAACTGAAAATCATATTGAGTTTGGACAATATTTATTGTATGCACCAGATATTGATATTCCACCGCGAAGATGGCCATTCATTAGAGGCCGAATAATTCATGAATTAATTCATTTAACGCAGCCAATCGAATATGATGCACTAAGAAAAATATTGTTTGGCGATGATTCGGAAGAGGACAACATCAAGAAGGCATTCAATAAAGAAATTGCAGGCTTGAAGAAATTAAAATTCGTAAGTGTAAAAGAGAATAAGATTCAGATAAGGCGAGAATATAAAAACATCGTAGATGCCTTGAAACACCTTGTAAATAAGATAGGCGAAAAGATTTTTATCAAACAAACTAATGAAAATCCATTGATTATTAAAGTTAAAAACATACCTCGATGGTTAACCACATTAGATATTGATTTTCTTTCGCTAATAACACTTCAAATGATTATTGAATATGCATGGGAGAAGAACATATTATTAATTGGCTTGACAAAAGATACTTCCGCACGGGATTTCAAAAGACAATTCATTCCGACTATGATAAGTACAAAACAAGTAAATGTACAATTAGATCCGGAAATTTTTGATAAATTGCCAGATACGGATCGATATCTATTACAATTTGCTTCGGTAATGCGACATGATGATATTCGGATTCCATGGACTACTGTAGAATATGATTCGGCATTCAGGACAATAATTCCAGATGTGATTGAAGGTACAATAAAAGGTGCAAGAAGGAATTTTATAGCACCCACGAAATTATTCATGAAAATGTATGTACAGCTAGGACAGGCAATCACAGATGAAATGCTTAGAAGTTATGTTCTAGCAGTTGATAGACTTACATTTCCGAAATTTGATGAATCTATTCTGAACAAGACATTAAAAGCTCAAGGTGGAATCTTGAATGAAGTATCACTTTATTACTCTCTTGAGCCGGAGCTTACTCCTATTCAAAATCTTGTCATAGCAATATTAAGCAATATGCAAAAGCCAAGCATTCCAGAAGCTATGGGGCATAATTATGCATTATTTATTGCAGACAAGGTGGCAAAAGAAATAATACAGATTATGGCACGTATTACAAAAGGTATGAAAAATAGAATAATCACAGATGATGAATTGCGACGGATTATAATATATTCAGGAAGTTTTAGAGAACTTCGTTCTGAAACGGAGGCAATTAGATATGGGCATTGAAGAATTATCAACTGATTTTGATGGACGATTTGAAGGACAATTAATGAGTATCAGTACAGTAACTGCAAATTATTCCTCGGAATTTTCAGGCACGTCATCACGCTATAAAGCATTTATAAAAATAAAGTACCAACGTGATCTTATGGGACTTTTGGAAGAGGGCATGCTCATTGCCATTCGAAATTTCAAAAGCAGAGCACATAATGGAAATCGTTTTACGTTAATGAGCGTTGCTCAAGTATGGCCTGAACACTTCGGCCTGAAAGGAGTTAGTGGATCTTCATACATTCCGACTCAATTTGAAATTGCCACGCAAGCTGTTCCAGATTGGGAAACTGATGATAACCAGATTATGGCTATTAACATGGTTGCAATCCCTGTAAATTACGATATTATTATTGAAGGTAAGAAACCGATTTTCAAAAAGGGCTTTACATATCCGATAATCGGAGAACGAGTTTATATCTTGAATAGAGATACCATTGATGATGTATATAATTCAAAGATCAAAGAACGATTAGGATTCACATCAAAGAGAACCGTTGCAGATCCCTATATAGATCCTCGCATAGGAACAATTTCAATGTTCGAGGCACTTCCGGGCGAGATTCCCATCTATGTCGACTTTGAAGCCCTTGTTCGATACCATTTTGGAATTTTCAGCTTTACCGGTGGGGGAAAGAGCAATCTTCTGTCAAATATAATTCGCCGCATTATGATCCATAAAGATAATATCAAAGTAATTGTTTTTGATGTTTCAAGCGAATATCCTGCGCATCTCATGGACGTACTAGGAAATCCAGATATCCCATCACGAATTATACTTGACACAAATGCAGAATCTTTCGAACAATTTTCCAAAATGATCGCAACACCACGTAGGTTTGAAGGCGATCCTCGAGTCGCAAAGGGGTTACGTAAAATCTGGGATTTAAACAGGGTATATTATATGGATTTGTCTGAGAAACGCATACCTACTTATTTTAGCCTAATAAACCAACTAGAATCTTTCCAACAGGATAGCTTGGATAAAGGATATGCACATTATGCGGATGCTGCCGAAGAAATAATAGACTTCATAGAATCCTATATCATGGAACAAGACCTTACGTATGAATCAATAATAGATGCAGATTTTCTTGACATTATGGAAACGAACGCTCGTCAAATTCTAGATGATTTTGGAGTTAACAATCGAAGTAGTTTATACGCATGGGTAATGTCTCGTAAGAGGTTAAAAACAAAAATAGAACGCTTGTCACATGCAATTCATGATGAAACCGCCATGACCATTAATGATATCGAAGAGGCACTCGAAAATACTGATAGGCTAATTGTGCTATCTATTGCAGATCCATATATTCAGAGATCAATCGTAATTAAACTTGTGAATCGATTTCTATATCTTCGCAAGAAACACTTCAAGAGTGAGCCATATATCTTGTTTGTATTTGACGAGGCACAGGAATTCGTATCATCAGCTCGTGCTGGAGATATGGGCGAATGCTCAATGGTTGTAGAGTCGCTGCTCAGACAAGGGCGTAAATATGGACTCGGAGGATGCATTGCAACTCAGAGAATGGCATATCTGAATACAAACGCAATGCAACAGTTACACACATACTTTGTAGGTACACTACCAAGACCATATGATAGAGGTGTCGTATCATCAACGTTCATGATAGACCAAACGATTCTAGAAAAGACATTAGAATTTGCACCGGGTGGCTGGCTTCTCTCGTCATACATTGCGACCGGATTAGAAAATGTTCCAATTTTAATGCAAGCAGACAATTCTGAAGACGTTATTGACGATTATTTAGATAGCATATAAAATAAATATAATATAAAAAAGAAGGCGAAAAATTAATCGCCTATTTCTTTCTTTGCATTTTCAATTAATCTTTCAATCTTTTTAATTCGAGAATGATCCGCAACACCATAGATTTTGATTGCTAACTTTTCAGCATCGCTTTTTGCAAGTTCATTTGGCGTGTCAATCCCTGCCTTTACTAATTCTTCAGCCAGCAATTTATCCGCACCAAGCTTTTCAAATTCCTCTATCTTTTCAAAGTACCGCTTTGCCGCACGAATGTACCTCGCAGCATCCTTCTTACTAATACCTGCAGCAGTAGCAAGAAAATCATCATCCATCGATGCAAGAATCTTAGCGTTGTATGCGCCTGCACGTACAAGCTTTCGTGCAGTTTCTTTCGTGATGCCCTTAATCTTGCTTAACTCATTTGCTCGTGCCTCATTCTGCCGAATGACAATTCCAGAAATCATCAGTGATACCGTTAAGATAGATACAATTCCAAATAGGACTTGTGATAGTTCTATAGATTGACTGCCAATTTGGATCATTGGAGTTATGCCTATTTCTTGTATGTATGATGGAATAAAGAATAATACTCCAAATCCGGCAGATAATATACCAGAAAAGAATAACCAGCCACGCTCAATTCGTTCAGGTATGCCGCGAATGTCCCCGGGAGCACTTGCATACGCCAGCGCAGAGAAAACCGCAACAAAAAATGACTTACCACTCGGAAATATATCCAGAAACATGTGCGTAGAATACCCGATCATAAAGAATGCTATGAGTACCGATATCTCACTCGGTACCGGAAGGAAATAATAGCCAATTCCTAATGCACCAAATAAATAAGGCCCGTGAGTAATAAAACTCCGGTGATATCGCGTACCAAAGTCATTATCAAAATCCGGTATTGCCGCTCCCATCAATATCATTAGATATGCAGGCCAGAAATAAATCTTGGCAAAATGAAAGTAAAACTCATTCGTTATGATTATCAAAAGAAAGGTAATCGTCGCAAATACCTTGTGCTCAAATGCGTGCATTCTTCATCACATCCTTACCTTATATTTGAAAATTAAAGTATAAAAGGTTTTAACAATTCTTAATGAATTTTTCAGTTATATACTATTTTTAACTTCGTTATTTATCGTGTATTCTTAATTTTTGATTTTATATATTATTTTGTAGTAATCCTTTTACATATTTTAGACCTTCAGACGACAATCCAAAATATCCGCGGTCACAATATATAAAATAGTAAGGTCTCCTCTTTTCAGTCTGTAATATCTCGCTTTCATTATGCTCTTGTAATGTTCTACGAATGGTATCAGTATATGTTCTATTATTTTTGTATTTTAAATATGTTAGAATTAATTGATTACGATAAATTTCGCTTAAATGAGTGCAATAATTTTTCAGAGGATCACCGATTAAATAGAGAACAATTGCGATAATTTCATACCATCTCAAATCCGACGAAATTAGTGATGAAAAAAGAGCAAATTCAGAATAATATTGAGATATTTCTGATGGTTTCAAATTAGAAATATACCTTCCAAAATTCAGCCGTTTCTCATCTAGTAATTCACCAGAATTCCAAATATTTTCAAAATAGGAAATTCCTTGTTGAATTAGATCTTGATTGTCCGTGAAAAATCCAATCTCTTTGTTGATTTCAGTATTTAAGCCAAATCCGGCATTTGTTAGATTTGCACTACCAACATATATGTATTTATCATCAAAAATATACATTTTGCTATGTATTGAGTTATCTATCCGAATCTCGAAATTTGGCGTAGAGTAAATGTATTCAAAAACCCGATAATCACTACTCCTACGTATTAAAGATTCTCTATCAAAACGACTTATTACATATACTGTATTTGCTTTTGTTTTATCAATTATATATTTAAATGCATCATACTTTATCCAAGGACTGATTATTCGTAATAACGAACATGAAATTCTTGATAATTCCTTTTTTATACTTAATGATAATATTCTCATAATTAAAACAATGTTTATTCTTATGCTGTTCCTCAATGGTAATGTTATTGAATACATGGGACACTATGAGAATGAACAAGGTGAGTGGGTTGAAATGGGCGTACCAGGATGTCTTGCCATGAAAAGAACGCTAAGTCGGAATGGATGGAAGGATAACGCTGACACTAATACAAGGTACGCTTGTGAGAAGCACGAGGTAGCAGTAGAAGATAATTGGGAAGGCCGTGAGGTAGTGCGGAAGATACTGGATTAGAATAATGCCTAAAGCGCTAGAGAG
>CAZPUN010000008.1:0-25550 GCA_964589775.1 uncultured archaeon
TGGATAGTTCTGTAAAGTCCTTTGAGTATGGGACTTCAGTGACCAGAAATTCACCTGTGGATACATCAACAAAGGCAATTCCTATTTTTTTACTTCCGAAACTGATTGCTGCGAGATAATTGTTTGCACTCTGCTCTAACATATTTTCTTCAATAATGGTTCCGGGAGTTACAACCCGTATGACTCCTCGCTTTACTACTTTCTTGGATTTCGATGGTTCCTCTAATTGCTCAGCGATCGCGACTTTGTATCCTGCCTTGACTAATTTACTCAAATATGAGTCTAATGCATGATATGGAATACCACACATTGGCCATTCGGTTTCGCCTTCGCCTCTCCGAGTAAGAACAATATTTAGGATTTTTGATGCTATTTTCGCATCTTCATTAAACATTTCATAAAAGTCGCCAAGCCTGAATAATAATATTGCATCTTTATATTTCTGCTTTATTTGCATATACTGACGCATCATGGGTGTTAAACGTGGCATTGTATCGATGACCTCACAAAAATAACATATCTCTCTCTCTATTAATCTTCGTATTATTTTTCTATAGATTTGTTCATTTTAACATCTTCTTCATTCGTAGTATGATCCTGTTCGATATTTCTTTTACAGCCTCTGTAAAATCGCTAAATTCAAGCACGTAAACGCCAGCTTTTCTTGCTAGTTCTACAATATAATCTTGAATTTTCCTTGCAATTTGAAATTCCTTTTCACGAATGCTCAGATCCTTTGATACTGTTTTTAGCTCGCCTCTAATGCTTTTTCCAATAAACATAGATTTGTGTAGTTCGTATGGTGGATGTACAATATATTCGATTATATTATCCTTATGTTCTATTTCTCCAAGTTCTCCTGGAATAATATGGACACCCTCAAGAATTGCTGTCGTTCCTTCTGAAATTATTCTTTCGATATATGATCTTACACTTCCCATTACTATTTTCGATTGTGCGACATATCCTTGGATTACTGGATCTACATCTGGCTCTAATTTCTTTAGATATTTGTAAGCTTGATATGTATGACAGTATAACTCAGGAACGTTTTCCTTGCTCAATTGTGCTCTAAGTACTTGTCGAAGCGTGTCCGTACCCATAATTCTGGTGCTGGTCAATCTATATGCCATTGCAGCAGTTACCATTGATTTTCCTGTTCCACTTGCGCCTCCCAATATTAGAATTATTGGCTCTGAAATTTTATCTGTTGCCCTAGCATTTTTGAAATCCACAATTGTTTGATATGCGTCTTTAGTTTGTCCAGATAAACTATCTAAAATATAATTATCTACCTGCCTAAATGACTTTATTTCATTTGTCTTGATCAATATGTCAAGATCTGCTAAAATTAATTCGATATCTTTGGGTATCACACCTGCCAGTAATAAAGAACCTCGAATTACATCAGGAATATATAACATGTCGTGACCATTTAATTTCAGAGTTGGCATTAGACCACCGTATAGAACATAAAAAGCCTACTCTATATATATTTTCACATGGTTTTGATGTTCGAAACAAAAGAGAGCAGGTGAGCGAAGATTTTGGCTCCGACCTCACCTGTGTATTTAAATTATTCTTTATGTTTTATCTACGTCTATAGCCGCCACTACGTGAGTGTCGTCTATTGTTTCTCTTCCAGCTTGGTGTGTCTGAGTTATAGCCGCCACCATAGGAAGAACTGAATCGTCGTCGTGAAAATCTTCTTGGTTGTTCGTATTCTTCTTCGCTCACATTGTTCTCTAGGTTGACTTCTTCAATTTCCTCGTCTGAGGCAGTTAATTCTCCGTATTTTCCGACATTCAATCGAATGTTACCTTTGAAGAGATTTACATAGCCATTATTGATTCTGTATGTGTGGTCTTTTTCAACCATATCGATTGCATCATCCCAGAGCGTTAATACAACAACTCCGGTTGAATCTCCCACTGTTGCTTCAGTTACTCTGTGGGTATTTCCATCATTTCTTGAGGTAACTTCTCTTTCTTCACCAAGTTCAACTACTTTTACAGTTAAATTGACGTGTTTACTTCTGGGCGTAAGCTCAGCAACGGTCACGTCAGTTGTTTCGACTTCAGTATCGCTCATTTTACTCATTCTTCCGTGTATATATGAGAATTAACCAATCCTCGACGTGCCCTCGCGCCTAAAAAATCGGTACGTAGCTCGGTTGTGATCGGTTAATCGTAACTATATTATCGAACAATAGTATATAACCTTAATGTATTGGCACTCAAGATTTAGTGTATGTTTTCTTTAATTTATATTTTACAAATTTAATTTTTATTACTCTAAAAATGGTTATTTTTAAAAATAAATTGATTAAATCAAAAAAATTATTAAGAAAAATGATAATAACCTAACATGCATTTGGTCCTGATATTGAGGAGGCGAAACTTATTGTTGGAAACAAGTGAAACAGGTCTTGTTTCTCAAATTTCAGAAGTAATTTCACAAACTTTTTCAATTTGGATTAATAATCTTCTGATATTTGGGTTAGTTGGTGTAATATATGCTATTATTATGGTTCCTATTTGGGGTCAAGTTTCTCTGATGTTAGTAGATGCAATATTACAATTACATACTTTGATACCTATGAATTTTGTAGGCACATTCCTGTATGCGTATTACAGTATACCAGCCGGCATTTTTGAGCCATTATTATTCTCTACACTATTTGGTGTTTCATTATTTGGCATGTTGCTAAAATCATATTTTATTGCCGTGATCATATCTTACGTGATTAATAAATCTCTTGATAATCCTGTAAATATTAGTAGTATATTTAAAGTTCATATTGGGACTATACTGAAAATTTTTGGTGTGCTCTTAATCCTTGAGGTAATGCTTGAACAATTTCTATTACAGATTCCAATATTTTATATGCAATCTCTTCAAACTTCAGATCCTTTGTACTTATTACACATGACATTCTCTTTTGCAATACTTATTATAATTGCAATCTTTGTACTTTACCTTAAAACCCGCTTTTATGTAACTCATGCAGCTATTGTTGATAATAAAGGCTTTTTAGAATCATTTGGAGAAAGTTGGAATTATACAAATGGACGCATAATATTGACATTCGCTGTATTCCTAATAGTCTATTTAATAATTTATTTAATTAACACGGTATTCTCTACAATTAACTCAACGCTTAATATTCTTGGTTTGTCAATACTTCAGATAATAACAGTTCCTTTAGGTTACTTCTTAATATTTGCTCTAAGTTATATACCAATTGCTGTTCTGTATATGTATTTCAAAAATATGTAATTTTTTCTTTTCCCTATTTTTTTAGCCGCCGTAATTAAATATAGTTTTTGAGATAGTATAGAATAAATGATTTCGAATTTGAAAAATTGTTTGTTCGTAATATTTTTGTTTTTTGAATGATTTTATGTTCTTGCCAAAGATGTGAGAATACATAGATTTTGAAAGCAGTGACGAATCGTTAAATGTTCACTGATCATGTATGTATAAAATATTAAATCAAGTATTTTGAGGATTTAAAATGGGGTGCGACTTGGATACATCGCATCCAAAAAGAATCTCAGAAAAATTTAAATGATAACCAAAGATCCTTTGTCGAGATACGTCAAATATATGCACGGAATGGCTATCGCAATGTAACCTAGGCAGGAACCTTATTTTTCAATATAGAGGGTGTGTCAGTTTTTAAAATGTTCTATCATTTCAGATAAGATCTCTTTTACATTAATACTTGGTAGTCCATAGGAGATAATATAGATTTTTCCAAGATTTAGCATAAATATATGTCCCTTGTTTTCGGGATTTGTAGCAATTATTGCAGATTTATCGCTATATGACAAGTTATATGGAACATTCTGAACAAAATACACAGATTCCCTATTATTAAATGACATAACAAGGGTTATACCATCCATGTTAAGGTTCCAATTCTGTGTTTGCCATGCCACAGAACCATTCTTTTTCAATACCGCCCACGCAAGTACTTCAGGATGCTTTTGCATAAACTCTCCGACTTTCTGCGATACTAGATTAAAATCAATTGATCCATCAACACTTACAAGAGATGTCTCAATTACAACTCCAGATTTGGGAACTTGATCATTGAGAATCTTTTTGACTCTTTTCGCAATTTCAATTAGTTGCATTGCAAATCTCTTAAGTAGTCTATTTTTAGCTGGGTCACGCTCTTTCTCAACGAGATCAAAGGCCCATTTAGCGATTTCTTTGAACAAAATAAACGATTTCTCGTAATTATTAATTTCAAATTCTGCCTTTGCAGAAGCATATGCAGCTGCCATATCTGATGGAATGATTCCCAATATTTCATCTGAAATTTTTGGAATTCGAAACTTAGGCTCGATATCTTTGGGTGCAGATTCTGGGGCTGTAATTTCTTCTTCTACGATTTTTGATACACTTTTTGATACGCTTTCTGTAATAGATTCTTCAGAATGAGGTTCTTCCAGAGCTGGAAGCGAACTTATACTTTCATCAGGAATTGGAGACGCCATACTAGACGCACTAAGTGCAGCAACAGATTCTGTAGCTTGCTGTGTTTCATGTATTTTCTCCAAAGATATTGGTGAGGATGTTCCATGAGATTCTATAGTCGAAGTCTTTTCAGATTCCATCCTTTTTCTTAATTCACGAGCATATATTTCTTTTACAGCCTCTCCGATAATTCGTGCCTGAGAGACAAATTCTTTTAAGCGTTCAAAGAGTACTTCCTGAATTGATTCATCATCGATCTCTGAGATTATGTCATGTATATCGCTTGCGATTGCAATAGCTTGTAATGTGAATTCTTTGAACTTTCGTATGTTATTTTGTTCCAAGTTATCTATTCCACGCTGGAAGGCAGAATTCATAATATTTACTTTATACTGGACAAGTTTTCGAAGTTTAAAGTCCCCTAAGTCGGTTATCTCCATCGTATGTTTTCGAGCCAATTTAATTACGCGTTCGTAAGACAGTTTTTAGCCTCCCAGCCGTGATAACTTGGAAAAATACTTTCCTATTTTAAATTTGAAATATAATTTATTAAAGTTTACTATTTTTAAAAAAATGTAAATACAAAATTATGAATTAAATAAAAAGTTATTCTCAATCTATCATTTTTATAGTATGAAGGTTCGAAAATTGCACGTAGTATTGATATAAATCACGAGCAATTACAATAGCGAAACCAATTTGATGATTTTAAATGAAAAATGTATTCAGATATATTCAAAAAGTTATCATATGATAAGCAGAGCGACACATAAAACATTGTATGTTCAATAAAAATGCTTACAAAATTTAGGGTTTTTAATAAAATATATACCTGAAAACCCAAAAACAATTGAAAAAAATATATTAGATGCAAGAACTTATCTATGTATTTTTCATATTATATAATGGAGGGATCCAAAAAAATGAAAGTTTTGAAGCAAAATAGGCGCTCAGAGGAATTTATCCCTGAGAAAATCGTAGCGAGCATTGTAAAAGCAGGGGCACCAGTTGAAATAGCACGCGAAATAGCAAAGCATGCTGAAGAAAAATTCTCTTCAGTACCAGAAGTTCGAAGTGAAGAAATTCGCGAATTTACACTTTCTGAATTAAAAGAAAGACATTCAGAAGCATATGAGAACTGGGTTTCGTATGAACGCCTCGTAAAGAAAAAATTCGAGTGAAAAAGCTGAGTGAAATATCTCAGCATTTTTTTATTTTTGATTACTCGACTACAAATGCTATTTTTACGTTTGCTCGATATCCAACGATTTTATTGTCTTTGATCTTTGCGGTAAAATGAATTACATCGAGACCAACAATGTTTTTGATAGTTTCAGATGCCTTATCAATTGCATTCTTAGCAGCCTCTTCCCAAGAATTTGGGGACTCACCAATTAGTTCAATTACTTTAACAACCATGAAATCCACTCCTTAATTTTGTAAATATAGTATAAGATTTTGACTTAAAAAGCGTTATGGATAAAAAATTACAAAAAAGAAAAATAAAAAGATGTAGATTATTTTCTCTGCATTTGTAGTTCAAAAGCTCGAACAACATTTTTCATGAGCATAGCAATTGTCATAGGGCCTACTCCGCCGGGAACGGGAGTTATACATTTTACTTTACCTTTTAGATTTTCAAAATCCGCATCACCATACGGAGTAGCTACATCAATTACAATAGCATCTTCGCGAACCATGTCTTCAGTGATATAGAACGGGTCGTTCTCGGATCTTCTTCTGCCAATAGCAGTGACAAGTATATCTGCCTGCTTTGTGAAATGCTTAAGATCTTTGGTTTTTGAATGGCACATTGTGACAGTAGCATTTCGATTTAACATCAAGAACAAAAGCGGCTTACCCACAATCATAGAACGATTAATTATGACAACATGCTTACCTTGAATTTCAATATTTGATGCTTCTAATAATGTAATAATTCCTTTTGGAGTAGCAGCTACGAGATCTTCTTTTCCAATTACAAGATTATATACATTCATAGGATGAAATCCATCAACGTCCTTTATTGGATCGATTGCCTGAATTACTTTGTTTTCATCAATATGCTTGGGCAGGGGTAGTTGAACAAGAATTCCAGTGACATTTTCATCCGCATTAAGGTCTGATATGATTTTAAGGAGCTCATCTTCAGATATTGTTGCAGGGAGTTCAATGTTCTTGGATTCAACACCGATTTTTGCACAGGATTTATGTTTCATACGAACATACATCTTTGAGCCTTCATCATCGCCTACGAGAACTGTTGCAAGGTTTGGTACTCGCCCGTATTTTTCCTTTAATTGCTCAACTTGAACTTTTAATTCCTTGAGATAGCGATTTCGTAATCTTCTACCCTTCATCACGCCATCTTCACAAATAGGTTTCAATTCGGTTTCTGACACTTTCATACCTCCATAAAATAAAAGAAAAAGGTGAGAAATTCCTCTTTAGAATACACCCTGAATGTTTCCGTCTTCATCAATATACATTCGCCATGCTGCTGGCTCCTTTGGAAGTCCGGGAATCAATTGGATATCGCCCATGATTGGTACTACGAAACCAGCACCCGCGCTGTAGAAAATATCACGAACAGTTACGGTAAAGCCTTTTGGACGACCTAATAGTTTGGGATTATCTGATAGAGATAGTTGTGTCTTCGATACACATATTGGGACATTCTTACCGCCACGCTTCTCAATTGAGCGAATCTTTGCCTTAACTCCGGAAGCAAATTCTACACCATCAGCACCGTAGATAGTTTTGGCAACTTTCTCAATTTTTGTTGCAATATCGTCTTCAAGGTCGTATGTGTACTTGAATTCATATGGCTTCTCTACGGCTTCGAGAACTTTATTCGCAAGGTCAATTCCGCCTTCGCCACCTTTCTCAAATACCTCAGAAATTGCAGCAAGAGCACCCTTGCTTTCAGCATACTTTGCAACAGCATCGAGGTCTTCCTTAGTATCATCTGGGAATTTGTTTACTGCTACTACTACAGGAGCACCAAAGCTCTTAATAATGTCAATGGCAGCGCCAAGATTTTCCAATCCTGCCTGAAGATCTCCATTGCCATGATGCTTGATTGCACGTACAGAACCAACAACTACAACGGCATCGGGCTTATAGCCACCAACACGAGTGACAATATTCATGAATTTCTCAGCACCAAGATCTGCACCAAAGCCGCTTTCGGTCACCACGTAATCTGCAAGTCTCAAGGCTAAGTCGGTTGCAACAACACTATTTGTACCATGTGCAATATTCGCAAAAGGTCCCGCATGTACAAAGGCAGGATAACCTTCAGTGGTTTGTACAAGGTTGGGTTTTAATGCATCTTTCAAGAGCACAGTCATTGCACCATCTGCCTTAAGATCACCAGCAGTAATAACCTTCTTATGGCCTCGAGCAACTTCAATTTTCTTAATTCGTTCTCGTAGATCATTATAGTCCTTTGAGAGAGCCAAAATTGCCATAATCTCAGATGCTGCAGTAATTACAAATCCATCTTCACGTGGATAACCATTTCCACGACCGCCAAGCGCAATAACAATTTGACGAAGAGCACGGTCGTTTTGATCAATAGCTCTCTTCCATGAAATGCGTCTCACATCAATTCCAAGTTCGTTTCCATGATGAACGTGAGCATCAATCATTGCAGCAAGGAGATCATGTGCAGAAGTAACAGCATGCATATCACCAGTAAAGTGAAGATTAATATCTTCAGAAGGTAAAACTCGGGACTTTCCACCACCAGTTGCGCCACCTTTAACACCAAAAACAGGACCAAGAGATGGCTCACGCAATGCAACAATGGTCTTTTTGTTCAATTTATTTAATGCTTGTGATAAACCAATTGAAGTTGTAGTTTTTCCTTCACCATATTTTGTTGGTGTCATAGCGGTAACAAGAATTAGTTTGGCTTTTCTATCGCCAAGTTTCTTTCTAATGTTTAAATCAATTTTAGCTTTATACTTTCCATAAAGTTCAAGATATTCATCGTCAATACCGATTGACTTTGCAATTTCAGAGATATGTTTCATAGCATTTCCCACCAATCATTTGTTTGCACGATACAAAAACGTTCACACATTCAAAAGCTTTTCCTTTGTATCGGAATTTTTCTCCCAGAACGCAAACATTTTTTCATATATTTTTCTCTACCCCCTAGGTCCCCTACTATGAATAAATACTAGATACAAAAATTTAATACTTCATCAATTTTTTAAGTGCAAAAGAGCATGTTTTGTACCAGTCAAATAAAGGAAGGTAATCCATTTGCCAAAGGATATTGAGATTGATGATGATATAATAGTCCGTGTTTCAAAGGACTTGGGCATACGAACGAGCCAAATAAAAAGCACAATCCGGCTTTTATTGAATGGAAATACTGTACCCTTTGTAGCGAGATATCGAAAAGAGGTCACCGGAAGCTTAGATGAAGAACAGATCCGAAATGTAAAGGCAATATACACAAAGTATGTCAATTTAGAGACTCGTAGAACACAAGTTATTGAATCAATTGAAGAACAAGGGAAAATGACGGAGGAACTACGGAAGGCATTATTAGAAGCAGAAACACTGCAAGAGATCGAAGACCTGTACTTGCCATATAAACCCAAGCGAAGAACACGAGCAACTATTGCGAAAGAAAAAGGACTTGAACCTTTGGCATTGAAAATGTTAGAATTACCTATAAAGGGCGATAAATTAGAAATTGCTTCAAAATTCATTAATCCTGAAAAGGGAGTCAATAATGTAGAAGAAGCACTTGATGGAGCTAAAGACATAATAGCTGAAATGGTTTCTGAAAATGCGGAATATCGAAAATTTGTTCGAAGTACATATATGGATGATGGTGTCATAACTACAAAAGCAACTGACAATGCTGCTGAAACAGTCTATGATATGTATTATGATTTTGAAATTGATGTTCGGAAAATTAAACCACATCAAATATTGGCGATAAATCGTGGAGAAAAGGAAGGAGTATTAAAAGTAGCTATCGATGTAGATCACGACTGGATCATTATGAAATTACAAAAAGACATATTGAAGAATCCAAGAACGATCTTTGTAAATGAAATAAAAGACGCCACGAAAGATGGATACAAGCGATTGTTAGCACCTTCTATTGAACGAGAAGTGAGAAGTTATCTCACAGAAATTGCAGAATCTCATGCGATAAAAGTATTCGCCGAGAATTTGAAAAACCTATTATTGCAGCCACCTATCCGAAATGTAACTGTTATGGGCATAGACCCAGGCTTCAGAACAGGTTGTAAAGTCGCTGTTGTCGATCCTACTGGAAAATTATTAGATACTGCTACAATTTATCCACACCCCCCTCATAACAAAGATATGGAAAGCATCTACATTCTGGAGGAATTAATAAAAAAGCATAAGGTTGATGTAATTGCAATCGGAAATGGAACAGCATCTAGAGAAACAGAAGCTCTTGTATCCCAAATTACAAAAGAACGAGAAGATGTAAAATATCTGATTGTGAGTGAAGCCGGGGCATCGGTATATTCCGCATCAAAAATTGCTAGAGAAGAATTTCCAGACTTGGACGTTAGCATGAGAGGTGCAATTTCAATAGCTCGAAGAGTTTTGGACCCACTTGCTGAACTTGTAAAAATCGATCCAAAATCAATTGGTGTCGGATTGTATCAACATGATGTTGATCAGACAAAATTAAAAGAAACTCTAGATGCAGTGGTCGAAGACTGTGTAAACTTAGTAGGCGTGAATTTGAATACGGCAAGCTGGGCCTTATTGAGATACGTAAGTGGAATTGGCCCGTCCGTAGCTAAAAATATAGAAAAATACCGGAGTGAAAATGGAAAATTCACAAATAGAAAACAGCTATTGAAAGTTAAAGGCTTAGGTAAAAATACTTTTACTCAGGCTGCGGGATTCTTAAGAATTCCAGATGGCGATAACCCATTGGATAATACACCGGTTCATCCGGAATCCTATAAAATCGCTGAAAAAATTCTATCAAAAATCGGATATAAAAAAGAAGATTTACGGGATAAAGAAAAGCTAAACAAAATTCGAGCAAAATTAGCAAAGCTTAACCCACAACAAATCGCAAAAGAGTTAGATGCAGGAGAACCAACCGTCAAAGACATTATTGATGCCCTTCAAAAACCGGGAAGAGATCCGCGAGATGAACTACCAAAACCAATTTTGCGACAAGATGTACTGAAGATAGAAGATTTGAAACCGGGAATGCGACTTAAGGGTGTCGTTCGAAATGTTGTTGATTTTGGAGCGTTTGTGGATATTGGTGTAAAGCACGATGGCTTAGTACACATCTCAGAAATGAAAGATGGATATGTACGTGATCCTCAAAAGATCGTTTCAGTCGGTGATGTAATTACAGTTGAAGTGATCGATGTTGATGTAAAAAGAGAGAGAATAGCACTCAGTATGAAAAGAGTAAAGGAAGAAGAACTCTAATTTTTCGCTTTTTCTCTCTTCAATTTCCAATCTTCATAGATTTTATCAAAGTTCTCAATTACTCGCTTTTTCGCTTCTTCATAATCCTGAGTGTGTGTTAGAAATGGCACCTTAGGTGTCTTTCGCTTAACACCTACGAAATTTGGACCAAAGATATATCCTGCAAAAACATCCACGTCCTTTAGAAACTCGGTTACATATTTCAATTTCTGAGGATCACCATGACGCTCTTCCTCATATTCAATTGTGTTCTTACGGTCTTCAACAAATTCGACGGTCCCATCTTCATAAACCCAGCAAATTCTGTAGAAATCAGAATCGCCGAAATGTTCGCGAGTTAATGTCTTATCGTCTTTCATTCCGAATGCTACAAGCAATTTACGTACCACATGCATACCTCCTGAAGAATACTTGAATGTTAAATTAGGTATGCTTAAAAATCTTTTTTTAAAACTATATAGAGTTTTTTAGTTTGATTCCCAAGGATGCTAATATACCTGCAAATATACCTAATACGATTCCTTCGAGTATACCTGCAGCAATACCCAATATAATATCTGGAGAAATACCGAGATCCAATATTACTGCAATTATTCCACCAATTGTAAACATAATCAAATAGACAGCAAATACATTAATTACTACCACACGAGCCTCAGAATTGTTAGATATGAATCCACATATGAATGCAAACAAAAACATTATAGAAATTGCAATAAATCTGTGATAGAAGAGCAAGATAGCCATTAAAACTATTCCGGACAACGATATAATAACACATCGCACATCAAATTGATACATAAATATCACATTTTCGTGTTTTTGACTTTCAAGCCAAGTTTATATACAATTCAATATATAACAGTAATGACAAGGTTCAATAGAGGTATATATTTGCGCAAGATAAAAGAATCAGACATCCATGAAAATTTCAATATTTGGATTTCAGATTTGAAGACTTTAGTGAAAATTGTATACAAGATCGAAGGTGAATTCGAATTAGCACCTGTAGAACGCTATGTTCGAAAACCCGACCACGCATTATATGGTATTAACAAAAAAGATCCATACGTTATCTTTATCGATTATACTTTAGTCGTTGAAAAACACGATATATTAAAAATGGGAACATATCGCGCTATTGGAAGAGAAGACCTTGGAAAACTTCTGCCGAACGACAAAATTCTAGAAGTTAATAAGAGAGCAAAAGGGCTCATCGTAACCCTATTTCTTCCTGCAAAAATACTCATGGATTTAGCAAATCTGATTGGTGTAGACATAATTAGCCTTCAAAATGGACTAAAAGTTGATGATATTTCCAATTCAGGTGCAGTTCTTACTATCGCTGGAATAATGTATCGAATATTACATACAAACGAAGAATGGGAAAGCATTGTAGAACTATTTCGAGAAAGATGGATTAGTCTTAAACAACAAGAAGATAGGAGTGTTCTAATGATCACTCCAATTTTAATTGGTCACTATAT
This sequence comes from uncultured archaeon, assembly GCA_964589775.1. Lineage (GTDB taxonomy): Archaea > Asgardarchaeota > Thorarchaeia > Thorarchaeales > CAZPUN01 > CAZPUN01. The sequence goes on from CAZPUN010000008.1 coordinate 12,441, forward strand.
TAGAACAAAAACAATTGGAAAAAAACAGATGAAAAGGTTAATAGCAATTAAAAATAATATAATAGGTGTGATGGACATGCAAATGAGTGAAGTGGAATATTTAATTACTGAGATCATTCGAACTTACTCAAATGATGAAGAAAGAGAAATGATGATACAGAGAATTTTGAGAGGGCTTACTCCCGAGCAAAAACAAATTGTACTTGCTGCATTAGAAGGTCTCAGTCCAGAACAGCAACAAATTGTACTTGCTGCATTAAAAGGTCTCAGTCCAGAACAGCAACAAATTGTACTCGCAACAATCAGTCAATTATCACCAGAACAGAACAAAATACTAATGATGTTAATAAACCTCATGATAAAAGAGCCGGAAAAATTCAAAGAGTTAGAGAAACTATTTTCACAAAAATAAAAAAGAAAGAGTATTTTTTAGTCACCAAGTTTTTCATTTACGATTTTCATAACTTCGTCCTTTAGAGCTTTGCCTTTTTCCATAAGGTCATTCAATTCTTCGCGAACCTTTTTAACAAACTCTTCATCTTCAATTGAAGTCAGGTTAATTCGGACATTCAGTGCTGCCCCTTCCATTGCACCAAACGTAGAAATTGCAGCTACTCCAGCGTCAGTTATTGCGTTTACATTGCCATTCATCGCGGCGATTTTCGCTTCTTGAAGCGCTTCATAGGAGAGCCGTACGGTATCCATAGGTACTTCAACAGCTTTCTTTAGGGCTTCTTGCATGGCTTTGTGGCGAGCTGCTTTTTCTTCCTCAGTTTTCTTTGGCATACGTCGAGCAGCCATATATTCATCAAACGCTTCGGAATCCTTGACAACAATGTCCATTAGTTTACCGCGATAAAGTTCGGTTTTCTTTCTTGTTTCGATCATCAATTCATTTACTGCAGCATATTTTCTACGACCGATTGTAAGACCACAAACCATACTAGCTAATGCAGCTCCTAACGCGCCTAAGACCGCAGAAACAGAACCGCCACCAGGTGCGGGTGTATTCTTTGCCACTTCATCTGCAAATTCAACAAGACTTAGTTCTACCAAGGATCGCTCTTCAGGACTTTGTCCAGTTACATATAAATCGAGAAGACTTCGACGACTAATTCCTGTTGATTGTAAATAAAATTCTGCAGTTTGAATAAGAGCATCCAGCGGCATTAGACCTATCAACTCAGTCTCAGTAACAGTAACACCATAGCGAGCTGCTTCCATTTTTACCATTTCAAGCACACGATATATGGGCGTCTTCTTATAATTCAAGAGGTTCATAGATACTTGAGCAGTGTTTTTATCTTCGAGATATAGTCCAATTGCTTGAACATTTTTGAGCCCACCGGAACGTTCTCGAACGGCTTTTGCAATTTTTCTTGCAATCTTCTTGTTGGGCGTATTAAGATTAGCATTAAATGCAATCAAGAAGAAACGTGCACCAGTTGCCGTAGCACCAGCTGTAGGATGAATCTTCTTTGGGCCATAATCCGGATCCTTCTCCGGTTTTACACCAATTGTCTCTCTTAGTCCTTCAAATTCACCCTCACGTATATTTCCTAAGATTCGGCGCTCAGGTCTAGTCGCAGATTCTGCGTATAGATATACAGGGATCTGATGCTTCTCTGAAAATTCTTTTGCAAATCGCTTTGATAGTTCAATACACTCCCCCATTGTAACACCTTGTAGAGGAATAAATGGTACGACATCTACAGCACCCATTCGTGGATGTTCACCTTCGTGGTGATTTAGATCAATTAACTCAACAGCTTTCTCGCCACCCGCTAATGCAGCCTTCAGTACAGCTTCGGGCTCCCCGATGAAAGTTACTACCATACGATTATGGCTCTCATCAGATTCCACATCTAGAACCTTTACACCTTCTACAGAAGAAATAGCATCAACAATAGCACGCATAACTTCAGGGCGTCTGCCCTCGGAAAAGTTCGGAACGCACTCTACTAATTTCATCATGGGTCTCCTCATAGAATATTTTGGAAATCGCCATGCCAAAGAAGTAAAGAAATAGTCATAAAGGTTTCCATTAATTACCTTGAAAACCGATAACTCCCTATATTGAAATGCGAGTGCGCGAATGGGCTACTTTCGATAACCATTTACTCACCGTGCCCAGAGGTGATACAATAAGTTCTAATCCACTTCATAAATAGAATCTGACATTATCCTCTTAGTAATAATATCCAATTCACATCTCTCTGATATCATAGAAGGTCTTAGTTACTCTGCTACTTTTACAACTAATGTGTCTCTCCTTATTTTGGAATAAAAAGTATATTATTTATCTATTTAATAATCATAGTCTGGAGATGTTAATTGCATAGCTTATAATACGTACAGCATTCATACTCTATTCTGCCTTTCATAATTATATTATTTCACTATTTTAAAAATTTTTATATATTACAAAAATTTATTATTAATTTTTAATAAAATTGGAGATAGGTTTATATGTGTGGATTGTACATGAATATGAGTAGATAGGTCAGGAAATGAGTGTGGTTTATATTGGGTTCAATATCTATGTTTAGTAACTTACCAAATGAAATTAGTACACATTATAGTTCTACATATTTGATTATTTCTGTATTCGAATATCCCGAATCTGCCGCAAATGCTCGCAAGGGGCTAAACGAAACTATATCAATTACTAAGGAGTATAAACTATTATCTACACGTTTTAATAATATTTTAGTAATTAGCATACTAAAGGAAAAGAATGAATCTGTCGAATCATTAAATCAATTGATTCAATCTATTGAGACCTATCTAAAAAATGCTGGTGCAAAACAAGTATTTATTGAAGAAAATAGGCGTAAGCCTGTACCTATATTGTTAATGAAATTTCTATCTTTTGCGAATTGGTATTTACTAAATAAATCAAAGTTTCAAAATAATGATATTCCGGAATTTAAAGAATTATTCCAGAAGCTAGATTCTATTACTGACTATATTTTTGAAAATGAAGATTCAATCACGCTAAGCTTATTCCTTAAGAATCCCGAACTATCTGGATTCACAAACATTGTATTTATTCCAAAGGCAAACTTGCTTGAAGATGCAATTTCAGTAATTGCGAATTCTCTTGGTGTACAAGAAGAAATAATTTCCAGTTCGATCTATTCTTCTATCGAAGGCGTTAAGATTCTTTTATCCAAGGATGGTGTTGCTATTCTCTGGCATGCTGATGATGAATAGTATTGAAATCAAACATTTATTTTTATTTTATATCTTTTAAGAGGTTTAAGTATTCAAAAATAAACCATACATCAACCGCAACTTTAAAAGGTAATTAATTTCATATTTTATTCAGAAAGCGCGGGAAAATGACTAGGTGAGGTAATTAAGTTGTCGAAAGCAACAATCCCTATAGGGCCTCAACATCCAGCACTTCATGAGCCCGAAAATTTCATGATTGAAGTTGATGGTGAGCGTATCGTAAAAGTAACCCCAAGAATTGGATATGTTCATCGTGGAATAGAAAAGCTTTCAGAATCTCGAACGTGGCTTCAAGTTGTTTACTTGGCTGAGCGCGTTTGCGGGATCTGTAGTCATTCTCATACTTCAGCATATGTTACAGGTGTTGAGGAATTATATGGGCTTGAAGTACCTGAACGTGGCTTATATATCCGAGCACTTGTAGCAGAATTAGAGCGTATTCACAGTCATCTGTTATGGATTGGTACTATGGGTCATGAGGCTGGTTGGCTAACATCTATGATGTATGTCTGGCGAGATCGTGAAGTCGTAATGGATATTTTAGAAGATATTAGTGGAAATCGAGTAAACTACGCTATGAATACTATTGGTGGAGTCAGACGCGACATTACTCCTGAGATGAAAGAAAAGATTCTCAAAGGTATGGATTATCTTGAGAAAAGAATCGAAAAGTATGAAGATTTCTTTATGAACGAAAAGACTTTTCTTGCCAGATTAATTAATGTAGGAACTCTGCCAACTGGAATTGCTGCAAAGTTGAATTCATGTGGTCCGGTAGCTCGAGGCTGCGGTGTTGATTTCGATGTGCGTAGGGATAATCCGTATGGCATCTATCCAGATTTAGACTTTAAAGTATGGGTTTCTAAATTCTGTGATCTTCGTGGAAGAGTTTGGGTCCGTATCAAAGAAGTTGGTGAGTCTATATATCTCGTAAAGCAAATTCTCGATAAGATGCCTGGTGGCGATATAAAAGTTAAGAGAGTAAAGCCCAAAGCTCCTGAAGGTCGAGTTATTAGTGTAGTTGAGGCGCCACGTGGTGAATTGGTACATACAATCATTAGTGATGGTGGTCGTGGTCCATATCGCCATAAGATACGTGCTCCAACTTATGCAAACTTACCCTCTATTGCCTATTCCCTTCAGGGTGGGCACATTGCGGATATTCCTGTAGTAATCGCTGGGATCGATCCCTGTTTCTCATGCTGTGATAGAATGACTATTATTGACCGAAATAAGAACAAGACCTGGCATACTACACTTGCAGAATTAAGGCACATCAACATAAAAAGAGTAAAGAATGGGACATATGCAAATGAATAATTGAGATATTATGTCCCTTTTCTATTTTTCAAGTCTTCTAAAAGCATGTCGATTAATGTTTTGTAGTATTGTTCGTAGAAGCCATCTTCTGTTATATATACAATGCGGTCTCTGACTTGTATGTAGTTGTTTACAAGAAGTCTAATTGCTTCTGGATAGATGAAATGTTCTCTTTTTAGATTTCGCTTAGTAAATTCATCACGTGTATCTTCTGGAAATACCGGTGTAAAGGCTTGCAGTATTACAGGACCATGATCTACATATTCATCTACGAAATGTACGGTTGCTCCGGAAACTTTAACTCCATAGTCTATCGCCTGTTGCTGTGCATCAACCCCGGGAAATGCAGGTAATATTGCCGGATGAATATTCAAGATTCGCATTGACCATTTTTTAACGAATTCTTTTGAGAGTAATCTCATATAGCCTGCGAGAATTACATAATCTATACTATAGTTTTCTAATAGTTCCATGCAAGCTCTGTCATAGTTTACTCTAGATGTTTCCTTATCATCAGTACGATATTTCTTTGGGCTTAGAAATACAGCGTCGATATCATGTTTTTTCGCGCGTTCAAGTGCATATGCATTTTTTTTGTTACTGAGTACAAGTTCAATAGATGCATTATCTATGTATCCTGAATTTATTTTATCGATTATTGATTGAAGGTTCGTTCCGCTTCCAGATGCGAATACTGCAAGCCGTTTCACGTCTCATATCTCCTTAACTTTATGAGCCAAATTTTTTAGTAATTCCTGCATATCCCAGAAGCATAGGTAATATGTCCTTTCCCCTTATCCGAAGGAGTGCTCCTTTTGCTGCATCGATTTCTGAGAATTTATCCACATCGTCATGTCTCAATCCTTTCCCCCATAGAACAACGGGTACTGGATCGCATGTATGTTCTCCAACTGTTACTGGTGTTGTATGATCTCCTGTAACCGCAAGAACGGCCTTTCCTTCGATATCCTCGAGTAATTTTCCGACCATGTAATCGAGCTTTTCAATCGCTTTTATTTTATCATTATAATTATGGTCATGGCTTGCATTATCTGTCATTTTTAGATGAATGAAGATGAAATCATAGTCTTTCTCAAGAGTTTCTAATGCAACTTTTGCGATATTATCCACATTTGTTTCAATTGTTCCTGTCTGTCCTTCGACTTTAATGTGCTCCATACCTGCATATAATGCAGTACCTAATATCAATGCATTCGCAGCCAAGACTGCTGCTTTGATTCCATATTTGTCTTGTAATTTTGGTACCGTGTGATATTGCCCTGGGCCTCTAAGAAGAATCACATTTGCTGGTGGTCTTCCACGTTCGATGCGCTTCCTATTTACATCTAGATTTTTTAGCTTCTCATATGCGATTTTAACGAATTCGTTCAAGATTCTTGCAGTCTTTTCAGCTTCTGGTGCTAGTGCTTTTGCTTCAAGAACCTTTTTGCCGACTTCATGTGGATCAATATCTGAAACTTTTGCGGATAGTCCATCGCCATCAAGAACTAAAGCTCCTCTATGTTCTGTTGTGCTTTTAAAATGAATAACTACATCTTCGATTTTGATACCATCAATTACCTTTTCAAGTTCAAGTCCTTCTTCGCGACTAATATCGCGACCTGCTCTTCTATCTTGCACTATGAATTTTTCATCTACAGTTGCAAAATTTGCACGAAATGCAACATTTCCATGTTTTAATTCAAGTCCAGCCCCTAATGCTTCAAGTGGGCCTCTTCCGGGATATGTTTCGTATGGATCATATCCAAAAAGTGTTAGATGTGCCGTATCGCTTCCTGGAGTTATTCCGGGTGCTATTACATCCATGAGACCGTTTCTTCCCTCTTTGGCTAATCTATCTAAATTGGGTGTTTTTGCAGCTTGCAATGGTGTTTTTCCTTTTAATTCTGGAACCGGTCTATCTCCTAAACCATCCGAAATTATCAAGATTGCTTTCATTCATTAACCCCCTAATAATTCTTCCAAGCAGTTCTGAAATTAATGCCGGGGTAATCTGCATTTCCTTTTAATATGTCAAATATCTGAATTAGTCTGTTGTACTTCTCGACGCGATCGCTTCTAGCTGGTGCTCCTGTTTTAATTTGACCAGTTCCAAGAGCTACTGATAAATCTGCAATAAACGTGTCGCTTGTCTCACCACTTCTATGACTAACTACTACAGCCCAGTTTGCGTTCATTGCCATTTTTGCTGCTGCGATAGCTTCTGACACACTACCTATCTGGTTCAACTTAAGCAAAAGTGCATTTCCACAATTCATCTTGATTGCTTTTTCTAAAATCTTAGTATTCGAAACTGTAAGGTCGTCTGTAATAACTTGGACTTTTGTTTTCTTTGTGTACTCTGCAAAGGATTCGAAAGCATTCTCATCGAATGGATCTTCTACACTCTTCAACGGGTATGTCTTCTCCAAATCTAAATAGTAATCTATAAGTTCATCAGGAGTCAATTGTTTGCCGTCAATTATGTATTTTCCGTTTTCGAAGAACTCACTTGCTGCAGCATCAATGCCAAGGACCACATCTTTTCCCGCTTTATATCCGGCATCTTCGATCGCTCTAATCATCTCATCAAATGCATCTCTTGTACTCTTTAAGCCGTACCCACAGAATCCGCCTTCGTCCCCGACGTGCTTTGCCATTCGCCCATACTTGCTTATCATATTCTTTCCTAATATGTGATACACCTCACTGATTATCCTAATTGCTTCTACTCCATTATCTGCTCCTATCGGTAAAATCTTGAATTCTTGTATATTCAAGTCGTTTCCCGCATGTGCTCCCCCATTAATTACATTTGATAATGGAACCGGTAAAAGATATTTTTCGGATTTGCCTAATATCTTTGTCCGTATGTATTGGAATAATTCCATATCTAAATGTCTAGCCGCAGCCACTGCTGTAGCCATGGAAACAGATAATATTGCATTTGCTCCAAGCTTACGCTTTCCTTCCGTTCCGTCAAGTTCAATCATTATCTTGTCTATCGCTTCCTGATCTGTTGGATCATGTCCAATTACCGCTTTTGCAATCGTTTCATTTACATTTCGGACTGCTTTCTGTACGCCTTTTCCCAAATACCTCTTGCCACCATCTCGTAACTCTAATGCTTCATGTTCTCCAGTAGACGCTCCGCTCGGTACCTTTGCAATACCATGAGCGCCTGAATCTAAAGTAACTTTAGTCATAATCGTAGGATTTCCTCGTGAATCTAAAATCTCAATTGCTTTGATCTCCTTAATTTCCACCATTTTTACCATCGCCCTTTTGCTCTATATGTCAGTTCGCTTTTTAATGTTTTAAATATTAGTTATATCTATTTTATGACCGTAAAATATTATAAGGATATTTTTCTAATTATGTCATAATGAAATTTATTGGCTTTTACACAAAAATTGGACGAGGAAGAGGAAGAAGATGACCTGCGACTCAAATGATAAGTTATATGTAAGTATTTTTGATGATGAAGCGTTAGATCCAAAAAACGTTGGTGGAAAAGGTTATGGTCTAGCTCGTGTGGAAAGAGCCATACGACCATTGCGAGAAGAAGGTCTTCCGGTTGCTGTTCCGCCTGCGTTAATTCTAACTCCCAAGTTCACTTCTCTTTTATTCAAAATGAATCCTCGATTGTCTGAGCTTGTTGAAAAGTTAGACAAAATGATTGAAGAGAATCGCCCTTATGCTGATGAGACAAAAGAAATACGGGACATTATTTTATCGACTGAAATGAATGATATCATAAAATGTAATATTGACTCCATAATTCAAGACATAACAAAGATGTTGAATGATATGGGCAAGACTGAAAATCTTCGAGTAGCGGTACGTAGTAGTGGATTAGCTGAAGATCTACCCGGAGCAAGCTTTGCTGGGCAATATGCCACTGTATTAAATGTTCATCTGAACACTGAGGAAGTTTTTAATGCTATTCTTGAATGTGCTGCCTCCGTTTGGGGTGATCGTGTTGTTGATTATCGAGCTAAGAATCGTAAGAAAGGATTGCCCATTCCTTCTGAAAAGGAAATTCTTGGTTCTGGTGCATTTACGGTAGTTGTACAAGCAATGATAGATTCTCAATGGAGTGGTGTAGGCTTTTCGATTGATAGTGAGACTGGACATCCCAATATCATTAAATTCAATATTATTCGAGGATTAGGTGAGTTAGGTGTCCAAGGTGTTGTACCCACTGTAGAAGGTTGGGGTGCACACAAAAGTGACCAAGTTGAAATGAGTTTCGGTGACATAAAAATTAAAACTTCTGCAAATGCACTTGGACTGATGCCACCCAAGGCACGCCAGAAGAAGAAACTTGTCTATGTCCCCGGTGAAGGAAATAAAGTTATTCCTGTCACTGAAGATGATCCAAAAATTATAACACGTTCTCAGGCTGAACTTATTGCATACACAATACACAAACTCTCCGAAACATATAACCAAGCGATTGATGTTGAATTTTGCTGGGAACAGGGCATGCTCTACATTGTACAAATGCGTCCTGAGACTGTACATGCACCTAAGAAGGAAGCAATCATTGAGACTTATGTATTGAAAGAGGAACCAAAAGCGGAGGCACTCCTCGCAGTTGGATTGAATGTTGGTACAAAAATTGCGCGTGGTCCAATACTACCTGTCAAATTTGAAACAGATCCTTCAAATCTTCCTCGTCTGATCCGATATATGAAACGTATTCTTGAGGGTTTTGCGGAAAAGGGCATTAAGCCAATTCTCTATACCGATATGACTTCTCCTCCTTGGGAACCCGTTATGAATGCTGAACTTGTTTCCGGAATCTGTACTGAAGAAGGAAACCGAACTAGTCATCCTGCAATCGTTTGTCGTGAAGCTGGAATTGCAAGTGGAGTTGGTATGAAGGTACCTCCAGAAGAGCTCGAGAAGCTTGAAACTCAGATGATTGGTGTAACATGTCGAGAATGTGGTCATACATGGTATCTTGACAAAGGTGATGAACAAGAGATCCGTGAAGCTGGTCAGTGTCCTGTGTGTGGTGGTCGATTGTTTACTTTAAGAATTCTCGAGGAAGGTACTCTAGACTGTTCCTCTGGTGAAGCTAGATTATATAGTCAGTCTCTTGAATATGAGGTTCAAAGGATCAAAATAGAAAAGTTACCGGAAACAGTTACAAAGGTGGGTGTCAATTGTGGGTCTCCGCCGGAATCCCTACAAATCAGTCAAATACCCGGGGCATCAAAAGTCGGTCTAGCACGTGAAGAATTCATATCCGCATGGATAAATATGCACCCAAAGTTTGCAATCATAGCTGACAAGTACCGTAATGGAGAGGGGTGGCTGGCACCAGATATTGAAGAATTATTCCGTGGAATAAGATCGCTGAAGGAAGAGTGGATTGAGCGTCTGGAATTGGGCGTTAGTATGGAAGCTGCAGCCTTTTATCCACGCGAAGTCATTTTAAGAACTTCGGACTTCAAAACAAACGAATATGAGACTCTACTGGGTGCCACATATTATGATTTCCGTTGTCCAGTTCATGGATATGGCATTGGGCTAAAGCGATTAGATCGATGTCCGATTTGTGGAAGTAATCTGATTTCACGTGAGATTCGTCTTGAGCCCAAAGAGAACAATCCTATGTTAGGCTGGCGAGGTGCAGCAAGATATCTAGATCCTGAATTTCAAGACGCATTCGATATGGAAATCGAAGCTATTATTCGGGTTATGCGTAAATATCGCAACATTACCTTGATGATTCCGTTCATTCGTCATCCGCATGAAGCTCGCGATGTAACCGCATACATTAAGGAAAAGTTTAAGAAAGCTGGACTGCCGGCACCTAAAATAATCTTCATGGCAGAGGTTCCGTCCATCACACTTGTTCCCGATTTGTTCCATGAATATACCAAGGGTTACTCATTTGGTACGAATGATCTTACGCAGCTTGTTACTGGAACTGGGCGCGATTCATCGCGATTGTTCTTTAACGAGAATGTCCCTGCAGTAAAGAAAGCGATTTCTATTCTTGCTGATTCTGCGCATCAAACGGATCCACCAAAAGAACTTGGTATTTGCGGTCAGGCACCTAGCGATATAAAAGAGTTCATCGAATTTCTTACTGTGTATCTGGACTATATATCCGTAAACCCAGACGTTGTTGTTTCTACAATTAAAGAAGTTGCAGAAATCGAAGAAAATCTGCGCCAAATAATCAAAAGGACCGGAACACCAAAGAAACTAGCAAAGGAGTTATCTAAAAAGTTTGGAATTGATGTTAGTGTTGAACGAGCAAAAATGTTAATGGAGAAATTAAAGTAGATTCTTTTCTCCTACTTTTTTATAAAATCGCTTATTCTTTCTAGGACCTTTTTCCATTGCTCGCCAATTACGTGACCACCACTCTGTAAAACCATATCTTCTGCGTCCGGGCGGAGTTTCTTAATAATTTCGACATTCTTTACTGGGACGACATCATCATCTATTGCATGAATTATGAGTAATGGAGTCTTACTCCTGGTAAATGCCTCTTCACTGATTTTATAATTCGGAATACTTGAATATGCATTCTTAATTTTAGAACTGCTTTGTGTTATGAATCTGATTCCTCTCTGTTGTACTAACGATAATTCTTTAATATTCGTGCCTTTCTCACGATCAAGAAAACCTGCAATTGCAATCGCTCCTTTGAAAATATTCAATTCTGAAATCATTGCAAGAGTTAGAAAACCTCCGAGACTATGCCCGAAAATGTAAAGCTCATTCTGATTTACAAAATCAAAATCTCTTATTTTTTCTATAATATGACGTGTGTCTTCAATTATATTATTTCGCATTGGGTCCCAGCGTTCTCCGTGCCCTTGTATGTCAAATCTAAGAACCATAAACCCTTGTTTTATGAACCAATCGACAATATATTCTTTACTTAGTTTCGACCCACTTAGACCGTGAAGGATAATAATCGTACGAGTTTGTCTTGGCTCACTACTGACCGCTGTGACTTTTACCGGCTGGGAATCCTTGTTGTATATTTGTAATTTTTTCGTGAACCGACCTTTCTTTTGCCATATCTTTATTGATAGCTCGCTAGCTTCAGAATATAGACTGACCCGCTCTTGTTGTGAAATATATTGTGCGGATTCCGCCAAGAATTTCGTTATTGTGAATGCATTTTGTAATCCTTGAATATCTCCTTTAATTAATTCATCTATTACTATTTTTCTGAATTCCGGAATAATTTGTTCAGGAGCGTTGATTATGTCAAAAACTGTATCTATCGTGTTTTTATTAATCCCCGCATCATAGAGATCATTAATTCCCCAAGGAAACAGTACTTCATAATCTTTCCTCACGATTGCGTCGTTAAATTTTTGTTTTTCTTCTTCTGTATACTCTTGGATGTACATTTCACTCACAAAACTTAGATAGGAGAAACGTATTTAAATAAATTCAGTTAAAGAAATTATTAGTTTTAATGCGAGGGATGGATATCTTGAAAGAGTTAGAATCACCATTTGCAGCGGTCTCGGTACCTGAAGCGGAGGTCAAAGAAGTAAAAAAACTCGACGAACCCGTCATGTTCTTGGACATTCTAAACAGTGATAAAGACCCAATGATATTCTGGGAAAAAACTATTGATGAGGCGAAATTTCTCATCAATCGTGGAATGAATAATGAGGCCGCTGAATTGTTAAAACAAATTGGGCGTCAAATATATACATATATGCAGAAAAAAGGATTGGACGATGACCAGAAAAAGACCCTTACAGAGAAAGCCTTCATGCTTGTAGACATTGTCAAATATCTTAAGGGTATCTCCGACGAAGCAAAGCCAATTCCAAAATTCGCAGACCTTGAAGAAGATGACGAAATAAGTTCGTATTCACGTGCAAGTATTCTTGAGTCCTTACTGGAGCGAATATCTAAAAATTACGGGCTTCAATATGTTGCTTTAGTTGGAATTGCTGGGCGTATACTTTACAATAATACCGAATTAAAAATAATTGACGATTCGTTGTATTTACAATCTGTCTTTGAATTTAAAACTGAAAAAATAAAGATCGGAAATGACGTGTATAAATTGCTTGACCAAAGTTCTAAAGGACTCGTCTTTGAATCTAATGAACGTTATCTTTTCTTAGTTCCAACCGGACGTGGGCGCTTATTACTTGCAATATCTTCAAAAGATATAGATTATAATTTGTTTTTGTTATCTGTTTATGAGGAACTTAGATTTATTTAAAATTTTTACCTATATTTTTTTCATTTTTCGTAATATATTTATAAGAAATAATCTATATATTTTTATATAAAAATTAATTTGGCGGTGCCCAATCAAATGTTCGCACTAGTTTCAGAATCTACCAATATCAAAATTTACATCGTGAGTCACTTGAAATTTGACTCATTCGGATATAATTTATTAGCGCGATATTTGCAATCAGAGTTTTCCAGAGTATTCTCAGACCTAAAATTGGTTGAGCTGCCTGCTGGAGAGGAACAGAATGTCTATGAGTTATCTCTGAAAAATCCGTACGATATCGATGAAGTTTTGGATGATAATGAGTT
>CAZPUN010000009.1:0-32382 GCA_964589775.1 uncultured archaeon
AAAAGTTCCTGAAATTGCTAAAAAATGGTTTTCTAAAGGACAAAAAAAGGTTGCATTGCGAGTTGATACCTTAGATGAACTTATTTCTCTTATGAATAAAGCGGAGTCTATGAATTTACCTTTTGCACTAATACGTGATATGGGGTTAACCGAATTGGAGCCTGGTACAGTTACTGCCCTAGGCATAGGCCCCGAACGAAGTGAAAAGATCGATTTAATCACAGGGCATTTGAAATTATTGTGAGTGGTTTAAATTGGAAAGCCCGTATGTAGAAGAGCATTCGATGGGGATGGAATTTTACACAACTAGTACTCCTGGTATTGGGGGAAAAATAAAATCTTTTCCTGAGGATTTCATTGTTGAAGAAGTTCTCTTAGATGGTACTATTCTTGAAATGCGCCCATTTGGAAAAAATGAGATCCCTGACTCCATATCTGGACGTGGTTCATATGTACATTTTACACTGCAAAAGAGGAAACTTACTACATTTGATGTTGCGAATATACTTTCAAGATTTCTAAAAACGCCTCATATTTATATATCCTTTGCAGGGCTGAAAGATAAACAAGCAATTACCGTGCAACGTATGAGTATTAAGGATCTATCTCTTAGTAAAATTCGTAATTTTCATCACGAAGATATTGTGATTTGGGACCTTAAACGTGAAAGAAGGCCAATCTTTCCCGGTTCTCTATATGGAAATAGATTTACTATTATAATCCGAAATATAGAAGTTAATAATTTTTCTGAAGACGATTTTATAATTTTTCAAAAAACGCCATTATATAATTTCTTCGGAATACAAAGATTTGGTCTTACAAGACCATCTAGTCATATTGTCGGACGATATTTAATTAAGAGAGATTATTTTGAAGCAGTTCGCCATTTTGTAGGTGGTTTTTCTCCTTATGAACAAGAAGAAATTATTGAATTTAGAAAAAATCTCTTCGACAACTTTGAAGTTACTGAGAATATTATTAGTAAAATTCCAAAAGCTCTTAATTACGAAAAAATTGTGTTGTGGCATCTTTTAAAGCATCCCGAAGACTATTTGGGTGCAATATTACGACTTCCGTATCGGCTTGTAAAAATACTTGTGCATTCATACCAATCCTATTTATTTAATAAAATCCTTAGCTATAGAATTCGTTCTGGTAAGTCAATAGACCATGTTTATCCGGGGGAATTTATTGCGACTCCTGAGCCAAGTGGATTTGGTTATGAAGAATGGATGCTTGTTTCTGAAGACAATATTGAATTAGCTCAATCAAAAATTGAATCCGGCGAGAAAATAATTGTCTATCCTATCCCTGGATATTCAACAAAGATGCCTCCCGGATTTCTTAGGGATACAATTCTAAAAGTACTAAATGATGAAAAAATTAAACTACGAGATTTTCGTAATGATAAAATAGATGTTCTTGATTCTCCTGGTTCATTAAGACCATTGTCGTTTAAGCCTCAAGAATTAAAAATAAGAAGGTTTGATGGAGAATTACTCCTTAAATTCATCTTGCGAAGGGGGTCTTATGCGACTGTATTTTTGAGGGAGATTATGAAAAATCATCCCTTTAATCGTGCTTGAGATCATTTTCCTATTTGTGATAGTAGTCCTATTCTAATGTGCTCGCCGAACATTTTTTCAACAATTTCTGCAATAACTTCCTCAGGCATTGGCAATCTATTTATGTCATCATCACTTATGATAACCATTTTCTCAATTGTGCCATCTGGAAGCCATACCTGATTAATGCCTAAAATTTTGACTGGCCGAATTAGCTCATCTATGAATGTTTTGACTTTTTTCGCATATTTTATCGGTTTGAATTGTTTCCCATATTCGAGCTCCAGTTTTTGTAACAGATCTTTACCATTTTTTGTTGAAAATACATCCAGCGGACTTTTTAGAACTAACAGGAATTTATCTGATATTTCTATGATTCTTTTAATATCTAATGAATCTATGAATTTATATTCTCTTCTCAAGCTCCAGATATATCGTGAGATATCTACATCGTTTTGAGTAATTCTCCCTGAATCTAATTCGATTTGACATTTTGGGCAAAGTTCATCTAAATCTGTTTTCAAACAAAATCCACATATTGGAGCTTTCAGAGTCATCACCGCTTTTATATTTTAATCTCTAATTTATCATGAAGGTGTACCTACTATTTCTTAATCTCATGTAGGTCATTGTATTATATTATTTAAAACTATTCAATTTTATAACTTTCCAAAACGATAATCTTTTATAGATACTCTCAATGTGTGCTTTAGCATAAATTATTGCTGAATTATTAAAATTATAATTACGAGGGAACAATATGCCCGTAGCTGATCCAATGAAAAGACGTATAGCAATGCATCATCTATTAGAGAAGAAGATTTGCCGAAAATGTGGCGCAACTCTTCCACCAAATGCAAAGAAATGCCGAAAATGTCGTAGTAAGGATCTTAGACCAAAGCGAAAATTGAAGTCCAAGTAATCAATGTAATACAATATGGGCTGGTGGTCTAGCGGTTATGACACTTTAATCCCAAGCATAAAGCCGCCCTCACACGGCGGAGGTCGCGGGATCGAGTCCCGTCCAGCCCACCATTCCTCATAATTCCTCTGGGGGTTTAAAAATTGCCAAGACAAATAATGGATGAAGAAGAATTCCTTGCAATATCAGAAAGAGCTTATGAATGCCGAATAAAAAGAACAAAAGAGAATGTAAAGCTGAAATTAAGAACAAAGTCCCAGCTATATACACTTGTGGTTTCGCCCGAAAAAGCTGAGGCTTTAATTCAGAAAATAAAATGTGCAATTCGTGAGGTATAATTCACAGGACGAGCATATTTCGTCCTTTTCGTTTACCTATTTTGGTCATTTAATAATATTGATAAGTGTATATTATAAATTAATTTGATTGAAATTCACATAAGTAGTGGGATATGATTAGTTTGGTATCAATTTCTTTCTTAGGCTCATGTGGTGAAGTTGGAAGATCCGCAATTAAAATTGCACATAATGGAGAATCTATCTTAGTTGATTATGGGGTTGTCTTTAATAAATATCCACATTTCCCACAAACTACCTCCCTTAGTGATTTGAAGGGGATAGTAGTAACGCATGCACATTTGGATCATTCTGGCGCCTTGCCTTTGATTTTCGCAAGTCGCGAAATACCCGTTTATGCAACTAAAACAACTCACGAGTTAGCAAATATGTTAATCCGTGATATGTTAAATATTTCAGGTTATTATTTACCTTTTGAGCAATCTGAGCTTAACCGCCTTAGATTAAATAGTATCAATGTGGAATATAATACTCCTTTTACAATAGGTAAAGAATTTACGATTACTCTTTTTAATGCAGGTCACATCCCCGGAAGTGCGATGGTTCTTGTAGAAGTTGGTGGCAAGCGAATTCTTGTTACTGGAGATATTAATACTGAAAATACTAGATTACTAAATGGAAATTATAAAGATCTTTCTGATTTAGATGCTGTAATCACTGAAAGTACATATGCTAACGTTAAATTACCAAACCGACAAGAAATCGAGCAAGGATTAATTGATAAAATTATTGAAACTCGTGAGCGCGGAGGCGTGGTTCTTATTCCTGCTTTCGCTGTAGGCCGCTCACAAGAAGTAATGATGATCTTAGATGCATTTGGGGTTTCTGATAATATCTATTTGGACGGTATGGCGAGAAACACAAATCTCATTCTCGAACAAAATCCCGATTCGCTTCGAGATTTTAATGCATTTGAACATGCGCTTTCTAATGTCTTTGAAATAGAAAATAGTTCTCAAAGAATTCATGCTATATTTGATGGGTCCGTAATTATATCACCTGCAGGTATGCTTAAAGGTGGAGCTTCAAAGTATTACTTTAAAAAATTATACAAAGAAAAACGAAATCTATTTGTTTTAGTAAGTTATCAAATTGAAGGTACTCCAGGTCATGATCTGTTAACAACCGGCTCCGTTAGATTTAATGGGACTCGCTTGAAAGTGAATGCTGAAATTGCCTCTTTTCATTTATCTTCTCATGTAGATGGACCTAATCTTAAGAATTTTATTGAAAGAATCAGTAAAGATGCTACAATTTACATTGTACATGGAGAACCTGAGTCTAATAATGCGTTATATACTAATTTATCAAAGGACGGATTTTCTGCAAAAATTCCAAATATTAATGATTCTATCAATTTATAAATAAAAAAGAAAAAAGGGAAAATTTGGTATTATCTACCAAATGCTGCCTTGACATCCGGTTGCCATAGGTATAGAACAATTATTAAGTTGATAATGATGCCAATGATGTTTAATCCGATGATTCCAAATATTAGTCCGATTATACCGAAGATCAAAGCTAAGAGCCATGCCCATGATTTTAGTGTCCATAAGCCCCATCCGATAATGAAGTCAATAATACCAATTAATAGTGGTATTAATGCGAAGATTAATAAAACCGTACCTAATGAGGGGTCATATTGCATGGCGACCATAGCAAGCATCATTGATAGACCGCCGCCAATAAGACCAAATATTCCTCCGATAAATTCGAGTATTGCAAGTATAGTTACTCCAGTTGGTCTAGCAGACATACTTATTTACTCCTCCATTTTTGTATCTTACAAGATGATGGATTTTTATCCATCTTAAGAATATTAATAAAAAAATCTCTAATAAGATTATCGTATTAATTTGATACTTTTTTAAATGTATTTCTTATCGGTTTTTGTAATAAGTAAACATTAAATAATAAATATATATTTACAAACAACCAATCTTGAATTATTATATCAATAATTATTGCAAATGGTGAAATAATTACACCAATTATCCAGCCCCATCGTTTAATTTTTGCTAAGCCAATTCCGCTAAAAATACACAACAATCCTAAATATATACTAATTAGTTCATAATTAAAAGGCGGTAAAATATCGGAAATAGATATTATTATTGGCATAGAACCAAGTATGCGTAAAATGATCTTTAAAATTGAGACCAAACCGATAAAAATTGCTAAGCCTGCTAAAGTTTTGACTCCTATTGCTGATTCAGACATATTTGTTTCCTCATAAATTATTGTAGTTCTTTTGAATTTAAAAGAAAAATTAAATTTATGGGGGGTGGCAATATGCTTCCACTCAACCCCATAATTCGCGCTTTAAAAGATCTCGTATTGCAATTCTTATTGCTTCTGAACGATTTGGGTATAATTTTGAAGCAACAAGCTTTTCGAGACCTTCAACATATTGTTCAGGAACATGAAGTGTAATCAGTCTCACTTTCTCTCACCTCTTAGTATTCTGCAGTCTGTTCGACTTGGGTATAACCTCGAATTGACAATTTTTTCGAGATGTTCAATGTATTCTTTAGGCGTTCGAATTGTTATCTTTTTCACACATTTTCGCCTTCTATATGTTCTCCAAATTCTCTGTGTAATACAAATACTAAGGTGTTTGTATTACTTTGCCTTATATATTAAATTTCAACCATCCCATAGATCCCTCCACCCCCCTGAGAAACTTTCAAAGTTCCTTTTCGTGTATTTAATATTAATGTGGCAAGAGACTTGTCATATGCTTCAAGTTCCTCTTTTGTAGAATCTACAAGAATTCGTGATTCATCTCCAAAATCCGAAATAATCTTTTGATAATAACGTTTTACAGTAACACTATTTGCTGTCTTTAAACCTAATGAGGCACGAATTAATTCCATAAGTGGTGCTACCCAAATATATGGCGGTCTATGTTCTGGATGTATTTCTTCATCGATATCTGCGATTAATTCTATTCGATCTTTTACTCCTAACGATAGTATTGCATTACAATATGGGCAGCGTTCCTTTCCGGATTGAATCCTTTGTAAGAAGTTTAAAGCAAGTTGTTTTTCTGGATAATAATATATTATGAAATCTGGATGGATTTCTTTTGGTTTTGTACCAATTAAAATTTTGACACGTCTTTTGCAATTCTTACAAAAGCTAGAGTAATATTTTCCTAAGCGTGGATCAAAACCTGCATTTAAAATAACTTTTCGGCCTTTTTTTCTTAGTATTGCTTTTTTGATTTCATCGAAAGTTGGTTCTTGAATTTGAAATCTATTAAATTCGCGACCTAATTTTAATGGAGTAGGCGAATGTGCATCGCTATTTGATAGAAATGTAACCTTGTGTAATTCTGAGATCCTATCTGCTAAAATTGTATCTGCGGAAAGCCCTAATTCCAAAAATGAGACTTTATCCGCCAAATCTTCATAACATTCTTTTAAGCGTGAATATCTGCCTGCACGAAATATTGCTTTGAATGGGGTAAATGCATGTGCAGGACCCATTAAACCATCAACAGAGAGAACGATTTCTAGTATTTCGACTGCTTTCAAATTAACATGTGGTCTTCCACCCCATGTTTTCGATATGTTGTTCGAAAATGGTTGTAGTTTTCTTTCTAATTCTTCTGCCGCTTCTAAATCTGGTAGAATTACCAAGTGATGAACAGAATCAATATCCTCAATTTCTGTTGTAGGTATAAAATATATGCCATCTTTTAGTAGTGTGCCCTCTTTGTACTCTACATGTTCTTTTACATGTTCTCTCCATTGTTTGTGTGTAATATCGCCTGTACCCATGATGTTTATTCCTTTTTGCTTTGCACCTTGTATAATATTGGGTATTAACATTTTATCTGAGACACCCATTGAATATCTAGAATGTATATGTAAGTCTGCATTAATTTCTAACATTTTTTTCACTGCCTACCTCAATCTCAAAATTATAATCGTAAGAATTCTATTTAAAAGAAACCTTATCTATGATTGTTTTATCAAGAATTATCCCTGTTTTCTCTAAAAACTCTTCTTTGTTTTTATATGGCCTTTTTGATACGATGCTCGCAGCACGTTTTTTACCAATACCTGGAATTTTTTGTAATTCCGATAATTTAGCTGTGTTAATATTAAATGGATATCGCAGTATTGTAATTGATCTATATCCGTGGTCAATAACAAAGCCATCTATATAAATTCCCAATTGCAGTTTTACTGGTGTATATGCTAAAAGCGGATACGAACCTAATTGCCTCAATAACGTATTGTTTCCTTCATATTTTTCGCTATATAACCTTCTGATTATTGTTCCGCGAGGTACCACCTTTTGTAACATCGGTAGATCTATTTCAGTCCTAATTTTCTCCTTTTGTTTAATAAAAAGAGAATGTGCTTTTTTACTATGTACGGATTTTGCGGTCCATAGTCGTGTTTTGCGATATGGCACTACTTGACGGATGTTTATTCTTCGCACTAGTAGGTTTTTTTCTAAGATTGTCTTTAGGAATTCATAGTTTAATTCATATGTTTTTTCGCTCTCTCCTGGTAATCCATACAATAAATTAATTCCCGGCAATAATTCTGGCAGTCCATTATATCCGCGTTTAGCTCCCACCTCATTTAATAGTTCAATGGCTCTTAATGCTTCATCAGGATAGACTTTCAATCTATTTTGCTTAATTACTTGCGGGTCTGTAGATTCAATACCCATTGCTGCTACATCGCCTGGTGTATGATATGTAATTATTATTTTTGCAACATCTTTGGATTCTTTCGGATGGTGTGATAATGTCCCGGGATTTACATTATCTATATGTAATGTTGTAAGGTTTGGTGCTACAGTTCTTATGCCATAAAATAATTTTTTAATAGCTTCCGGATTTGGGGTTGGGAATTCTTTTTCACCAATTTCCTTGCTACCATAAGTAAAAATATCTGCTTGTCTTCCTAATCGGATATCTCGAATACCAATTTCATATAATTCTTTTATTTCATTAATTATTGAATTCACATCTCTTAAATCTGGTATTCCATATAGTGGTTCAGTGCAAAATGAGCATCCGCCTACGATATATCTTGGGCAGCCTCGATAAGTTTCTATTTCGATTATTATATAGTTCGGAAAGTTGGGATGTTGTACTACTAATTTTGTACCCCTTTGTATAAATTCTTCAATTTGTTTGTATGATTCTCGAATCTCCCCACGATCTCCTGCGGAGATTGAAAATTCCGAATTTACATAATTGTTTACAAATATTTCAATATCTCCAGATACGATCGCTTCAAAATAATCATTCAATTCATTAATATCTAAGGATTTTTTTCCTCCGATTCCACCAGCGCCAAATCTGCCCCATGGTCCCCCCAATATTCTATCAATATTTGTAAGGTTACCCAATTCGCTCATAATTTTTTTAGTTTCTCGAATCGATATTGGCGTTCCACCAATATACTTTCCCGGTACAATGGGGCCTGCAATCAGAATTACCGCTTTGGATGTGGCGATCTTTTTAATTAAATTCCAGTCTTTTCGAATTTGATCAATTGTATAATATAGTACATCAACTTCTTTATTTGCTGCCCAAATTGCTCCTGCTATATATCTCGGATATGGACTCAGATATGGTGGAACGCCTAAACATGTTGGTTCATCTACATATCCATCTATTATTGTGATGGTGGTCACTTTTTTTCTCTCTCAATTTACGAAATGCTCATAACCTGTAGGGTCCAGTCTTATTGTTGTGTCGTCCATTATTATATATACATCATCATCTGCAGTCACTCGACCCATTTCTGTAATTTTAACTTGTAGTTCTTTTGCTAATTTTCTTACTTCCTTGATATGTTTCTCGGGTATCGTCATTATTAATTGGAATTCTTCACCGCCATAAAATACCCATTCCAATGGGTTCCGATATAGGAATTCTCCTACCTTTTCAAGACCTTCAGCTATTGGAAATTCTGTAAGTAACATTCCAACTCTGCTAGCTTCGGCGAGTTCATGAAGGCTTTTTGCAAGACCATCACTACTGTCAATTGCAGCTGAAGCTAACCCTCTTTCTGCAACGGCTATTCCAAATTCCAGTGGTGTTTCTGGGCGTTTTAATACTGCCATTGCTCTTTGATATACCATTTCATCATTTATGTAGGCTTCATTATATAGGTGTTTTAGACCAATTGTTGTTAACCCGAAATCGCCTGTAGCTATGACAATATCTCCAACATTTGCGCCACTTCTGCGTAACATCTTTTTGGGATTTCCTATTCCAAAAATGACTCCGTCTAAGACAAGGTCACAAGCCTCGTTTAAATCCCCACCGAGATATCGAACTCCATATTTTTTTAAAGCTTGAGTAAAGCCCATTACAACCTCTTCTGGAACCTGCCATGTTGCTTCTCTCGGTAGAGAAACTGACAATAGTCCACCCAGTGGTTTTGCTCCTTTTGCGGCAAGATCACTTATTCCCATAACTGCAGTTTTCCAGCCTGCATCTATAAAATTAGTTTCTTTTGGCATATCTGTGGTTTTTACAAATGTATCTACATTTACAACGATAGCTAGATCTTCAGAGAGCATAAAATCCGCAGCGTCCTCATTAGGTCCTAATGTTGATACTTCATATCCATCATAATATTTCAAAAGATCTTTTATTATTTTTAATTCCCCAAATTCCGAAACTTTCATTAAATTGCACCGCTTTTGTCTTTTAACATGTAATGTAAATCAAACGAAATGTTTTTAGATATTTTGCATTATAGCTATTTTTGTGCCTCGGTAGCTTAGTGGCATAGCGGCAAAATCCTAATTATGGATTCCGTACGCCTCGTAAGCTTACGCAGAGTAAGCTGCAGGTCGCGGGTTCAAATCCCGCCCGGGGCTCCATAGTTACAAATCGCCAAATTTATAATGGTATTTTGAGTAGAATTGTATAATTAATTGCGGAGGTTGCCAAGCCCGGTCAAAGGCGCAGGACTGAGGCTCCTGTCCAGTAGTGGTTCGCGAGTTCAAATCTCGCCCTCCGCACCATTTCTAATACACAAAACCTTTTTTAATAATCTAATTTTTGTTTCAGATGTGATTAAAATGAGTTCCGATTTTAAAGCCATTGTAATTGGTACAGGCCATATGGGGAAAATTCACGTTCGAATTTTATCTAACCTTGGCGCTCTTGCTGGTGTTGCTGATGTAAATTTAGACGCGGCGAAACAAATGTCTGAACTATACAAAGTAGATTATGATACAGATTACAAGGCATTAATAAAAAGAGTAAATCCCGATTACGTAATAATTTCTGCGCCGTCTCAATTGCATGCAAAAATCTCTATTGACATTCTTGAAAACTTTGATATTAAGGGAATTTTAATTGAAAAGCCTGTTGCTGAAAATATTGATGATGCGACTAAACTAAAAGAAATTATCGATAAAAGAAAAATTATTGCAATTATCGGACATTCTGAAGTTTACAATCCCATAATTGATAGAACACTTTCACTGTTAAGGCAAAATGCAATTGGTGAAGTTAGGCATGTTGTTCATGATCGTCGTGGCTCTGTCCAGCCCGAACGTATTAAATCATTAGGTGATGTTTTCGAAGATATTGGCGTTCATGATTTTGATATTATGGCACGTATCTCACAAGGTCATGGCGAATTGTATGCCGTTGCGAATTCATATAATGGCATATATAATGCAGGTACTGTCTCTGTGACTTTTGATAATGGGCGTATCCATATTGTTCATCTTTCTCGTGAATTTGCCGGGCGTCGTAGATCTATGCTAATTTCTGGAACTGATGGTACAATGGATATTGATTTATTTGGTCAAATAATTAATGTTCAGGCACTCTCTCCTGCGGAGAGTGAAAGTAAAGCCATACGACTACCTTTCCGTGGAACTGCAATAAAGGTATATGGAGAACCCCTTCTTGAACTGCATATGAATCTATTAAATTCGCTTCGTGGTAAAGAAACTCCAAAAGTTACTATTGATGATGGTGTTCGTGCGATAAAATTAGTAGAAGCTACACGAGAATCATTAAAGACTAAGAAGCCTGTTGAAATTGATGTATAGTTCTAAAATCTCCTTAAATTGGGAGATTGTTATTTCTTTTTTATCGACTTGAATTGAATTGAAATTTAGGGTCTTAATCTGGCATTTTATTGTTATTTTGTTATTTTTCCAACTAAATATGTAGGGGTTGCATCTGTGATGCGTACTTTTACAAAACTACCTAAGTGAAGTGAATCATGAACTATTATGTTTTTATACCAATCATTTCTTATGACATATCCTCCTTTAGGGGCAATTTCAGCTACAAGTCCCATACCTACCCAATCGATCCATTTTTCATTATTTTGTAATGTTATTTCCTTTACAATTCTAGACAACTCAGTGCTGCGTCTTTTCTTAATTGATGTTTCCACTTTATTTTTCATTTTAGATGCAAGAGTTTTCGGACGATCTCCGTACTTTGAAATGTTTGTTATATCTGGTTTGATTTTTTCTATTAGCTTAATCGTTTGTTCGAAATCTTCCTCTGTTTCTCCGGGAAATCCAACAATTATATCCGTTGATATTGTGATATTGTTTATGTGTGTTCTAAACCTCTGGGCAATTTCAAGCCATTTTTCAGATGTATATTTTCGGAGCATCGCTTTTAAAATTCTATTACTACCACTTTGAACCGGAATATGCACAAATTTGTATATTTTCTCATGTTTGAATACTTCTATTAGTTCATTTATGAACGGTAATGCCGTATCAACATTAAACATGCCTATTCTCATACGATAAATTCCATTGATTTCTGTGAGTTTTTCTATTAATTTTGCCAAATTTGTGTTTATATCGTATCCATATGATGCACAATCTTGTGATGTAATCCATATATCTTTATACTCTTGCTGTATTGCTTTGTATACTTCTGCATATATCTCATTTGGATCAAAACTATGCAGACTTCCTCTTGCAAATTTTACGGCACAATATGCACAATTTCCCAAGCATCCTTCATTTATTGGTACTATATATGTTGGGAATCTATGTATTACTCTCGAAACGCCTACTTTTGATTCTTTGTGTATTTTTATTGAGACTAATTGTTCTTCACTTTGTTTAGAAATAAGGGTCTTCAGCTCTGAAATTGACCTCGGACCTATTATTATTTGTGCATTTGGTGCAGACCGTTTTACACGTTCAAAATTTATTCTTGGCAGACAACCTGCAATGATTAGTTTTTTGTTCATTTTATTTAGTCTGGATAATCTATGGATGATCTTTGATTCAGTAACCTCTTTTACGCCGCACGTATTGATAATAACAAAATCGGCATCATTAATAATTGAAGTTTCAGTTAATCCCAAATTAGTTAATTGGCCTGCTATTATTTCACTATCTGCTTGATTGAATGCACAGCCATACGTTTCTATGTAAAATTTTTTTCCTCTTATGTCTGCAGTCACCCAAGATATCTCCACATAAATAATTTTATTTGTTCATTTACAAATTAGTTATAAAGTATTTTTGTATCTCTATACATAACAAAGAGTATTGGAGTCGTTCCATATGGGGAAAAAGGAATCGAAAAGAGTTCTTGTCAAAACATCAAATTTCAAATTTGCAAAAAATGTATTTAATGCCAAATGGTCTCCTGACTTTACTATGATCGCGGTTGCTGCTTCTGAAGGTATGATTTATATATTTGATACGGTAAATCATCGTATTTTGTTGGAGATTCCATGTCATGAGTCTGATATTCTTGATGTTGCATGGTCTCCTGATGGTAAATTGCTTTATTCTGTTTCATATGATGAATCAATCTCCTTATGGGACGCTTTATCTGGCAAATTTATTGATGAAAAAGAAAATGCACATCTTCGAGAAATATATACTGTTGCAGTATCGCCAGATGGTAATATGATTGCGACTGGTAGTGGAGACAAAATAATTTCCATTTGGGATTCCAAATTAAAGAAAATTTCTGAACTAAAGGGCCATAAATCTGAAATTAATAAAGTAATTTGGTCTAAAGACAATCTTCTCATATCTTGTGAAGATGGGAAGAATGTTTTTGTTTGGGAATTTGGTAAAAAGAAGCCGAAATTAATCTATAAGCGTCATAAAGATTTCGTTAAGGATATTTATCGTTTAAATGAATCAAAAATATATACTGCTTCTTACGATGGTACAATTCACCTGTGGTCGCTTGAGAAGGGCGAATTAGAAACTAAAATTGATATAGGGGATTCTATTGAGCGTATTTCATATAATCCAAATAATAATACAATTGCAGTTGGGACTGTCCGTGGCGATGTTTATATTGTTGACAATAGTGGTAAGATCATAATTGAGTTACCTTCCCATGATTGCGGTATCGTTGCGCTTGCATGGGATAATAAAGGGCAACGTCTTTTTTCAATATCCTCCGATGGTGAACTACGAATTCATCAAATTTCACAATTGGCATATAAAACTGGGAAAATTGAAATCGGCGAGTCAGAGTATGAGTCTTTAATTTTGAAAAGCGTAAAGCCAATCGAACCTATTGAAAAGCTTCCAAGTAAGAAAAAGCTTGAAGAATTACCGGTAGATCAATTAATAGCATCTGCATCTGAACATGCATCTCGTGCTGAAGAAGCATTTAAAGCTCACGATTATGAGACTGCAAAACGACTTTGGGAAACTTCAAAAACATACCTGGAACTTGTTATGAAAATGGAGAAAAAGAAATCACCCCTATGGACTAAAGCCAAAGATCGTATTGAAATACTAAATATGAATCTTAGATTGTTAGAATTTGCTAAATTTTATGAGCCTGCGATGATGAATTACGAAAGTGCAATGAATTTGCTATCCTCCGATGATCTCACTTTAATTGATTATGAAACAATACTTTCATCATTAAAAACTGCAAAAGAGCAGTTCAAGAAAGCTGAATCTGTTGCGAAAAAACAAAAAATGAAAGATCGTGTTGCCGAATGCAAAGAAAAAGTTCGAGAAATATCAGATAAAGAATCTGAATTAAAAGAAATAATTAAAAAGCTAGAGAAGACTGAGCAAATAACCGAAATAAAGCGTGAGTTATCTATTGTTCTGGATAAATGTAAATCTGATTTCAAGCATAGGTCGTTTGAAGCGTTACCCGAAAGCCTTGAGAAAGCACGAGGATTATTATATAGCCTGAGAGATGTTGATAAAGATTCACAGGAATTTGTTGAAAAGGAACTTGAATCATTGAATGATATGGAAAAGCAGATGGAATATATATTGGATCAACAAAGAATCGAAGATGAAGTTAAATCGCTTTCTGATTTGGAAACCTCTATGAAACGATATTTCAAGGAGTCCAATTTTGACAAAACTATTGGTGCTGCTGAAAATCTTAAGAATCTCTCTGAATCTTTGAAAATTGAATGTTCTTCATTTGGATTAGAACGATTAATTAGCATATTGGACAAATATATCTCCGAGTCTGAATCGATTTTGGAAAAAGTTCGGGAAATGCAGGAACTCTCTGAATTCCAAGAACGTGTAAATGAAACAATTCGAAAATACAATAGTTCATTTGAAATTAAAGATTTTCATAAACGTATTAATAGTATAAAAAATGTACTTAAGGAGATAGAGTCGCTTATTGATGAGGGCTCATCTAAGGGATATGATACCTCTGAATTAAAAGAGGTACTCAAAACAGGATCTAAGAAAGTAGAAGAATTAGAATCAAAAATTGATAAAAGTTTAGACAAGATCAAACCTATTGATATTTAAGCAATTTCAAAAATTTTTTCATTTTTTGTTCTTTTAGGCACAATATCTAATATGCTTATTTTTGATATGTATTTTATGTCTGCCATGCGGCCTAATTTTATTAGATGTTGCCCATGGTTTGATGCTATTAATGATTTTAATAGATCTTTTTCCGAAATTTTTACTATGTTTTCCGACAAAACGCTTTGTTTTATATAGTTCGCAATATAATCATCTTCAAGACTGGGGGCTCCCGCTTTTCCCGCAGGGATTATTAATATCCGTTTATAATCATTTGATAAAATCCAGTTGATTACTGATTCATAATTTAATGATGATGCTATGATTATGTTTTTGAATTGTTGAAATTTTGCTGCTGCCTTACTAAAATTACTTGTTGTTAGTACAATATGCTTGTTTACGATTTTTTTGTTATTTATAAATTCTAAAGGACTATTTCCGAAATCAAAACCTTGTACTCTTATTCCATTTCTTTCTCCAGCGATAAGAAAGTCTTGATTGTTTCTATATTGTATTGTTTCTTTAATTGTCTTTACGGTAATTATAGATTTTGCTCCATTTGACAAGATTGATAGAATCGTGCTACTTGCACGTAAGACATCTATTAGAACTACTAAACTATTTTCATTATTTCTAATATCTGGTTTATTAAGGGGATGTATAATTTCTGCATACATTTTTACAATAAAAAAGAAGGAAAATGTGTTTAATTATGTTTCTTCATGTACATTCTCCATGTCAATGCCATTGTCTTTGGATGTGCTGCTTTTACTTCATCGATCGGGCCTACTGCTGTATTATGTGGTGCAGTTTTCAAAATTTCGGGATTTGTATATGCTTCTTCAGAAATCTTTTTCATAGCGTCAATCATTAGATCCAAGTTTTCTTTTGATTCCGTTTCAGTAGGTTCAATCATTAGTGCTTCTGGTACAATTAATGGGAAGTAAATAGTCGGTGCATGTATTCCAAAATCAAGAAGCCTCTTTGCAACATTAAGTGCGGATATCCCTGTTTCTTTTAGTAATGGTTCTGCAGTTATTATTGCTTCATGCTTTCTTGGTAATGTTTGTGAGTGTGATAGAGCAAATCCTTTGATTTCTGCTATTTTTCTTCCCAAGTAATTTGCATTAAGAACGCTAGTTTCGGAAGCATTCTTCAATCCTTCTGGACCCATAGCTAAGATATATGCGTATGCCCTAATTAAGACACCAAAGTTTCCATGAAATGATTTGACACGCCCAATAGAATGTGGAATATCATATTTTAAGAAATATTTCTTTCCATCGAAATCCACAATGGGCTTTGGTAAGAAGTCTGCTAGATGTTTCTTTACGCCTACCGCACCTGCACCTGGGCCTCCGCCTCCATGTGGAGTTGAGAATGTCTTATGTAGGTTCATATGTACAATATCGAATCCCATATCACCCGGTCTAGCTTTGCCCATGATTGCGTTCAGATTGGCTCCATCGTAATATAAAAGACCTCCTGCATCATGTATGATCTTTGCAATTTCTTCAATATCCTTTTCAAAAAGTCCTAACGTGTTAGGATTTGTTAGCATGATTCCTGCTGTTTTTTCAGATACTGCAGCTTTGAGAGCTTCGATATCTACTAATCCTTCTTCAGTTGAGGGTAATTCGATTGTATGAAATCCGGCCATTGCAGATGATGCTGGATTTGTTCCATGTGCTGAATCCGGCACAATCATCTCAGTTCGTTGTTCTGCTTCTCCTCGCAATTCATGATATTTTCGGATTATTAATACTCCAACTAATTCACCATGTGCTCCTGCCGAGGGTTGTAATGTTATTTTGTCCATTCCCGAAATTTCTGCTAACCATTGTTGGAGTTCATACATTATTTGTAATGAGCCCTGGCAATCATCTTCATTTTGTAATGGATGTAGATCTGTAACTTTGTCTAATGATGAAACAAGTTCATTGATTTTTGGATTATACTTCATTGTACAAGAACCTAATGGATAAAATCCTGAATCCACGCCATAATTCATTTCTGATAATCTAGTATAATGCCTTACAACTTCTATTTCTGCAACTTCAGGCAGTTCAGGAGGCGTACTACGGATTAAGGCTTTAGGAATCTTTGATTTTATATCTCCAATTTCTTTTATAATCTCTTTATCTGGTTCCGGAACATTATGCCCAACTTGTTCTTTTGTACTCTTCAAGAAAATAATAGGCTCATGCCAGCGAGCTTGTCTGTATATATCATCTAACTTATTTGCTTGGCTCATTTTAGTGCCTCCTTTAGGGTCTCAATATATCGTTCAATATCTTCTTTTGTATGTACTTCTGAGACATACACTAGAACTGATTCCCCTATATCATACATTTTGCTAAGATTTATACCGCCTAAAATTCCATTCTTATGCATTTTATCCAATATATCTTCAGCTTTCTTTCCGGTATCATCAAAATTCATTACAAATTCTTGGAAATGAAATCCTTCAAAATATGGTACTTTTATACCTTTGATTTCGTCTAGTTTTTTCATAGCATATGCTGTGTTTGTTGCAATTGTCTCTGCAAGCTTTGTTATTCCCGTTTTTCCCAATGTTGCGATATACATCGCAGCAATAACCGCCATTAATGCTTCATTTGAACAAATATTTGATGTTGCGCGTTCTCTTCTGATGTGTTGTTCGCGTGGTTGTAGTGTCATAACAAAAGCTATCTCTTTTTCATCTTTTGTGGTTGTTAGACCTATTAATCTGCCTGGTAATTGGCGTTGAAACTTCTTATTATCCTTAACTGCAAAAATTCCAAGTTGCGGACCACCAAAGCTCATGGGCGCACCTAATGTTTGACCTTCTGCTATTGCAATATCTGCGCCATAGCTTCCTGGAGATCTAATAATCCCTAATGAAATCGGATCTACACCTACAACGAACATTGATTTATTTGTATGGACAATTTCTTCAATTTCATCGACTTGTTCTTCTAAAACTCCAAAATAGTTTGGCGTTTGAATGTATACACCTGCTGTATTTGTATCAATTTCTTTCTTTAATGCGTCGATTGAGATCATGCTTGTTTTTCTATCATATGGTATTTTTACAATTTCAATATTATGTGGTTCTGTATATGTTATCAATGTTTCAATGTGCTGTGGATTTATGTTATCTGGAATTATAAATTTCTTTCTTCGGGTTACTCTGACAGTCATTAGTGCAGCTTCTGCTAATGCTGAAGCCATATCATACATTGAAGCATTAACAATATCCATTTCAAATAATTCTGCCACTAAACTTTGATATTCATACAATGTTTGTAGCATGCCTTGTGAG
Organism: uncultured archaeon; assembly: GCA_964589775.1. Classification (GTDB taxonomy): domain Archaea; phylum Asgardarchaeota; class Thorarchaeia; order Thorarchaeales; family CAZPUN01; genus CAZPUN01. Next base: position 17,902 of record CAZPUN010000009.1, read on the forward strand.
ATTTCTGGTTGGTATGGTGTATACGCAGTTACAAACTCGCCTCGGGAGCTTAATGCTTTTACAACTGCAGGAATATAATGTTCGTATGCTCCCGCCCCCATGAAATTTCTACCATTTGTATAGGTTTTATTCTTAGATAAAATATTTAGAATGTGCTTGTATATTTCATATTCTGATTTAACATGGGGAATGTTTAATGGACGTTTTAATCTGAATTTTTCAGGAATATCTGAATATAGATCATCAATGCTGTTTAATCCTAATTCTTTCAGCATTGATTTTTTCACTTCTTCAGAATTTGGTATATACGGATGGATGTATCCCATAATCGCACCTTCTGGTTCGTGTCTTGTTTCAAATTCTTTGCTATATACTTAAAAACTTTAAGAGATATACCGTTATTGTTTATGTGTTGGTGATTGCCCATGAAGGAATGGTTGCTTGATGTCATTGTTTGTCCAGATCCTGAATGTAGATCAAAATTAAATATTGAAGTATTTGTCGAACACGAAATTGATGGTGTTAAGGAGATCGATGAGGCACTATTAACATGTCCTTCATGTGGTCGTTGGTATCCTATTATCAATGGTATTGTGTGTTTATTACCCGATGAGGATCGAATGGAACCATCTCAATATCAACGTGAGATGCGATTTTTGAAAAGATGGAAAGAAAAGATTCCCGCAAGTATATTAGAACATGGAAAACCGTTTGGGTATTCTGAACCTGAGGACTGGGAAGAATCCGAGGATACTACACCCGATGAATTTATTGATGAATAATTTTGAATCAAGCATAAAATTTATGAACATTGTTTTATTAAAAAAACATAAAGAATATGTCGGAGTAGCCAAGTGGCCTACGGCGCTGGTCTGGAGCGCCCCAATTTTGGGCACATAAAACCAGTATCCCTTGCGGGATTCGGGAGTTCAAATCTCCCCTCCGACGCCATCTATTTCTATGTGCCTGTAAAACCTGCAAATGATTCTTTGCTAATTTCTCCTGTATATGATGTGTACAACTCTCGTTTAATTTCTTCGGGATCTTTAGTGTGTCCTAATATCCACATTAGTTTTGTAACGGCAGCTTCGGAAGTCATATCATATCCTGAAAGTGCGCCAGCTTCAATTATCTTTTTTCCTACTTCATATACTGGTTCTGCTTGTCCGTATGGGCATTGTGTTGTAATTACAACTGTAATTCCATCTTTAACTATTTTCTTTATAGTTGGCAATAATGAATTCTCGTAAATTGGAACATTTCCCGAGCCAAAGCCCTCTATTACAATTGCTTTATACCCTTCATTAACAATTGCTTCGATGATTGATGGTTTCATTCCCGGGAATAATCTGAGTAAAAATACACTTTCATCGAGATTTGTATCTAAAACGGGTTTATTTTTACTTCTATGTACATGACTGCTATATAGAAAGATACTACGCCCAAGAAATCCCAAAGGTGCGGGATCCATAGTATCAAAAGCGTCAAATGCACGTTCTCTAATTTTTCTAGCTCGTGTAGCTCTATGGATTTCACCGTTAAATGCTATGACTACTTCACCTAAATCAGCCTTTGCTGCAATTCTAACTGCATCAGCCAAATTCCTAAATGCATCACTCCATGGATATACCGCAGGAATTTGGGAGCCTGTAAATACAATGGGCTTGCCCAAATTTTGCAACATAAATGCTACTGCTGATGCGGAATATGCCATTGTATCTGTACCATGTGCCACAACAATACCGTCTACATCATCATATATCTTATATGCTTCTTCAGCAATTATTTTCCAGTGTTTTGGTTGGATATTTGATGAATCTAATGCTAATATGCTCTTACTTTGTATATCTATATCAAAAGCTTTAGTAGCCAAAATTGTAATCATATCATCTAAAGTTGCAGTGGGTCTAAATGCGCCTTCTTCATTATCATATAGGCTTGCAATTGTACCTCCTGTCAATAGTAACCCTACAGTATATTTTTGGCCTACCATATTTTTCACTCAAACCATTTTTCTATTATTTTTACCAGAACTGACTCATTATTTCGACTTAATCGTTCTATGGGTCTAGTAAGATGTCTTTGTGCTCTTGGTGGTGGAATATATATCCCAACCTTTACATTTCTTTCTATTGGTACTTTAATTTTCTGTATCTCTTTTATGCGAAATCCACAATTTTTACATTTGTATCCTTTATTGCTACCTGCACTTTTCAATCTTTTACCACATTTTGGGCAAATTGGATTTTGATATTTATATTTTTTAGCCAAATACAAAATATCTAATCTTTCTACATTAAGAGTAATTGGATGATTACTTGAAGCTGGTTTAATTCCTCCATAAATTCGGACAAAGTCATTTTTCGTTAGTTGCATTATGATCTTTCTAAAATCACCACTTGGTTCATATGCCATACATTCAATGGTTCCTGTATTGTCTTCAAGAAGAAAATTTACATGTCCTCCTTCAATAATTCTTGGGGTTGCTTTAATTATTCCTTCTGCTATATGTGGTCTATATGGTCGTGCTTCTGTAATTGGTTTAATTTTTTTCAAATGTTCGCCAGTGCCTTGATTGGATCGAAAAATCATCCATGAGGAGATTGGTGGTGTAGATATTATTTCATGCATTGCATTAACTAAGATTTCTGGGTCTTCGCCTCGAATTCCATATATTACAGGATCTGGACCATGTGGGGTAATTAATAACGTATGTGTTTTATAGTCAATATTTGCAAAAATATAGTTGTGGTATTTTTTATCGATCTTAACTACTGAATTGAAATCTACATTTCGTACACGATCATGCTCTTTTATATCTCTATATGTAATAAGTTCGTAAGTATAATCCCCCTTTAGCTGATTTCCTATTGCCGATAATCCTCCAATAAGCCCTCTCATTTTTCCATAACCATAGTATTCTAAGTTTAGTCGTTCAATAAGATTACGTGCTAGTTTTACTGGAATAACCTCTTCCAGTGCTTTTCTGCTAAACCATTTGATTTGTTCGGGTATATTGTTCTCTACAAAAACAAGTCCTGGATTTGTATTTTTGTAGTTTTTGTCATAGTATGTATCAAATATATGAATTATTTTTTCTTTAATTCTGTCTGGATTTTTTGTTATGAATCTGAGTGCTACTGCACCATTTCCTCTTGTTCTGTAGGGTATATTTGGATTTAGGCGTATCAGATTTGGATAATCTAAAAACTCAACATCATTCCATATTTGTTTTACAATCGTATACCCGAGATGTGTTGTGCAGCCTCCTTTTGGTGAATCTGTATCATCAATGCCCATATGTATTATCATGTATTATCAACTCGCCTGTTATGATAACAATCTTTGCAAATAGTTGATTCGCCTTCTTTTATACTGCAATCTTCGCAAACTAGTCTACCACAAATATTGCAAGCTCTACTAGAGAGATTTTTATTGCATATCTGACACAATGCATCTTTACAAACTGAACATATTTGTTGATCTATATCATAGCAAATATTACATACTTTTGCTCCACAAATCTTACATGTATGAGTAGCTATATTTTGCTCGCAAATTTCACATAACGTTTCACTCTTAAGCATCACGTATGTTACCTCATCTTGTATACAACATAGGGATGTTATTTAGACTATCGATATTGACCTATGGAGTAAATTAAATTGGCACATCATGTAAAACAATTAAGCTCATGCAAATGTGAGCCAGTTCGTATTATTATTTTTCATGCAAATCAGTGTGATCCAAAAAAATGTACTGCATTACGTTTACATAGATTAAATATGGCAAATATCGTACATAATATGTATCGGTGGTCTTCCTCATCGATTGTTCTTAATCCAATTGCTTCTCATATTATCTCAAAAAGTGATTCTAATAATATGCTAAATAATGGTCTAGTCGCCTTAGATTGTTCTTGGAAAACTGCAGAACCATTTTTCAAAAGAAAAAGTAAAGGTATTCATAGACGTCTCCCATGGCTTGTAGCTGCAAATCCTATTAATTATGGTAAACCGATTAGGCTAAGTACTGCTGAAGCTCTTGCTGCTGCTCTTTGGATTGCAGGATTCATTGATGAATCTATAGAAGTTATGAACAAATTCAAATGGGGTCATGCATTTTTTATGTTAAATCAAAAATATTTGGAAAAATATGCGAGATGTACTAATTCTGATGAGATAAAGCAGGCTGAAGATGAGATTTTAAGTTCCTTGATGTCTGGAAAAGAAAAACGAAAGCATCAATAATCGTAAATGTCGAGCCCAATCTGGCGAGTACCTCTTCTTTTGTTACGGGTATATCGTCACCAATATACCCCTCGCGGCATTAGACTAAGCGTCCCACCCGCTGCCTCAGCCAGGTCATCATCGGCAGTCAATTTGGACTTGCTCCCATGGGGCCGAGTCGTTTCAACGGTTCCTTAGAAGTCCTCGACAGAGCGCACATGGCTCCCTGTCTCATCGTCATCTCTTCTAAGGTCGTGTCGTTTCTTGTCTCGGCTTAAGGCTCTCGCCTTGTGGCTCACGCCACACCACTCCTGGAGGGAGGAAGAAAGTTCCTCAGTGTCATGAAGACACCGGAAGCCGCTCTGCCACTTTGGGCTCGACAAATAAATACTTAACCTAAATTCTTATAGTATTTTCTAATAATCAAATATTTGTTAGGTTATATAATGGATGGCACGGCAATGACCCAAAAAAAGCTTCCTGCGGATAAAGAACGCACATTAATTGAAAAGGCAATTGCTAGTACAGATCCTAATTACGGAATTGGATCTCCTGAATCGCGTTCTATTGAATACTTGCTTAAGAATGGCCTTGTATTACTAGACAAACCTGCGGGTCCAACAAGTCATGAGGTTGTATCTTGGGTGAAACGCATATTGAATTTATCTAAGGCAGGGCATAGTGGTACATTGGATCCAAATGTAACTGGGCTTTTACCAATTGCGCTAGAAAATGCTACAAAGATTCTTCATGCGCTTTTGCCTGCAGGAAAAGAATATGTATGTCTAATGAAATTACATGATGAAGTTGAGCCTGAACGCATTCGTGAGGTTGTATCCGAATTTACCGGTCCAATTTATCAAAAGCCTCCTCTAAAATCGTCTGTTAAAAAAGTTCTAAGAATTAGAAAAATCTATTATAACGAAATTTTAGAGATTGATGGGAAATTTGTATTAATGCGAACCGGTTGTCAAGCTGGTACGTACATGCGAAAGCTCTGCCATGATATTGGTGAAGTTCTTGGCTGTGGTGCTAATATGCAAGAGCTTCGCAGGACTCGTGTTGGTCCATTTAAAGAAGACGAGCATCTTGTTTCTTTGCAGGATCTATTAGATGCATATATTTTCTGGAAAGAAGATGGTGATGAGACCGAAATTCGTAAGTATCTTCTTCCAATTGAGTATGCCGTATCGCATCTTCCTCATATATATATTCGCGACAATGCAGTTAATGCAATATGTCATGGTGCAGATTTGGCAGCACAAGGCGTTGTAAAATTGCACGATGATATTACAAAGAAATCAATTGTTGCTATTATGACTTTGAAAAATGAATTAGTCGCATTGGGTCAAGCATTAATGTCTAGTCAGCAAATTTTTCGTGCAAAAAGTGGAATTGTTGTTAAAACTGAACGTGTTATTATGCCTAGAAATGTTTATCCTAAAATGTGGTCTTCACGCACTGAAAATTAAGGTTTTGAGTAGGCGCCAAAAGGCGCTTTACTCTATAATTACATGTTCTCGTATAAAATTAGTCAGTCCTTCAGACTCTAATACGTACATGTTCTCGCATAAACTCAGTCAGTCCTTCAGACTCTAATACGTCTAGAAGAGTTTCGTCATCGATGCCTTCATCGATTTCAATGACTTTTCGTGTGGGTTCTAGATGTCTAATGTTGCATCTTCGGCGTCTTACACCTGTTAGTGATTTTGGTCCTGTAATGATAACGTAATTGTCATCATCATCTCTTTCAACGATTATGCATTTTCTACCGGCTTCGCGTCCGTATGTTTTTACGCAAATTCTGCCAATGTCCATAATATTCATTTGAATTTATACCTCCTTCTTTGGTCGATACCCAAGTCACCTCGGGCTGTCACCCCGCCGAGAGTCAGAACTATAATACTTAATAGTTCTCACTTTACGAGGTCTATTGCTGCTTTTGACAAAATTATTGAAAAGTGTTATTGTTTGGTCTTTCTTTTCGATTTCAATACTTCTTTTGCAGCAGTAATTACCATCTTCTGTACTGATTCCAATGAAAAATTGTCTGTTCGTATTATTATATCATATATGCTTAAATCATCAACATTTATGTTATACAATTTTTTGAATCTGAATCGCTCGCTATTTTCTCGAGATGTTGTTTCTAAATATGCTTCTTCATATGTTACGTTATCTCTTTTTGAAATACGTTGTACGCGTGTTTCCATTTTTGCAGTTAGTAGTATCTTTAGATCCGCGATATCTTTTGTAAACCAACAACTTAATCTTGCATCCAGAACAACGTTTCCTTTCTTTGCATATTCTATTAATCTATCATCGATCATCTTATCTATCTCTGGATGCTTTTCTACATAGTCTGAAAATTCAGCTAATGTCATATTATGTTCTTTTGCCATTTTTCTAAATATCATTCCTGATGATACATACTCTAAAGAGAAAAATTCTGCAAGAGCTTTTGCACATGCGCTCTTGCCTACTCCGTGTTCCCCACTTATGGAAAAAATTGGCATTTTTTATCATCCTTGTTTTATTCCATTTGTTGTACTGCAGCGGCTAACTTATTTCGTAAGCATTGTATACAAAGATATCCGCCATAATATCTATTTGGTCTCTTTTTGCTCTTTGAAAGTTTTTTAAATCTGTAGTTATCATAGTTTCGTACGCCACCCAATGGTTTGCCACATACTGCGCATCTTGCAACTGATGATCTGAACTTTATGAAGTGTCGATTATATCGTTTTCCTGGAGTTTTCTTAATTTGTACATGACCTTTTCTTGATATTTGTGATTTTGTAGGCATATTATAAACCTCCAAGAAATATTTCTTATAGATTATTCATTGGTGTTTTATTTTAATATTTATCGGATTTTGAAAAATAAAAGAAAAATAAAAAAAGAATTTTTAATCTATTAGAATGCCTTTAGGTCTAATTTTTCGACAAGCTCTTTGTATCTGTTTCGAACTGTAACTTCTGTTACTCTGGCAGTTCGCGCAATTTCTAGTTGTGTTTTTCTGTCCCCTTCCATTATACTGGCGACATAAATTGCGGCTGCTGCCAAGCCTTTGGGATCTTTTCCTATTGTAAGACCTTGCTTTTTCGCTAGTTCCAATATTTCGACGGCTCGCATTTTAGCGGTTCCTTTCAGATTTAGTTCGGTTCCAAATCGCGAAACAAAATCTACCGGATCCGTAAATGGAATCTTTAAGTCGAGGTATCGCAAAATTAATCTAATACATAGGCTTAATTCTTTTCTACTGATGTGAATTTGGTCTCCGATTTCTTCAAGTGGTCTTGGTACACTATGAACTCTACATGCCAAATATAAGGACGCTGCTACCATGCCGAGAATTGTTCTTCCGCGTGTTAGCTTTTTCTTTAATGCTTTCCTGTATATTACTGCGGCTGTTGCCCTGATGTTTTGTGGTATTCCCAATTGGCTTGAAATTCTATGTAATTCAGTCATGGCGACTGCTAAGTTCCTTTTATCAGATGAATGTACTTTTGTTCGTATTTGCCATCGTCTTAATCGATGTATTTGCGAACGTGTTTTTCCACTGATTTTATTTCCGAACGCATCAACGTTCTGTTTTCCAATAATAGTTGTTAATCCTTTATCGAATTTTGTGAGATCCATTGGACCTCCTACGCGATCTCGTGATGCTTGTTCGTCACTCGTGAATGCGCGCCATTCTGGCCCCTGATCAATTATTTGGTCTCCAATAACCAGACCACAATTACTGCAAACAATCTCTCCTCGGCTATAATCAATAAAAAGTGATCGGGAACCGCATGCTGGGCATTCATATTTGTCTTTATCAAAGCCTCTTGGTGAGGCATTATATTGAATATTACTTCCCGCCATGAATCTATCTCCAATTCCTCATGTTTTTTAATTACATGAGTCTTGATAGATCGAGGGGTGCAACCTGGGGATGCTGTAATATCTTCCTTCCTTGCTCTCTCGCACTGAAACAGGATGCATTATGCACGATCTAGTCATTTATAAAATAGCAGATTTATATATAAGTGTTGCTTGCTTTCCATAAGTAAAATTACTATTTACATACCTCTTATTTACATAATATTTGCAAAATTTTCAAAGATTGATAAAGTTAAAAGAGAATTTTTTTTACTTTAATCAGGTGTTAATGTAATGAGCCAGATTAATGGTATTTCTCCATGGGATCATATTGTAAATGAAGTTCTAGAATTATTGCATAGATTCACAAATATCGATAAGGATACGTTAAGAAACACTCTAAGTGAGCCTCCAGATCCTAAGTATGGGGATTTGGCCACGACTATCGCATTTAGATTAGCAAAAACTCAGAGAAAAAATCCTGCAATGATAGCGAAAGAAATAGTTGAAAAAATGAACGCTAATGGATTGCCCTCGGTACTTTCTGAAGTTAAAACCGCGGGTCCTTATATTAATTTCTATATTAATCGGAGTGAGCTAGCAAAAATAACTATTGAACGGGTCATATCTCAAGATCTTGATTATGGGGTTTCGAATGCATTTGAAGGATTGCATGCGATAGTTGAATTTCCTGCAGTAAACCCCTCAAAACCATGGCATATTGGCCATGCCCGAAACGCAATTGTTGGTGACACTGTTTCTAATTTACTTGAAAAAGTAGGATATAGAGTAACTCGGCTTGATTATATTAACGATTTAGGTCTTCAGGTTGCCCAGCTGATTTGGAAGCTAAGAAAATTAAGTAATATTAATACTGATGAGAAGTTTGATCATTTTCTAGGTAAATTGTATGTTGAAGTTCAAAAAGAAATTGAATCTGATCCAAGTGTTGAAGAAGAAATTCGTGAGACATCGCGTTTAATGGAATCCGGAAATAATGAGATTTCAGATTTTGCAAGTGATATTGTTACGCGATGTGTCAAAGCTCAATATGCAACTGCATATAGATTAAATATATTTCATGACCTGCAGATTTGGGAAAGTACTCTTGCTCATTCACATCTTCTCGATGAAGTTAAAAAACAAATATTAAACAAGGTTGATAGTGTCTTCGTGATGCCTGATGGTGAAAAAGCTGGCTGTATCGTAGCGCGTCTTGACGTCTTCGAGGAATTTAAAGATATGCGAGACCCCTATAAGGTTCTGTTTCGTTCGGATGGAACTAGAACCTACGTGGGTGCGGATATCTCTTTACAAATGTGGAAATTTGGGTTAATTAAAGACCCCTTCAAATATAGTGTTTTTGATGTTCAACCTAATGGCAAAAAAGTTCTCAGGTCTGATTTAGAAGGCGAGACAATCAAGCATCAAAAAGTAAACAAGGTATTTAATGTAGTAGGCGCAGAACAAGCACATCCGCAACGCTTGGTGTATCTTATTTTAGATTTACTTGGATATAAGAAGGAAAGTGAGAATTCATATCATCTTGCATATGAACGGGTAACTGTTGATGAAGCTTCCTTATCTGGTCGTAAAGGCGGCTGGGTTGGGTTTACAACCGATGATGTTTTAGATCGTGCATTTGAAATTGCGCAAAAAGAGGTAAAAATGCGGAACCCTAATGCTAATGATGAATTTATATCAACCACTGCGGAGCAAATAGCTATCGGAGCAGTTCGATATGCTCTAATACGACAATCTCTGGATAAGCGTATTGATTTTAAATATTCTGAAGTTCTGGATTTCAATGGCGATACCGGACCCTATCTACAATATGCGCATGCACGTGCCAGTAGAATCTTAGAACGTGTTGGAATGTTTTCTAAGCCTATTGATTATTCTCAGATCAATAATGATTATGAATTTGCTTTAATCAAAATGATTGCAAAATACCCTTCTATACTTGTGGAGATCGTACAAAATATCAAGAAAGAAACATGGGGTACTGATATACAACTTAATAGAATTCCAATATTCATCTATGAACTAGCAAATCTTTTCAGTAAATTCTATGATAATTGTCCTGTGTCTTCGGCAAAAAATGAATCGCTAAAAAATGCTAGACTTGCTTTAGTCTATGCGTTTAAGAAGACGCTAGCAAGTGCATTGAATATTATTGGTGTTCCTCCTTTAGAAAAAATGTAAGAGGAGATTCCTCTCTACTTTTTTATTTACTTGCTACTTTGACTTCTTTAATCAAAATACTTGGTGAAATTATTGGACCAATTCTTCGGACATCCGCTGAAATATTTATAATGTTTTTAAAGAGATTCTTCATGTTTACTCCAATTAGTGTTTCCTTTATTGGGTGCTTAATCTCCCCATTTTCTATGTAAAATCCTTGTGATACTAAAGCGCTCAGATCTCCAGTAACCATATTTGGTGTATCCCCTGTGCTTCTCAATAATATTCCTCGTTTTACCTCCGAAATTAGGTCTTCTTGGGTACCTTTTAACGGTTGTACTACAAGGTTTGTTATTGATATTGTGGGAAGTCCTGCGTATGAATATCTAGAAGCATTTCCTGTGTTTTTTGTATGCATTTTATTTGCAGTATAACTATTGTGTAGATAGCTCTTCAAAATGCCTTTCTCAAAAATCTGGGTTTTCTGTGCAGGATACCCTTCTGCATCAAATATGCGCGATGCAATTCCCCCTTCTACGGTTGCATTATCTTCAATGTTTAATATCTCGGAACCTATCTTTTCTTCAATAAGACCTGCTAAATATGATCTTTCATACATAACTTCTTCAGCATTTAATGCGCGCCCCAATCCTGATCCTAGTACGTCCATTACTGCCATAGGATCTAAAATAAGATCCATAGTTGAAGTATCTACCTTCTTGGGATGAAGGCTCTTAATTGCATATTCTGTTGCGTTCTTGCCAACCATTTCAGGATTTAGCTCTTTTAATATTCTGCTTTCATCGAGTTCATAACTTGCCATCATTTCGTTATTTTCTTTAACAGTTGAATATATGTAGAGATTTGATTGAGTTGCTTTATCCGAAACTTGGATTCCTAAAGTATTTAATATGTATTTCTCGCCATATGATGCTGCTGCTTCTCCTGAAATTGAGTACAGTCTATCATCAGTTTTTGCTGCGTCAATTGCAACTTTCATTAATTGAGCTACATCTTCAGGTGATGCGAATTCAATATTTTTATCGTAACGTTTTTTGACTTCTGGATATTTTCCTGAATAACTGGGAAGTGAAACAAAATCTGAATCTGGGGTTGATGCTTTTGCTAATGCGATGGCTTGTTTTGCTACTTTTTCGATTTCATCTTCATTAAACGAAGTTATATATGCGTAACCAATTGCGTTGTTTATTATAACCCTAATTCCAATTCCTTGATCATATAATTGTCTTGCTGTCTTTATCACGCCATTTTCAACTTTTATTGCAATTCCTTTGGCTTTTGCAATGTAAACTTCAGCTTGATCTACATCTTTCTCTATTGTCTTTAAGATATTTTCACCAATTTTCAATAGATCTGTTTCCATGTTTTATTGTCCTCCTATAGGTATTTTCTCGATCCTTATGTAGGGTCCGCCAGTCATAACTGGTACCGACTGTCCCGACTTACCACAAACTCCCGGATTGAACTCAACATTTCTGCCTATTGCATTGATTTTATTTAGGACCTCTAAGATTGTTCCTGCTAATGCAGCGTCTCTTACAGCTGTTTTTAGTTCTCCATTCTCTATAATCCACCCATTCCATGACTTAAACATGAATTGGCCCACTGCGGGTTCGACATAACCATATTCAAATCCTGCCATTAATATGCCATTTTTTGTATCTTCTATGATTTCGTCCTTGGACCAGTCTCCAGGTTCCATAAACGTATTGGACATACGCGGAATTGGAACGTAGCCATAATCTTGGGCCCTCGCAGCTCCATTTGGTTCAAGATTTAGTCTAGCCGCAGTTTCTAATGAGTGCAAAATTTCTGTTAGTACTCCATTTACAACTAATTTTCTCTTGCGTGTTTTTGTTCCTTCACTATCATATTCAAATGAGCCACGTAGTCCTGGAATCGTAGGATCATCACTGAGGTTTACAAATTCATTACCCACCTTCTTTCCCAATTTATCCTCAAGTACTGTATTCTTTGCTGTGAACGCATCTGCTTCTGATGCATGTCCAAATGCTTCATGAACAAAAACACCAGTAAGCTCAGGGTCTGCAACAACATCGAATACACCTGATGGGGCGGCTTTTGCTGATAATAACATAACGGCTTGTTTGGCGCTTTCTTCACCTAACTTCTGAGCTTTTTCAGTTTCAAAAATTTCAAACCCACCTGCGAGTCCAATAGATTTGTATCCCCTTTGTCTATTTGTGCCTTCTCGAGCTGTAGTTAAAATAGATACTCTTGGCAGGCTAATTTGCATTTCCACGTGAGTTCCAAAGGAATTTGCTATAATTTTGTTCGAAATTACATCTGTATAAATTACTTTAGCCGTGGCAATTCTTGTATCAAAATTTCGTGCCTGCTCTGATAGGAATTTTACAAAATCTGTTTTATCGCTTATAGGTATTTTATCTGTGGGCTTATTACCCAAATTAACACTTTTTCCTCTATACGCTTTCGCATCAATTTTAAATGGTTCCTTAATATAGGCTCTAGAAATTTTGGCTAATCTGACAGCCGAGTCCGCAGCTTCTTTGACGGCTTCTTTTGTGATTTTTGTTAGTGTAGCAAATCCCCAAGCGCCATCAATAAAAGCGCGAATTCCAAGTCCTTTTTCATTAAATTGAATTACTTTCTTAGCGTTGTCATTAACAAACTCAAGGCGAGTTCCTGTATTGTGTTCAATGCGAATATCTGCAAATTGAGCACCCGCCTTTAGTGCAAAATCAATAGCTATTTCTGTGATATCTTCCAAGATCTATATCACCAAAACAATGTGTCATACTTTATCTTTTAATTCTTATTGCATGTCCATTTGCAAAAATAATCAATATATTTTTATGCAATTCCCAAAAAGTTTTTAATAGTGAATTTTGTTGATGACACATCAGCTTAGTATAAGGAGCTGCAAGAACGTGTCTATAGTTAACGTATGGAACTACGCCTTCATCAATGCAATAATTCGCGCACGGAAATCTTCGCTACTTCGTATTGGAGACTATGAACGCCTTCTCCAAGCCAAAAGCTTTGAAGATTTTATTCGAATGTTGGGTGCAACACCTTATTCCACTATGATTGCGCGAAGTAAATCGCCTAATATCACATTAGAGGACTTTGGATTTCTATTGTCGTCAGAATTTTCATTAGAATCTTCAAAAATGGAAAAATATCTTCATGGTAAGTCAAAGGAATTTCTAAAATATTACAATTATTACTTTCTATTTGATGCAATAAAGACAGTAATACGTGGTATTCACTTAAAAATACCCGCTGATGAAATCAAAAAATACATAATTTTGCAGGACAAAAAGAGTTACAAAATTATTGAAAATCTATTAAACTTGCATTCAGTTGAAGCCGTCATTGACGCGATTCCCTGGGCTAAGGTACGAAATAAATTAAGAACGGCGTTACCTCAGTATCAGCAACTAAATTCAACAATTCCGTTAGAAATTGCAATCGAGAGACATTATTATGAAAGTATACTAAAACTATCTAGAAAACTTCTGTCATCATATGATGCAAAGCGCGCAATTAACATCGTAAACCTAAAAGTCTTTAGCGTAAACACCATCACAGCAATTCGTGGTATAAACTTAAAGATCCCGAAGGATTATCTTAAAGAAATGTTAATTGGGCCATCTAATTATGTTTCAATGTTTTCAATGTTCATTGATAGATCAAATACAATCAATGATTTATTCAATCTAATGGAACAAACAAAACTCAGAGATCTTGTAAATCGAATCAGGAATACCTATGAGGAAACAAGAAGTCTATCTAATATAGATCAGCCAGTCGATGAATACTTTGTACAGAATGCGACAAAAGAATTTCTAGGGGATCCATTTAATATAGGCGTTGTTTTAGGATTTATTATTCTTAAATACTATGAACTTAAAAATTTAAGAATTATTGGTATTGGTATAGAAAAAGGTGAATATCCCGATATAATTAGAAAACAAATAATTATATGGTAAGGAGTGTTTATGACAATGAATAGAATGTCAGCTATACAATTCATAATCGCCTCGAGCATTGCAGTAATCTTATTTACAATTAGTGTATTGTTTGCTCAGGCAACTGGTCTTGATTTTGGAATTGGCATATTACAAGAAAGTACATCAATGGATGTTTTCGGACTTGCATTAGGTGCAGGTGTTGCCATAGGTTTATCCGGATT
>CAZPUN010000010.1:0-5858 GCA_964589775.1 uncultured archaeon
TCACTCTGGAATTCTTCACTTGTAAAGAATTTAAGAGCGCGTATCAAGAAGATTGGAAATTTGGATAAATGTATTCAAGAACGGTCTTGTAAGAATATGACATGCCCATTATACGACAAATCCGGACTTTTATTCTGCCTAGATAGTCGTAGCGGTGTCTAATGCCGCTATGACTCTTATTTTTCTATATGTTTATGAATTATATATTTATATAGGAGCAGTTGTATATTAATTAAAAAGATTAATCTTTTTAAAACCCCGAGGAGGTGTCCTACAATTCAACTTGATACGTTAACAACCACAACTACAGAAATTGTAGTTATTATCCTGAGTTTTATAATTCTATTACTTTTGATTCGAATCGGTATGAATTATCCGGACAGTCTTAACATTGGTGTAAGAGAAGTAATTATTGGTGCATTTTTCTTCATGCTACACGGTGTATTCGACTTTCTGGATTCATATACTGAAAAGCCTTTATCTACAAACTTTGACATTCTGGACTCAATATTCGCGACATTGGGTTTGGTCATAATTCTATTTGGCATTATAAAAGCTGCAAGAATGACAACAGAAAAATTATCGGAGGGCGGCTAAGATGCAAATCATAGATCACTGGGTTGTGCCATATTGGCCTGATGTTATATTGGAAACTTCTACTTTAATAGCATATCTACTATTTCTAGTATTCCTACTTGTAATCATGCGAAAGAAATACCCACTTTTAAAAGCGAAAAGCATTACATGGATTATTGTTGCAGCAATCATTGGGGTCATTGCATCAGGTATGAACGTCTTTGATGAATTTGCATGGTTCACTCAATTTGGTTATTCCATGTGGAAAATAATCAAATCTGCGCTATTTGCATTATCGCTAGTCTTCATGACCTATGGATTCTATCTGTTTCAGAAATTAATAAAGAGACTTTTTGAATAGATTTTTATATTTCTTTTTTATTTTATTTTCTTGATTGTATGATCAGCGGTGTATCAATAATGCTTCAATATGTACTAATAATTTCAGAATCAGGTATTAATTTAGTAAAATATGCCTCTCCAAAATATGAAGATTTCGAAATCAATGAACAGCTGTTTAGTGGATTACTAACCGCAATAAAACAAATGGGCGACTCAATTGTTAAAAAATCCCTCGATATGATTAGTTTTGGCGATTATGATCTCTACTATCTAGAGCGAGACAGACTAATTGTCGTTCTGATACCTCGTCCCGAGCTTGATAAGAAACGAATACCGCTGATTTTGAATGGAATAATCGATGATTTTGAGACGCAGTTTGGCAATTTTGATCCTACAATAGATATGTTTCAAAGTTTCAGAGAACGTATAAAAATGTATGAATATCGTGAAGAATTATATAATGAGGCCATCAAGGTAGCTAAGAATTTTCCTGAAGGCGTCGTAGGTGTAGCTCGCAAAAAACTGGAAGAACTTGAAAAAGAGTTCAGCATGGAAGATGCACAAAAATTAATTCATGACTTTGGACTATTTGTAGGTCTTCGTATTAAAAACAAAAAGGACCGTGTAGAAACCCTAGACTGGGCTTTGAATGAAATTTCAGTAGCGGAAATTAAAAAAGGCATGGTAATATTAGATATTTGTCCATTCTGTAGAGGACGACATACACATATTTCTGTTTGTAATTTTGCTACTGGTTTAATTGAAGGTATATTATCAGATCAAGACCCATCAGAAATTCTCAGTCATGAGCAATGCAAGGTTAAATATGTTGAAACATATTGTAAAGCGAAAGGCGATCCGACTTGTACTTTTATAGAAAGTTAAAAAAAGTAAACAAGAGTATAATTAATCTCTGAATCTCTCTTTTATTGATTCAATATATTTTGTCATGAATGGTGACAATTTACCCTCATATTGTTTTATAATTTCGTCGGCTTTTGTTCGTCCGTATTCTGAACCACTGGCATAGTAGAATTTAATTGCCTCAGGCATGATAAGATACTGCATTAACTGATTATCCGGAAACTTTTGAGCTGCTATTTCAATTCCAGAAGCGATTCGTTCCATCAAGCTTCTGCGAATTCCACTGTCCTTGGGCAGCCTAAGCAAAGTATAGCCAAGCGATTCAAGTAATGCGATATATATATGTGCATAATGATATGCATTGAGTGTCCAGAATTTTTCGATATTTTCTTCAGTGAATTTGTAAACCAATTTCGGAATGTCTTTGCTGATTTCTCCGTTCTCCCAGAGTATTCGAGCCGTAGCTGCAAGAATTGATGATGCGGATGTGAAATACATATCTAGATTTTCTCTATTTGCTTTTCCAATTGATAAGATCCATTCGAGGGAGAATACTGCTTCATCTCTATGCTTTCGAGCAATTTCTTTGGCCTTATCAGCATGGAGTGAAAGTGCAATGTTGATTATACTGCCAAGCGCAAAATAGACAAGGACAGCCTTATGTCGATTATCTCCCGGTGCTGCATTCTTTATGGTTGGAAAAATCTCTTCAGTCCAGAATCGCTCTAGTGTTTCAATGATATGCTGCCCATCTGATTCAGAAAGGTCCGGAAGTAGCAAGCCCCAGAAATTGTAAAAGAATATCAAATGTCCATAAATGCTTTTTGCAATTGGATTCGTGGCCTTTTCGTAAAGGTTCTTAGCGATTGCAATTTGTTTTAGCCATGAGTCTATAGATTTCGGCTTGGCAAAGAATATCTTAAGAACCTCAATCATTTCATAGTTGAATGCATACAGGTATTCAGATACACCGTCGAATTTGTTTTTAAGAATATGCAGGAGTTCAGTATCATAAGGTGGAGTTATGATAACTTGAAATACTTTACTGCGGATAGATTCTTCATTTATTAGTTCTTTTATTTTCTGTTTGTTCTTTATGGTGATTTCTCGAACATCGTTGTATGAACCTAACTTGATGAATCCATTTATTTTCGCGATCAGAATTTCTCTAAACAAATCATCGTT
This sequence comes from uncultured archaeon, assembly GCA_964589775.1. Classification (GTDB taxonomy): domain Archaea; phylum Asgardarchaeota; class Thorarchaeia; order Thorarchaeales; family CAZPUN01; genus CAZPUN01. The sequence continues at coordinate 2,968 of CAZPUN010000010.1, forward strand.
TATCTCAATTGCTGTACTGTAAATTTCATCCAAACTCGGGGCTTTCACCTTCGGATCAAATGTATTAAGAATGAGCCCGGCATTGACATACAAGCTCTTGATGAGGTCCATGTTTTCTATGTCTTTTATATTTCCTTGTGTCAGCTCTATTACTTTTTGAAAGTTTCCCGAATAGGTCAATTGCAATAATTCCTCAATACTAGGTGGAGATCTGATTACTTTCTTAACCCGTGAGATTAAACTAAACTTGCTTCGAGAAGGTTTTACATCTTTTATTTTGAGCTTTGTGTCATCTCGGATACCATCGACAGCTTGAGAAACAGAAAGCGTAAGGCTCTTTATGAAATTGATGGATGGAGGGTTTTTTACCAAAAGTTCTTCGGCTTTTCTACTAATTTCCTTTATTATTTCACTATTTTCTATGACTACTTCCGTATCAATGTTATCTAAATTACTCTTGATAATTTCACCAAGGTTCTCTACAATTCGTGGAACTGTGTCATCTTCAATATCCGAAAAGAACACAACTGTGAATTTCTCATATTTAATCAGATAAATGTGGAAGTTCTCCATTTCAATATGCTTTAAGTCTTGTTTTATGACTTCCTGTGAAAAACTATCAACTGCCGTCAGGAAGGGGGCCACTAGGTCTATCATACCTTTTTCAAAAATTGGTACAAGTTCCTTTTGTAATAATGGTATTCCTGACTTAAGTAAAACGCTATACCCAAGAATCAACTATTTCACCTTACCACAAATTTTTACGAAATAATCTACGAATTTTTATGAATATTAATGTATCCTTAAACAATAAAAAGTCTTCTAGAAAATTTATATAGAAAAAAAGAAAAGGACTGAAGATTTTATTCAACTAATGCTTTCAAAATTTCATTCACCATTGAAAGCGTACTTTCATCTGGCATATTGCTCATTGACGATTCTGCAAGCTTCAATGCTTCATCCTGATTTACTTTAACGGGTATGACTTTGCCACCCAATTCTTGTATGATCTGCTCAAATTTTGCTCCGGTGGTCTTCTTGGGAATAACGATAATGCCTCTAGATGCTTTTCCTTGCTCAATTACTTTCTTGAGTCTCTTCGTTCCATAGAATGCAGCTACACCACCACTGCGGTCCCAATTCTTAACGTTAGGCACTTCAACTGCGACCTTAACTTCTCGATCTGCTTGCTTTACACTGATGATCGCTGCGACATCCTGCTTGCCCTTTTTGTCTTCAGGGCTTAATAGAAGACTTACATCTACTCCGACTCCACGTGCAGCCCATTCAAGAGCTTTTGTAATTGCATGTGCAACAACTGTAGGCGTAAGCTTAATTACATAATCTTTTTGTGGTTCTTTTTCTATTATCTTCTTGCCAAAGAGCTTCTCATCGAGTTTATCGATTAGTAGACGAATTGCTTCTCGGGGATTCCCTTTTGATCGTTCGATGACAAATTCAAAATCATCTTCCTTTAAGGGGAATAATTCATCTTCGGGTCCATCAATATTATTCTCTTCCCAGTATATTTCCATCGCCTTTTTGTAAAATTCGATTATGTGCTCCTTGTTGAATTTCTCCAGTTCCACCGGTCGCTCCATTCGTGATTTAGTAGGAGCATCCATAAGTCCATAAATACGGTCCCAAATTTCTTTTAGACATGATGCTACAATTATTACATTCTTAGTTTCATTATATATGCGTTTTAAGTTCTCAAGGAATCGGACTTCGGCTTCTTTCCCGTATGTATTGAATGGGCCTTCCATTTCATCGATGAATAAAACAACCGGACGATCTATCATCTCAGTCAATACTTTAAGAGCTGCTAGAGAAATATCATCCTCTTCAATAAGTGTTTTGACACCGAGAATTTCCATTTCCTCATCTGATAGGGCAGCACCAAGCAACCAACGACGCGCAAGCGACCTGACTTCCTCATCACCAAAATTATATGCCAAAATAGAACGAACAACATCAGAAGCAAGTCCCGGATAATCAGCAATCACTTTATTCAGCGCATCATTAACTTCATATCGCTTGATGAAAATTCCTTTCTTCTTGATCCCATACTTTTCTTCTAATTTTTCGCCCACTTCTTTGAATATCCAGTTTGCAGTCTCATCTACAAGACATGAATAAATATGTAATATGTTCCTAATTGGAGATGGTGGTGAAGGTACATAAACAGCGCTAAAATCTTCGTCTTCCTCACGGTCCTTCAAAACCCAGAAAAAGTGTGTCTTTCCCATACCTGCTGAGCCTAAGATCGGCTGGAGCCTTGACGTTTTATCTGTATGTGTGTTACGTATCGCTCTCGATACTACACGGTCAGCTTCAAGATGTGGTCCCGGAACATCAATCTCATCAGGTATATCTCCTCTGGATACATATCGCTTTAAAGGCGGATTTTCTTTCAAAATTTCAAAATACATCTCATATGTTTCATCATGCTCCTCAGTCATTTCATCTCACTTCTCAAAAATGATGTTGATTACTATTATGTGTTAATGCCTTTTATGATTTTAGATTAAAATATTTTTGAAATTTTTCTCTCTTCAAAATTGATCCTGTAATATATTTATTCTAATTAAGCTGCAAGAAGCATCGCTTTAGGAAGCAGCAATAAACTGTCTGAATGTTTTCAAAAGTATAAAACATATAATGTGAATTCACGCAATTTGAGAGTCTAGATGGGTTGCGACTTGAATATACACGGCACATCCAAAATCATCAGAAAAATTGGAGCGATTACCAAATCGCCCTCATCGGGCAGCATGAGTATGTGCAAAAATGGCTACCACAAGGTATTCTATACACAGAACCCACATATCCTAATGTGAGAGATATATCAGCAAAACAACAACTATGATTAATTGCGTTTTAAAAATTTT
>CAZPUN010000011.1:0-3850 GCA_964589775.1 uncultured archaeon
TCACCAAAAGGAATGCTTGAACTAATCCAATCATTATCCTGCATATTCTTCAATTCTCCGGGATGATGACCATAAGCATCCAACAAAACGTCTCCGTCCTCACTGTTACATTGCCAATATGCATAAGGCTTGTATCCATAAGAACCATACTTGTGATGAATGTGTTGCCAGATTGTATTTTCACTAATGGCAGTTTGCCACAATCTGACTTCATCAATCTTTCCGTCAAAATATTTTGCATTTGCCAGATAATGAACGCCAATACAAAGAGGATTGTCATTTGCCTGTATTGTATTAGGGCTTCCGCTTAATGTTTGTTCCAAACCATTGACATATAGCCTCCTTGTCCCATTGTCATTTACGGCAGCTATATGATACCATTTTCCCGCTGTCAGAATACCATTGGCGGTTTCCATTCCGTCAAACCCAAGTCCGGTATAGGGAGAAGTACTGCTAAGACGCAGATAATAACCTCCGGCACCCGAAGTGTGGTATTTGGATACAATTCCGCTTTTGTTTCCAAAATTGTCCACCTTAATCCAAGCTTCAATGGTGTAATTGTTGGTAAGGTCAAGAGCATCATTATCCTCTATCTCCACATAATCATTAGAACCGTCAAAATTCAATGAATGACCCGGAAAATTATCAATAGATGCACTTATCGAACTTGTAAGTTGAATTTGAACTATTTCGCCGGATGATTCGTGCGAAACATATTGGTCATTATAGGAAATCAGTGTTGGAATGAATTTAATATATATTTCTTTATTCACCGTCCCACTAACGGGCGATATGCTTAAGCTTTCTCCAAACCCACTTTCCTCCGACAAAGAAACATAGAAATCCTGCGTACAAGTAATATTGATTGCTTCTGTTAAATTAGTTCCCTTGATGTTATAATGTTTTGTCTTGCTTTCTCCGATATGACAAGAACCAAAATCAATTGAAAAAGCATCGGCTTGTTCATAATAATATAATCTTGATCTCTTGTTGGAATAAATATTTTCACTACTTCCTATAACGAGATTAAGTCTATCATTATTGTCAAAATCATCAAATCGCGGGACAGCCCAACCATACCAATCAATCGAACTAACATATCTGAAACGTGAGTGAATGTTAATGAATTAATAGACTCTTGCTTATAATATGCCAATTTTCCGGAGTTTGTCCCGATTATCAAGTCTAATTTCCCGTCATCATTAATATCCGTAATTTCGGGAGCAGAATGTGATCCTATATCAATATCATTGAAATGATCTGTTCTTAAGACAAATGTTTCCGAATTAATGGCATCTTGTTCATACCTTATTATCTTTCCCTCACTATTTCCGATCAATAAGTCCAATTTGTCATCTCCATCAATATCATAAATGCAAGGGGCTGCATTATCTCCGGCATCTATGGCATTAAATTCATCCGAAACTAAAACAAAATCAATGGCATTGATCGCACTTTGCTCATAATGAGCAATATATCCATCCTCATTTCCCACAAACAAATCCTGTTTCCCATCGTTATCAATATCCACAACAAAAGGAATGGACTGTTCTCCTACATCAATAGTATCAATCGGAGAACTACTAATTTTAATGAAAGTATTTAGATCTGTACTATCTTGTTCATAGTGAGACAACTTTCCATTATATCTTCCGACAATCATATCCAGAAGTCCATTGTTATTAAGATCTGCCAAACACGGAGCAGGATGGTAGGTGTCTGACCATGATTGATATTGAGAATATGAAAAATCAAATTTATCCGTTAATAAAGCGAGAATATGCTGTTCTTTCCTCACGATTAGAAATTGTCCCATTTCGGTGATATGGTCAAATGTAATTGTATTGTCATCTTTGTCTGCAGAAGTTGCCGACGCTACCAACGTCCAACTTCCCGAGGAAGTAGCATCTCTTCTGTATAATTTCAAATATTGAGGGTAATCTTCATCAATATCCGTGATCTCTTCATCAATCGTAAAAGTGAGATTTGCATCAAAACTACCTGTTCCATACCTATTTACCGCCCAATATTGGGAGGATAGAGCTGTCCCGTCGGTTCCGGAAGTAGAATTGGGACTTAAATTGATTTTTGTAGCCGTAACACTTGCTCCCGAATGGGAATTGTAATAAGCCGAAAAGTCGGTATTATAGAAATTTACTTGTCCATAAGATTCTGTTTGTGTCTTTGCAACTCCCGGTCCGGATGGAATACTGGAGCTAACCCAATCTTCATCTTCCATATCAATTAGATCTCCATCATTATTGCCTTTCATATCCGGCAACTCGTCTCCGCTGCTCTCATTAAATTGCCAATAACTTACAAAATGATTTTCAGTACCACTTCGTGTCAAATGTTGATATTCTCTGATTGTTTGCTCCGAAAGTTCAATGTCGAAAAGTGCCAATTCGTCAATTTTGCCTTTGAAAAAGTAATCGGCAGTATTGCTCTCGGTTTTCCCCGCCCCTATACGCGTACGTTTTGAAGTGTTGGGATGATAATCAATCTCCGTTAACTCACCGACTAACTCACCATTGACATAAAACTTCATAATTTGACTGCTCTCAGAGTAAGTCCCTGCAACATAAGTCCATTTGTTAAGTTCAATTGAAGGACCTTCGATTTTGTCCGAAGTTGTAGAGCCGTTTCGCAACCAAAATTCCCAGTGATCATCATTGGAAGCATAAAACATATATCCCGTCGTAGACGTCCGGGAGGTAATTATAGATCTCTGCGTTCCTTGATCTCCATCTACTTTTGCCCAAAACATTATCGTGAAAGAAGGTGGATTGAGAGTAGAGTTATAAGGTACGTAAACATATTCTCCTCCGTCAAAATCCAATGTGTTGCCCGGAAAATTGTCTTGTGAGACCCCCCAAATTGAAATTTGTAATAAACCGAAAAGAAGAATTTTTTTCATAGTATTCGTATTTTTGATTTTAGAAGTGCAAAGATATACAAAAAAATGGGTCAATGCAACAGGGCAAACGCATACTTTTTTTACAATAAAAAGTTAATGATATTTTGCCAATCAATTGTTTAGTTAAAGCATTCTTTATATATTCACCTAACAATAAATCAAATATACAAAATGAAAAAAAGTAATTAATTAGTGCTTATTTTTAGTCAGGTACAAGACCCGAAAAGCCATATAAACAAGCTTCACGACATAGTTGATATCCTTCTTGTCGGCATTGTTTCAGTTCTTTGCGGGGCAGAAATGCGGTTGTAAATGAAAATGTTTGCTCAATCAAAAGAAGATTTCTTTAGAAAATTTCATACGCTTGAGAATGGCATCCCCTCATAGGATACCATAAATAGAGTATTCTCAGCATAGATGGCAATGAATTCGAATCCTGTTTTATAAAATGGGCAAATTCTATTTTAGGGTTAAAAAAGGGACAGGTAATATCCATTGACGGTAAAGCTTTACGAGGAGCTAAATCTAAAGGGAAAAAGTCACCAGTTCATATGGTTAGTGCCCGGGCAAACGAAAACAACTTAGTTTTTGGACAAGTAAGGGTAAATTAAAAATCAAAAAAGCTTAGCATTGCCGGTAAAAGTCTATGAGTCGGTTGAAATGAAGCGTACCTCTTTAAAGTGCTAGTTTGCCCTGACGCTGAAGTCTTTACAGGCTAATCCAATATCATTATAATTAATAAACTGTTGCATAAAAAAATAACAGTCAAATTCTCTATTTCACCCAAAATACAAGAACTATAATAATAAAAATTACCGGGTATATAATTCTGAAAGTTACATCCAGCTTCGAAGCTAATTCTTTGTTACCCTTGAGAGCAAATGTTGTGCTTATCAAAGCTTCAAGATATGCAATAAACACAAGAATGAGTGA
>CAZPUN010000012.1:0-44114 GCA_964589775.1 uncultured archaeon
TACAGGTCTAAAATATGTTTTCGAAAATGAACCGCGATTATACAAAGTAACCGGAAAAGTTGTACCGGGTCTCGGAGAAGGCGCTTATTATGTGAAAATGTATTCGGAGCGATTTAAAGAGAAACTTGGGTTTACGCCTTATCCTGGGACATTAAATATAAAGGTCATAAGAAAACCGGAATTAAATCAATTACTAGCTGTCCTTGAGAATAATGCAATAATTGTAGAAGGATTTGAAGCAGATAATAGAACATTTGGCAGAGTGCGATGTTGTATTGTTTCCATTGAAGATAAGGTACAAGGTGCAATAGTTTTAGCAGAACGTACACATCATGAAGAAGATACAGCTGAAATTATAGCTCCGGTTAATTTACGAGAAACACTTAATCTAAAAGATGGAGATATATTAAATGTCACTGTGATTTTACATGATTTCAAAGCTAATCGGTAATTCCAAATTTTCCAACTAAGGGTACAAATGCAACACCACCGTGATATGATTTTGAAAGATTCCCATCAATATCTTTTTCTATAACAATTAATTCTTGCCAAAATGCATGCTCACCAACAGGGATTACTAACCTGCCTAAAGGTGCTAATTGTTCAACTAGAGGCGGAGGTATTCTTGGTGCTGCAGCAGTTACCAGTATTCGATCATAGGGGGCCTCATCAGGATATCCTAAGGACCCATCACCAATGATAACTTTTACAATATCACCATATCCCAACCGATTTAATGTTTGTTCGGCTTGTAATGCAAGTTCAGCTATTCGCTCAATTGTATAGACTTTGCCATTTAGAGTTGGATCAGGTGATGAAACTAATTCTGCACATAATGCGGCATGATAACCACTTCCAGTACCAATTTCTAATAATTTATGGCCCGGTCTTAATTTTAATAATTCACACATCATTGCACACATATGAGGGGCAGAAATAGTTTGCCCTTTCCCAATTCTAAGAGGGGTATCAAGATATGCACTGTTTCTTGCATGTGGTGGCAAAAACTCCTCACGCGGAACTTTTCTAAATGCCCGTTCTACTTCAGGAGATACAATATATCCATTAGATTTTAAACGATGAATTAGATATTCTTTTGATTCTTTTAGGGATTTGTCAGTCATATATTATGCACCATAATGATTTTCTAATCATATTATAAATTATTATCGAATAATTTAAAGATTAATAGATAAAAATTAAAGTTATGAATGAACTGTCAATAACATTTATTGCTTTTGGACATAAAAATATTAGAGCTACACATAAGACAACTTTAGAAATTACAAAAGAATCAGATCTTACAATTAAAGGCGATTGTATCATAGGCGTAAATGCAGATATCGCCTGTTATGATATTCCCAAGCATATATTAGAAGCCGCAAAAAGTAAAGACTGCATAATAAAATTAATTCTAGAAATAAATGGGAAAAAAGAAATTATTACAGGCAGAGGAGATCCACGATTAACATATAAAAACAAAATAAGCTTTGTAGTACGCAAAAGTAATTTTGTGTGTGATAGAACGTTAATGATCAATGCAGATAAATCAGCAAGAGATTTAGACCGGAGTTTCATAGAAGAACTAAAAGATGAAAAATCCAAAATTTTAGGTAAAATAATATATATTTACTAATCAAGCATAACATCAATAGCCATATGATATTCATGAGGCGCACTTTCGCGAACACGCCGGACATTAATTACTTTAGACACATGACGACCAAAATTATTTACTAAAAGAGAAACATGTCGAATTAATTTCTCTTCCGGATCTGGTTCAGGCATAAAAGCATATAGATGCATAATTCCACCATGTTTCAGACAACGACATGCAACATCTATGAATTCTAATGCATGCCCCGGTAAATTCATAATAACATGATCTGCAATATTTGCTAATTTTTGATTTACGACTTCCCTTGCATCGCCGACTATGGGTATAATTTCACCAACAAGCTTATTTAATTCAATACTTCGTTTAAGAAGGGCGATTGCAGAAGGATTTAGATCAATTGCATATACTTTCGCTTTATGATTTTTGGCAATTAAAATTGCAAAAGGTCCAATCCCGGTAAATAGATCTACAACGACTTCATTATCCTTAACTTGTCTCATAATTCGCTTGTGTTCTTCAGATAATCGCGGACTAAAATATGCTTTAGATAGATCAACATAAAACACACATCCATGTTCACGATGTATCGTATGAGTCCTTTGTTCACCTGCAATTACTTCATAGTTTCTAATTCGGAATGTTCCTGAAACACTACCCAATTTCATTAAGACAACATTAATGTTTGGAAGAGATCGAACTAAAACTTTACCGATTTCATATTTATAAGATAAGATTTCATTAGGAATTTCGATAATTAAAATATCCCCGACAGATTCAAAAGATCTAGGTAAAAATCTAAGCAGATCTTCAGGCATTCGCCCTCGGAATTCTTCGACAAGCCCTTTAAATCGTTTTTTTCTCTGAGGCAACTCATAAGATAGAATTTTAAAATCAATACATATTTGTTTCAGTATATCAAGTACATCCTTAGAAGGCTCTTTAATTAGCGGAAAATACACAAATTTTTGTTGACTAATTGGCTTTCGTTCCATATCTAAAAGATTTAAACGTATGAGAGCCTTTCGAACTTTTTCAGCACATTCCTGCTTTACTACAATAGTCAAGTCAGATAGCATAATACAAAACTCATCAACAGTCCCTTATGATTTTATCGGAAAGACAAAAATTCTTATCCAGACTAATATGAATACCATTAATAATTTTGAAAAGTAAAACGTTAATTCGTTCATTATGAACATTCAATTCTAAAAACGTAGAATCATGAATGGGAAAAGTACCACCATAAGCGCCAGTAATAGTTCCAGGATTCAAAACCAAAACGTCAGAAATAACAATGATTGTAGGTTCATGCGTATGCCCAGTAACCACAACATTTGCGTTATAATTTTTCGATCTACTGACGAGCTTCTTGTATTTTCCACGCCCTACAATATGCCCATGCGTGATATAAAATTTGAAATTTGAAATTTCAATTGTTTCTTCAAGAGGAATATCACCATAATCCATGTTTCCACGAACAGATATAATTTTAGGAACAGAAAGTTCTTGTAATATGGAATAATCTGTTAAATCACCAGTAGTTATTACTAAGTCGATATCGCCAGTATTTACATAATCAATAAATTCAGTGGGTAATTGTGACGCCCTAGAGGGTATATGAGAATCGCCAAATACTACTATTTTCACGAAGACTTCCTCACTTTGTCTTCTTTCATATGCTCTAATATTCGTTCGTAAATGAACTTTGTTTTTTCATTTGCTAATCGGTACAATCGTTCGACAATTAATTCGGGAGTACTTCTTGCAAGATAATTGAATCGCGGATTTCTATTTACAATTAATTGCAATGAATCATCTAAACCTTTTGCCTCAATACCATCAACTCGAACGTGTGCTTTAGTTGATTCAAGTATCTCCTTTGCAAGATGACTCACTAACAATGTACAAGTAGATTCGGAGTCCTCAAGAATTTCAAGCAACCCGGCAATAACACTTGCAGCAGCACCAGGTTCAGTCATTGCCTCAATTTCATCAAACATTGCTAACTTTGATTTATTTGATGATACGATTTTAGCAAATTGTTTTAGAGTTGTTTCAAAAGCGCCAGCACTTACCATACCTTGGGATTTTGAGAAATAATAAAGTTCTTCGAAAATTCTTAATGATGCACGCTTTGCGGGAACTGGAAAGCCCATTTGTGCCAAAATTGCAATGTGAGCTACTGTTTGTAATGCAGATGTTTTACCTCCAGAATTGGCACCACTTAATATAATCGTACGTTCACCATTTGTACCTTCAGGTTGGTAATGATTAGTACCAATTGTATAATTAATGGGTACAGGTTTTGAACCGCCTCGCAAGTAGTTTTGTTGCAATAGAATATTTAATCCACCTTCAAAACCAATCCCAGTATATTTTTCATTAATCTCAGGGATCTCAAGTTCATACGCCTTACCAAACCTACCTACAGTAAAGAATAAGTCAAATTCAAGTAATGTTTGTACAATAGAAACAAGAGTGTCACGAATATCACTCAATACATTCGCAAATTCACGTAGTTGTTTATATTCTTTCATTGCATACAAACTTTGCATCTGGTTTTCTAAATCAGATACCTTCTTTTGATTTAATTGAATAGGAACTGAAATTTCTTCAGAGAACAATCCTTCAACCCAATCAGATTCACGTACAGTTAAACCTAGCTCTTTTGCGAGCTTGTCTTCAGCAAGTTGAGTTACTTCGGAAAATGTTTCAATAATCTCTGCAGGAAGTAAAGCAGAAGCATCCGTTTCTTCAGCATCCAAGGATTGCAATATACTAAGAATTTGTTTTCCATCTAGAGATACTTTACTATTTGCAATACGGTTTTCAAGTTCTTGATTCACCCAAACTTCAATATCCAGAATTGTATTGTCGAAATTCTTTATTGCTTTTCTAAACCTATCAATATCAGGGTCAATTCCAGGAGCTACTTCACCTGTATTTGTAATTTTAGACAATAATTCAGATACGACTTTTAATTTTTCAATATCCAATCGATCTTTAAACTTCTTTAAACTATCAGATTCGGGAAAGCCCATTAAAATTTCACTAATTTCAATTGCAGCCTTTATAATTTCATAATTGATTGCATAGAAAGATATAATTTTTTCAGGAAGAATCATTTCTAAATTCCAATCAGACGGTAGAACTTCAATATTTTCAATATAATCCAAATTATATTCTAGCATGGATTCACCTTTTCCAGGAATTAGAAATACTAAATTGTAACCTTCTGCATAATCCGCGGGATTTTCACCCTTATCTAAAAGCGATACACTGCACCATTTATCAACATCTTGTTCTAGAAGTTTATCATATACATCGCGGTTATATGTAATAATAGCTCTACCGGGAATTCGTCGAGGGGGAATACGACGGCGTAATGCACGGATCTTACGAAGTTTAGATACTAACTGTTTTTCAATTTCAGGAGATATCGAACGAAGAAGATTAAGACTATCACCAAAGAATTTTTGCCGTTCGAGAATCTCATCCATTTTTGAGGGGGGCAAAGGAAAGTATAGAAGTAACTTATCACGCGCATATTGAGTGGATGCAAAGTCTTGTATGATACCTAAAATTTGTTCATATATTTTATTGATATCCTTAGTTTTTAGAACATCTTTTGAAGATACCCCAAACTTTACTTCAAATGCACTTTTTACAATATTTACAGCTTGTCGTGCGCCAATTCCAGGAATAGCAGATAAGATATCAACTCTTGCATCTTCAATAACACGAATTGCTCTTTTTTCAGATTTAAAATATTGTTTTAGAATTGTAGCAGTTTTCTCACCAATTCCCGGTATCATATCAAGACGTTCGAAACTCATCGCACTCATCATCCATAAAATTTCGCGAAGTACATAAAATGTTTTTGATGATAAAAGATAATAATAATATAAATCTTTATTGTCATAGGTGCAAAAATATGAGAGCATTATTTGTTGGGCGATTCCAGCCATTCCATAAAGGACATCTTTCGACAGTTAAGCAAATACTTGAAAAATTTGATGAATTAATTATTATGATCGGCAGCGCGCAATATAGCCATACAGAACATAATCCATTCACTGCAGGAGAACGAATTGAAATAATAAAAGAAACACTACTTGATGAAAACATTCCATTTGAAGCGATTTATATAATCCCAGTTCCAGATACCGGAATACATCCAATATGGGTTGCACACGTTCAGTCATTAGTTCCATCATTCGATGTTGTATTTACCCACAATAAATTAGTAGAAAAATTATTTACAGACAAAGGGATAAAAGTCCAGCATACACGATTATTAGACCGAGCGCACATATCAGGTACAGAAATCCGCAAAAAAATCGCAAAACAAGAAAATTGGGAACAATATGTACCTCCAAAAACAGCTGAGTTAATTAAAAAGAAAAGGTTAGATTTACGCATAATAGAACTATTTGGAGAACAGAAATAAAATGATTGAAATTGATGGCGCATTAGGTGAAGGTGGTGGCCAGATCTTACGAACAAGCATAGCATTATCAATAATTTCTGGAGAGCCTGTAAAAATATATAATATACGTAAGAACAGACCAAAAGGAGGCGGATTAAGACCGCAACACATAACAGCAATAAATGCTCTTAAAGAAATTTCAAATTCTAGAACAGAAAATGTTTTTGAAGGGTCAAAAGAAATCACATTCTATCCGGGCAAACCAAAACCGGGTAAGTACTCATTTAATATTGGAACAGCTGGAAGCATATCCTTAGTACTTCAAGCAATTTTACCAGCTATTTCTAAAATTGATGGATTATTTGACATTCACCTAATTGGTGGCACAGATGTAGCATGGAGCCCACCGATTGATTACTTAGATCATGTGTTATTTCCTGTTCTGAGAAGAATGGGAATAAGCATACAGTTAGAACTTAAAAAAAGGGGATATTATCCGAAAGGTGGAGGCGAGGTATTCATAAAAGTAAAAGGAACCTCGGAAATAAAGCAAATTAATGCTATTTACCGACCAGATATTGTGTATATTAGCGGTATTTCACATGCTACGAACCTACCAAAACACATTGCAGAACGACAAGCAAAAAGTGCTAAAGAAATTTTAATGACTGCAGGATATACAAATGTAAACTTTAAGATAGAGCACAACATATCAAAAGAATTTAGAGGACTTGGCAGTGGCATTTGTATCTGGGCAAATTCTCAAGAATTAGTAGCAATTGGAGGAGATGCACTAGGCTCAAAAGGAAAACGAGCTGAAGTTGTCGGACAAGAAGCAGCTGAAAAAATAATCGAAAGCCTAGAAACAAAAATGGCATTTGACTATCATGTGGGAGATATGCTAATTCCATTTTTAGCACTCGCTAAAGACACGAGTAAAATTGGTGTCTCAAAAATAACAAATCATCTGACAACAAATATTACAATTGTAAGGAAACTACTAGGCACGGATATCTCACTTAAAAAAGAAAATGGTGCTACAATAATTATTGTCAAACGTAAATGAGGAACAATCTATTCTGAAACAATTTGCACTTGATCAAGTGCATATTTCATTAGCTCATTAACGCCATATCCTTTCTCAGCAATTATTTCAAATTTTATTTCGGGAATTTTTTCTTTGATTCGAGTTATTTGAATATCTGAAGCAAGATCTATTTTATTTAAAATAGGAATTATTGGAATAGTAGGGAATGTTCGCCTTATCTCATTATAAAGATTAATTTGATCATCAATAGGAAATCCACAGGTTTCTGATGGATCTATTATATGTATGATCACGTTCGCAAGATATTTTAATGCAACGACTGCTTGCTTTTCCACAACATTGCGATCATTAGGAGGACGATCTAATATACCGGGGGTATCTACAATCTGTATTCGTTTATCATTAACAATAGTATGTCCTACAATTATTGATTTTGTTGTAAAAGGATAAAATGCAATTTCAGGTTCTGCAGTTGAAATTTGACGAACTAATGTAGACTTGCCAACATTAGGACTTCCAGAACATACAATTGTTGGAACAAGAGGATCAATACTGGGAAGCTTCGATAAAATTGTTTTTGCTTCGATGAGTAATAATATTTTATCATTAGTTTTTCTTAGGACAGATGCCATACGGCCTAGTGCGGCACGTCTTATTTTTGCAGCTTCTGCAGGGGTTTTCGCATATTTTACAGATTTACCATATTTATTTCCGAGCCCAATAATGGCTTTCGCAGCCCCATTTACGGCACCTAAAGCTTGTTTTAATTTATCAAGACCGATTAAAATATCTGCTAGTTCAATATAAAATGGATGTAAATGATCTAATGAAGGATAATATTTTACAATATCAAATAATTTGCTAGAAATAAGTTCAGATAAGTATGTAATCCGTTCGTATTCTTTAAATCTAGCAACACGAATAGCTTTAAGGCGGGGCCTTAATTTAAAGTTCATCTTACGTAATCTACCGATAGCATAATCCATAATTTGTTCGTAAGTCATTATGGTTCCAATTCTAGCAAAGGGATTTGTAGAGTTCATACAGGCACCGCCTTTAATTATAAATACTTAGATGTAATATATACAATGTAATATCTCAAAAATTATGTTATAAATGGATTGAAAATGACACAAATACATAGTATAGCAAAAACATTTAGGGTTTTAAAAGAGATCTCTAAAGAAATAAAATCGATTGATATAAACACAATAATAGAGAATCCTATAAAAGTGAAAAAACAACTTAAGAAGTGGCAAATAGAACTAAAAGATTTGAAAGGACATATTATACATTCTACGATTAGTCCCTTTTCAATAAGAATGAAATATGATTCAGAGCAAAGAGATATAGATCAATTACGTCAAATAAGGAGTTTTGAAAGAGAAGAAACGCAACGTAATGCTGCAATAGATCAGTTAAAATCATCAATTATTGCGTTAAGAATTGCGGAAGGGATAATTGATGAATACGTCCCAATAATAAAAAGGATAAAAGATATTGAGAATTTCAAAAAATATGAAGCATATACTAAAAGTAGATTAGCACTAATTAAAAACTTGCCAATTGAAGGAGAATATTTACGAATTATTAGAGAACTATTAAATAAAAATGAACGAAAATGCATACAAACAATACTACATTTACTTGCAGAAACTCAAAAAAATGAAACTCGCTTAGCAATAATAAAAGTTATCCATAGTAAAAACGGAACGCAGAAAATTTCAACTGTTGCCATAACAATTCCTAAGAATTTTAAACGAAAAATAGATAAAATAATTAAAGCAAACTTTGGCCAAAACGCGAGAGTTTTAAGAATTAGGTTTTATAAAACACAACGTGCACTCGTTCATAATAAATATTCTAGAACCGCATTAGCGATATCATATTGCAAAACATTTTCTGAAAAATACGAGCCAGATACTATCAAGCACATTCTAATTTGGGATATTATACGACATTATATATTAAATTCTAAGCGAACTCGCGAACGATATTCAGGTCAATTTCCATATTTAGCAAGTGTTCCGACAGATGAAATGAAGAATTTATTGAAAGAACACCTTGGCAACACGAAAATCAAGATAATACCCTATGAACTAAATATTAATTCATTATTATTAAAGCTACACTTAGAAGAGAAATATGATGCCGATCTTCGGAAAATACATATTTTCAAGGATCCGACATTGGGTTTGATATCCATATACTTAACGACGAACAATGATATTAACGAACTCTTAAAAGTATATCAAATAAGTAAGGATGAATTTAATGATACACTTTTTAAGCTGAGATTATTGGGATTCCCAACATCATTTCTAAACATAGATTATGAAAAGCTACCTAAATTTGATATAAAGACATCACTAGCAAAACAAGTAATTAAAGCAATAAAAGATTACGCTTCAAAAAAACATAGTGCGGATTATAAGAAAATTGAAAATTATGAAAGTGAGAATATATCTCAAATATATCAAATTATAGTAAACAATCGAGATGAATTATTGGCAGCATTAGAAAATCAAAAAGACCATAGCTTTGAGAACATATATATAAGTATAAGACCAACAGTTGAAATTTTATTTGTTTTAGCAAATGAATTCCCAAACTTAAAACGTATTTATTGCCCAACAGGAAAATTTAAGGAATTATCAAAAGCTGTAATTCAAATTGCAAATCTTGCAAATATAAAAATTCTGCCATTACATAAACCTAAAGGACGGAGCCAGAAGTATTCTGATGAGACTGTAAAAAAAATCAAAGAGCAGTATAACTCCGGAAAATCTGTATCGGAAATTTCCCAATCTTTTGATATTCCCATAAGAACAATTTATCATATAATAAAGAAAAAAAATACTTAATTTTTCTAAAAAGTCTTAATAATGCAAATTAAATAATAAATGTAACATATTTTATTTGGAGAGTGAAAAGGAGTGAAGGAAACACTATCAAAAATGCTTTCTGAAAAATTAGGCTTAACTAATGAAGAAATAGACACATATATTTGGACGCTTGTAATGGGATACACAACGGCGGGTGATTTAGTAGCATATACCGGCATGCCCCTTGAAAAAGTAGATCAAGCACTAAATTCGTTAATTGATAAAAATCTCATATACAAAATTGAAGGGATAATTGCACGGTATAGAGCACAACCTCCATTTAAGGGATTTTCAGATATTTTAACAGAATTTGGTAATAAAATGAACACGATTGAGAAAGAACTTACAAAAGAAGTTGAAACATACAGAGAAAATTTGAATTCACTAATGCAGGACCTTAAACAGAATATTAATGAAATAACAGATAATGCAATCCAAACACAAAAGGAAAAATCTGATGCAGCAATTGAACAAATTAAAAAACATATTGAAGATAAGAAAAATGAAGTTGAAAATATAAACGAGGAAACAATAGAGAAGATTTCACTTACGATCTCAAATAATGATGAATACATACAAAATACTATAAACACATTCAAAGAAACAATAATTCAAAATTTCGAATCATTGAAAGAAAAAGGAAATGAAACATTATCAACAATAAATCAGGAAATAAAAACTGAGCTAAATAACTTTGCAGAAGATATAAATCAGAAATCTACAGAATTAAAAACATCAATTAATGATAATTTACATTCAATAAGTTCAGATACTGCAGCCTTTATTACATCTATACAAAACGATTTTAAATCAGAATTAGATATGTTTCATAATACATCGAAAGAACATATTATAAAAATGAATACACACCTTAGCAAAAATATTCAAGATGAACAAAATAAACTAACCTCAAAAATATCAACCTCAACTGACACGTTAAAGAATTTGTTGACACAATATAACCAAGCAATTAATAATGAGATAACTAAATTCAAGGAAACAGTATCTGAAAATATTGGCACATTCAAACAAATGAATACAGATAAAATAAAAACCCTCCTTGAGACTAGTTCATCATTAATACAAAATGGAAAAGAAAATATAAATCAACAAAAAGAGACACAGATCGAAAAAATTGCGGTGGCATCTAAGAATGCGTCAGAAGCCGCATCAGTTTTGTCTAGAAGTTTAATTGAAAAAACTCAAGCAACCATTACAGATACGAAATCTAATTTTGAAGAATCATTAAATGATTCTAAAACAAAAGAAATTGCACTAGTAAAGATGTTTCAAGCTACACTTGGAACCACATTTGATGAATTGTATACAATATCCTCAGAAAAAACTGAAGAACAAAAAGGGATTCTTACAGAATTAATTAACAACACAACACAAACATCTCAAACTACAATTGAAAATATTGCCAATAATTTAACACAAAAATCAGGAGAGTTATCAGAAGATCTCAGAAGTAAAATGGAAATAACAATATCATCAGAAAAAGAAAAAATCGAACTATCCTCACGAATGATATCAGAACAAATAGAAAAGATGAAAGAAACAATTCAAAAAATTGTTGCGGAAACTGTTGAAACAATTATGCAAAACATTTCAATACAATTTAATGATATGGTGGCACAATTAACTTCATTCGGAGATTCTACAAATAATGTGATCTCGGAATACATCACTCAAATGAATAAGAGTATAGCAGATGAAAAAGACAACGGAATTATACAGATCAAAGAAATAACAAAACAACAGACTGAAACATTGAATACATCAATAGAAACATACATAGCGAAGACTAAAGAAACCTTAACAAATACGAAGGAAGACTTAAACTCGAAGATTATAGAATTAGAATCAGATATAGACACATTTGTCTCAAATAGAATTCAACAACAAAACAAGACTTTTGATAATTATTTGAATACAGTCAATACCGAAATTACAGAATTTCGTAATAATATGCATCAAGAAATAAACAATTTAGAAACTACATTAAATGCAAACACCAATGATTTATGTAGTACACTTACAGAAACACTTGAGAGTATAGATAATACCATAACTGAAACACATAATCAACTTATTGATGAGACAAATAATATTGCTACAAAACTTGAATCGGATACAGAATCAGTAGAAAATACAATGAAAACGCAATTGTCACAAAATACAGAAAACGCAATTGAAGAAATTAGTTCTACCCATTCTGAGGAAATTGAATTTGTAAATTCATTTGCAAATAATATGCAAAACATAGTTTCAGATATTTCAGATGAAATAACAACATCTTTGACTTCAACCGTAAATTCAACAAAAGATAATGTAGACAATAAAGCCAATGAATCACAAGAAAAGCTAAATACGCATATTGAAAATTCAAAAGCTACGATTTCAGAAACGATTGATCAAGGAATTGTAAGAATTACAGATACAATCAATGCATTAGACAACACTTTAGATCAAAATATAACAACATACAAACAAGTAATTTCCAATACATTAGATAGTGGAATTGAGAAAACAACAGAAGTATCAAATAATACAATAACAAACCTGAGAGAAGCATTAACTAACATAAGTCAGGATAGTAGAACAGGAATACAAAACATGAATAAGAATGTACAATTAACATTGACGACCTCAAAAGAATTCATACTAAATCAAATAAGTACTCAAATTTCTGTATTCGGAGAATTGTCTAATGAATTAAAAGAAAAGTATCTTACGGCAGTCAATGAAGCAAATAGTGGATTATTACATATTTTCTCAGACGAAGCACTAGGAAAAATCACTGCAAATATGAGAGAAGCCGTGAATAACTCAAATGAACTATCAAAATTACTAAAGACAATTTGGGATGAAGTAGCTGATATTAAACCAGTTCATACCAAGAAAACATGGACAGTCGTAACACGCAGTGGCATAATGGCACACATAAAGGATATGATCAAAAGAGCCAAATCACATATGCTTCTTGTTGTTCCTACAATAGCAGATGTTCCAGTAGATTTAATTCTAAAAATGAAGAAATCTGTTAGAACAGAAATAGTATTTGATGTAACTCAAAAAGATAAGAAAACTGCATTACAATTAGTACAACAAGGAAACATAAGAGTCAGAGATAGAAAAGAACGCGACTATTACAGTTGTGTTATTGATGCGGAAGAAGTACTATTAGGTCCTGCAGCCCAAAAAGATGAAGAAAACATGGCGATCGTCTCAGAAGATGAAAATATAATTAAACTAGTTATGCAACATATGGGCCCAATATGGCAAGCACAGGCAAAGAATCTGAAAGAAGCAGACCTACAATAACATTAAATTCTTAACTTTTATTTTTCCTTTTTTATATGAAAAATTTTAAAACACTATCAATGTTTGATGAAAATAAGCGGTTGTGGTCTAGACTGGTCTAGGACGGAAGCCTCCCAAGCTTCCAACCCGGGTTCAAATCCCGGCAACCGCACCACCAAATTTTGTATGGCAAAACATTATAAAAACTATTTTTGAAAATATCAGGTAGATGACGAGTGATGAAATAAAGACCCCTATGAGAATTTAAAATTCGATGATTAAGATCTTGAGTATTGAACTCGTCATCTTTTAAAAATATTTTCGGATATCTCTCTGTTATTTGTATATTAAAACATACAATTTACATAAAACTTATTAGAGATAAAAGAAAGTATTAATGGGATAAAAAGTGTCGACCAATTTTCTTGAAGAAGAGCTACATAGAAAATCGGTATTCAGACCGAAAGGCGAGCGGTACTTGGATATTGAATATGTACCCCAAACAATGCCACATAGAGAAGAACATTTGAGACAATTAGCTCGAATTTTTAAATCAGTAATAGAGTCCCCAAGTAATACTAGTCAGAAAGTACTAATACATGGAAATACAGGAACTGGAAAAACTGCAGTTACTAAATATTTTGGGGCAATGATAGAAGATTCTGCAAGAAAACGGTCTTTACGAATTGATTATAAACATATTAATTGTAGAAGTAAAAAAACAGAATATTTAGTTCTTTTAACGATATTAAGACATTATGATAAGAATATTCCAAAACGTGGCTTTTCACCTTCTGAATTATTACATATGCTAATAGATATATTAGAAGCAGAAGATCGACATTTGGTACTTACGTTAGATGAAGTTGATTATTTAGTGAGGACAAGGGGTCCAGATTTAATTTACGATCTTACACGTTTAACTGATGATCGTCTAAATGCGCCACAAAGGCTATCCTTAATTACAATAGTAAGAGATACTACGTTTCTAAATGTCTTAGATTCAAGTACATTAAGTACATTTCAAAAGAATGTTATGAAATTAGAAAAATATACAGCATCACAGCTTGAAGATATTTTAAACTTAAGGGTTCAATACGCATTTAGGGACAATACAGTTCCAAAAGATACAATCTCATTAATTGCAGATATTGCATCAGATATGGGTGATGCACGCTATGCCATAGAATTACTATGGAAAGCGGGAAAATATGCAGATTCAAATAACGCTGAACGCGTATATCCCGAATTTGTAAGACTTGCAAAATCCGAAATACATCCAGAAATTAGAAAAGAGATCTTAGATGCACTTTCAGACTCACAAAGAGTTTTACTATTATCGATCGCAAGGCAATTAATAAACAAAAAATCAGCATACATAACAATTGGCGAATTAGAAGAAATGTATCAAATAGTTAGTGAAGAATACTCTATAAAGCCACGAGCCCATACTCAGGTATGGACACAAATTCAAGAGTTAGAACACCATGGGATAATATCTACAAAAATATCAGGCCAAGGATATAGAGGAAAAACAACATTAATTGGACTACCTGAAATTCCTGCAGAACAACTAGAACGTATACTAACAAAATATATGAAATCAGGGGAATATATATGAGCAAAGTAGAAACTACAAAAATACCGATAGAAGAAGTATTATCATCACGAGGAAGAGTTAAAATTCTTTCAGAACTAGCAAAAGCGGGTGAACTTAATATTTCAGAATTAGCAAAAAGAGCAGGATTAAATCATGCGACGGCAAAGCAGCATCTTAAAATTTTAGTAAGATCTGGAATCGTAATTGAAAAAACATTTGGACGAATTCGGATCTATAAATTTAATAGTGATGACCTACGAGGACGCGCATTAAAGAAACTTTTTGAATCATGGGAATAGATAAGTTAAAATAAAAAAGAATTATTCATGGAACCATGAATGTTGCCGTCAAAGTGTTTTACATAGGGACAAAATATCATGGCTCACAAATGCAACCGGGTTTGAGGACCATAGAAGGGGAATTACAAAAGGCTGTAAATAAATATAATGCAGAAAATTATGGTAAAGTAAAATTTTCAGGACGAACAGATAAAGGGGTGCACAGCTTAGGACAAATTGTAGTTTTACCAATTAAAGGCGAGATGTTTTATCCTGAAAAATTAAATACTGAGCTTCCAGAAGACATAATTGTATGGGCATGGACAAAAGTACCGCCTAATTTTAATCCACGAAGAGACGTAAATTCAAGAACATATCGATATTTTTATCCAACATGGAATGTAAGTTTAGATTTTGAAAAAATGCGAATAGCTGCAAATGAATTCATAGGAGAACATAATTTTTCACATTTTGCAAAACCAAGAAACGATCAAAATCCGGTAACTATAATACACAATTTAGAGATTTTTCAAAATAACACATATATTGAATTCAAAATACGTGGACGAAATTTTTTATGGATGATGGTTAGAAAGATAATAAGAGCACTAATTCAGGTAGGCTCAAATGAACTTAATATTGAGACTTTACGGGACATCATAAATTTAAAATCAAAGCCACAGAAGGGTTTTCAGCCAGTACCAGCCAATGGATTAATTCTATGGGACATAGAAACAAAGTTTAATTTTACGATCAATAAAAAAGGAATTAAACGCATAAAACAACTAGTAAATTCATATATATTTAATTTAGAACAAGGCTTAAACATTATGAAAAAAATTAATGACTTTATGTAATAGTTATTTGTTTTTCATCGACATTTAGCCAATCGGCTATTTGCTTTTTGGGAATTTTGGTAAGGATTATTTTAAATAGCGCATAAAGAGAATTTACTTCATTTAATGACAAATGTAGCTTATCAGCAATTAATTGCTTATTTAACAAATCCTTGTCACTTTTTCTTCTTCCAATATATACTAATAATGGCCATTCGGATTCCGTAATGATTTTTTTATGAGGATATTTATTAGATCGCATTAATGCCAAAACAAGGAATTCATAAATATATTTTAATAAATTCCAATTCATATTTTCGGAAATATTTTGTAAATATAGATCTGCTAGGGATATGTTTTTAATCACTACAAGCGCATCTTCTAATGACATGCCATTTAGCAAAGAGTTTTCATAGAGCAATAATAGAGTAGTATCAGGATCTGTATCAAGATTTAGAGCTTTAAATTCAGAAATTTCTTTGAGCGATAGTAAATTCTTAATTGCATCCTCTAAAGTTAATTGTTGCTCTCTGAATGTATCACGATCAACAAAAGAATCATGTATAATTAGAGACTGTAAATCATTAATTGCAGCTCTCAAATCCCCATTTGATCTATTAGCAATATTTTCTAAAATTTCATCAGAAACATCGATATGCTCCGCATTACATATTCTCTTTAAAATTTCAACAACATTTGATTTTGAAAGAGGCGCTAATTCAATAATTAATGAGAACTTTCCTAAGAATTTTGTTTGCGAACGATCTAATTCGTTTGCAGTAAAAATTATAGGATGTTGCGTTTTTTCAACTAATTCTTTAAGTGATTTAAAACCACCACGGTCAAGAGAACCAGATAACCCATCAATTTCATCTAGCAGAATAACGCGATGTTCATTCCAGAAAGATTGAGTTAAAGCAGATTCAAGAACTGTAGATAGTATAGACTCCTTATTTCTTGTATCACTTGCATTAAATTCAACTACTTCATAACCAAGCGACTTTGCAGCAACATAGACCATTGACGTCTTTCCAATTCCAGGAGGCCCAAATATAACTAAAGCTTTTTGTGCCTTTTTAGGAGACCATGATTTTATCCATCTAATTAATTGCGATAGCTTGTCTTTATGCCCTATAAATTCACCAGGATTGCTAGGTCTATATTTTTCAACCCATGGAATTGAACCAGAATTCATGTATATCATCTCAGTTGAGCCATAAATGCGATTAATGAAGAGATCTGTATTTTACCAGATGCACCTTGACTTAATTGAAAATCAATGTTTCCAATTTCATGTAATATCTTAATTTTTTTAGATTCTTCAATATCAAGTTGTTTTACTGCAAGATGTATTTGTTTTAACAAATCCTCCGGAGAAATACCCTGCCCAATAATTAGATCGTCTATAATTTGTAATGCAGATTCAAATTCACCATGAATTGATGTGTTTACCAATTTTTCAATATCTTTTGGTGATGCGCGACCTGCGACCTTATATACATTTTCAGCTGTGATATTAGAATCTAAAGCAGCTGCAGATTGAAGTAAATTAATTGCCACCCTCATATCCCCTTCACAAACATATAGAATTGCACCAAGTCCATCTTTTGTTAGATTTATATTTTCTTTTTTAGCAATGTAGTTTAATCTTTCCGAAATAGATTCATCAGATAATGCATTAAATCTGAAAATAGCACATCTGCTTTGTATGGGAGGTATTATTTTCGATGAATAATTACAAATAAGTATGAATCTGCAAGTCGAAGAATATTCTTCCATTGTTCGTCTTAAGGCGTGCTGCGCATCAGAAGTTAAATGATCTGCTTCATCAAGGACTAATATTTTAAATGGTACATCACCAACAGGAAGCGCCCTAGCAAACTTTTTAATATTGTTTCGTACAACGCCAATTCCACGCTCATCACTTGCATTTAATTCCATAAAATTATATTGATATGTTTCCTCACCATATAGCTCACGCGCGATACACAAAGCTGTAGTAGTTTTGCTTGTACCGGGGGGTCCAGAAAACAAACAATGCGGAAGATCTTTTTGCTCCACCATTTTCTTTAGTTGTTTGACTATTGCATCTTGCCCAACAATTTCATCAAGTTGTTTAGGGCGGTATTTCTCAGTCCAGATAGTGGATTCCATTTTTCAGCAGCCTCATCAAATAAAATATTATTCAATAAGAGAAAGTATATCATTGAATTTAAATTTAATCAAGTCTATATTTAGAATCATGAATAATAATTTAAACACCAACATTACAAAACAATTGAAACGAATATGGTTTAAAATATCACATGAGAAAATTCCAGTTATATTCAAACAACCAATTGATGAAATTAATTTAGCAGGAATAAAAATAGGACCATATCAAAAGGGAAGCGAAGTAAATTTAGAATGGTGGATAACACAACATCTGATATCAGAAGAAATTGTAGAGCCAAAAATATCAATTTTACAATTTTTATCAGATTTAGAAAAAGAAAATTTCAAAGAGATTAATAATTCAAGACTACAAGAAGTTGATAAGGATCTATACTTTGCAACAACGTTATATCGTAAAATCATAATTGAGCGCTCAAGAAAAAATCCAGAGCCTATGATTATGCACCAATATGAAAAGATTGCATCATTACTTTTCGACATTTCCTTAAAGCGCGCAGCAAAATTATTAAAAATAGCTCACGCAGGAGAGCCAACAAGAGAACAAATGAACCGAATGACAGAAGAAGAAAAAACAATTGTGAAAATTTTATCAACTGTATTATCAACTTGGAAGAATTTCTTAGAAGAAACTTGATTTTCCAATTATGATATCTTTATATAAAAAAGTTAAGTATCTTAATAATGATAGCCAAACAGGTGTAATATGAAAAATGGAGGACTTTGAGTTTAATTTTGATCCTGAAGAACGCTTTGTAAACTTTCTCAAAATGTGTAGAGATGAGCGCGGAGAATACATATACAGAAATAAAATTGCAAAGCTCCCAACCAGTGGAGAAATTTCATTATATGTAGATTTCGATGACCTATTACGATTTGATCCGGAGCTAGCTCGAAAGACAATTTCTGAACCGGATAGTATGTTGAGAGTTGGAAGTAGCGCTCTTAGAGAAGTATTAAAGATACATGATGAAGAGTATGCAGAAAATACTGCAAATCTTCATTTACGATTTAGAAATGTTGAAACATATGTTCCCTTACGCCAAATAAGAGCAAACCACATTGGAAAACTAATTCGTGTTGAAGGTATCTTAATGAGAGCATCTCAAGTCAAACCTTTACTTGTTAATGGTGTTTTTCAATGTGGACATTGTGGTGAGAAAATTAGAATCCCCCAAGAAGAGGGTCGCTATACTCCACCAATGGTCTGCCCTAATCCTGCATGTAGGAAAAAGGGTCCTTTTAAGCTAATAATAGAAGAATCTGAATTTATTGATTGGCAGAAAATTAGAATTCAAGAGACTCCCGATGAACTGCCACCAGGACAAATGCCACGTTCATTAGATGTAATATTTACTGATGATTTAGTCGACACATGTAGACCTGGAGATTTAGTAAGAATAGTAGGAATATTAAGGTCTGCACCTGATTTTACAGGCGCACGAAAATTAGCTACTTTTCATGTATTTATTGAGGCTAATGGAGTAGATGTCTCAGAGAAAGAATTCGAACACTTACAGATATCAGAAGAAGATGAAAAACAAATTATAGAATTATCAAAGGATCCTTTTGTACATACAAAAATAACTCAATCATTAGCACCTTCAATTCATGGAAATGAAAAAATTAAGGAAGCAGTCACATTAATGTTATTTGGAGGAGTACCAAAAGTACTTCCAGATGGAACAAAAATTCGAGGAAAATCAAATATACTATTGGTAGGAGACCCGGGTACTGGAAAAAGCCAACTACTAAAATATGTTGCCACCTTAGCCACAAGAGGGTTGTATACTTCAGGAAAGGGTACAAGTGCAGCGGGACTTACTGCAGCTGTAGTTCATGATAGTGAAACTGGAGCTATGACTTTAGAAGCTGGTGCATTAGTCCTTGCAGATCAAGGAGTAGCATGTATTGATGAATTTGATAAAATGGAAGCAAGTGATAGAAGCGCCATACATGAAGCCATGGAACAACATACAGTAAGTATAGCAAAAGCAGGAATTGTCGCAACACTAAATGCCAGGACATCAATTCTTGCAGCAGCAAATCCAATAATGGGGCGATACAATCCAAATCTGACAGTTGCAGAAAATCTAAAATTGCCAGTCACAATTCTTTCACGTTTTGATTTAATCTTTATAATGATCGATAAGCCGGATACTAAAAAGGACCGCGAACTTGCACGCCATATTCTCGGATTACATAAAACAAAAGGTAAAGAATTGCCTCCTGTATTACCTCCTGAATTCTTAAGAAAATATATTGCATACGCAACCAAAAATGTAAAACCAGTGATTTCAGCAGAAGCCGCTGAAGAAATTGAAAATTTCTACATTAAAATGCGTTCATCAGGAGAAGCAGAAGGCTCACCAGTACCGATCACTGCGAGACAATTAGAAGCAGTTATCAGACTTGCGGAAGCACGCGCAAGAATGGCACTCAGAGATGAGGTTACTAGAGAAGATGCGAGAGCAGTAATTGATTTAGTAACTGAATCGCTAAAAGCAGTTGGAATAGATCCGGAAACAGGACAATTTGATATTGATACAATATATACAGGAAGAAGCAAGTCCCAACGCGACAAAACACAACAAATTGTCGAAATTATAGAACAATTACAACTCGAGCTGGATGGGCCAGTTCCAGTTGATCAAATTATCGATAAGGCAGTAAATGAAGGCATAGATAAAGAGTTCGTAATTCGAAGCATAGATCAGCTAAAACTTGATGGTATGTTTTATGAACCCCGTCCGGGATATATCAGTAAAGCATAGGTGACATTATTTTGAAACTGAGTGAATTACCACTAAATGAACGAGTAGTACAGATACTAATAGAATCAGGAATAGAAGATTTATTTCCACCGCAAGCAAAGGCAGTCCAAGCAGGTCTTTTAGAACGCAAAAACATAGTACTTGCAGTACCAACTAGCTCAGGAAAAACATTAGTTGCTGAATTGGCAATGGTTCATGATATTTTGAATGGATATGGAAAAGCTATATACATGGCACCACTAAGAGCAATAGCATCAGAAAAGTTTGAAGAATTTAAAAAATATGAAAAAATAGGATTGCGTGTAGCATTAACAATGGGAGACTATGATTCAGAAGATCCAGAATTAGAGAACTATGATATTATAGTAGCAACAATAGAAAAACTAGATGCGTTAATGCGACACAGAGCAAAATGGTTGAAAGAAATTGGAACAATCGTAGCTGATGAAGTACATCTGCTTACAGATCCATTACGTGGTCCAACATTGGAAATGACCATTACAAAAATTAGAAAGTTACTAAAAGATATTAGATTCGTATTTCTAAGCGCAACAATAAGTAATTCAAAAGAATTAGCAGGATGGATCAATGCGAAATTAGTCCAATCGAATTGGAGACCAGTACCACTTAAGGAAGGCGTTTATTTGGATTCATACATTTATTATGACGATGGCAGTACAAAACGGCTTAAAAAAAATAAAAACTCTGTATTAGCATTAGTAGATGATTGCATATCACAAGGGGGACAAGCATTAGTTTTTGTAAATACAAGAAGTTCATCAGTAAAATTAGCAGAAGTTTTATCAAAAACCGTTAAGAAATACATGTCTGAAGATGACATAAAAGAAGTAGAAAAATCATTTTCAAATGATGACCTGATAGATACAGACATTTTAGAAAAACTTAGAAAATATACTTCTGGAGGCGTTGCATTTCATCATGCAGGCTTATCCAATAAAGAGAGACAAATAGTAGAACGCTTATTTAAATCAAACATATTGAAGGTTATTACTGCAACACCAACGTTAGCAGCAGGGGTTAATCTTCCAGCAAGACGCGTAATTATTAGAGATTACAAGAGATATGATATGAATTATGGATTGATTCCAATACCTATACTTGAGATTAAACAAATGTCTGGAAGAGCCGGAAGACCGAAATATGATAAAGAAGGAGAAAGCGTACTAATAGCAAAAAATGATAGGGAATTCCAATTCTTATTTGATAATTACATTTCAGGCGAAGTCGAGAGAATTAGTTCGAAATTAGCTACTGAATCTATATTACGAACGCATCTTTTAGGAGTAATCGCAGGAGAATTTGCTAATGATAGAGATGAATTAAAGGACCTACTCAATCAAACATTTTACGCTTATCAAAACGACATTTATGTATTAGACGTAGCAATTGACGAGGCGCTAGAGTTTTTGAATTTACACGCTTTAATTGAAATTTCAGATTCAAAATTTTATGCTACAAAATTTGGAAAAAGAGTTTCACAGCTATACATAGATCCAATGACTGCAATAATAATAAAAGAATCACTAGAATATATAAAGCATCGAAATATTACAGATTTTTCATATTTATCATTGGTTTCGCACACACCAGATGTAAATACAATATACGTACGAGTTCATGAAAGAGGTAAATTGCATAAGTTTGCATATGATCACAAGAATGAGTTAATATATGATGTAAACGTTGATTATAGTATAGATGATGATTGGTTCCTATCTGAAATAAAAACAACTGAATTATTGTTAAATTGGATTAATGAAGTTCCGGAAAAACAAATTACCGAAAAATATTCAATAGGTTTAGGAGACATCGCAAATATTGTTTCACGAGCTGAATGGATTTTATATGCAGCTGGTGAGATATATAGAATTTTTGAACGCCCAGACCTCAAAAAGGAACTAGATAGATTGCGAATTCGTGTCAAACATGGAATAAAGCCGGAATTAATTGATTTTGTTTCACTAAAGGGTATTGGACGTGCAAGAGCTAGAGCGATCTATCGCGCAGGATTCAAGACAATATCAGCACTAAAATCCGCGACTCTTGAAGAACTAATAAAAATTCCAATGATTGGAAAAAACCTTGCAATCTCAATTAAAAAACAATTAGGCACATATGATCCAACAGAAAAAGTTCCAGAAATAATCAAAGCGAAAAGAAGTGGACAAACAAAAATCACCGATTTCTAGAAAATGCAAACGACAACATGTTTATATATAATTTTTTTAGGTAATAGTTTACGAAGATATGGGTTCGTAGTCTAGATACTCGTATGATATATACGAGCTAGAATGGTATGATACGTGCCCGGGGCGCACGTGGTCGGGAGTTCAAATCTCCCCGGACCCACCATTTAAACTAAATTTTTTGAGAACAGTATAAATAGGACCTTGTGGTGTTAAGGTACTTTTCATTAGAGTAAAATGATCAACAACCATACGACCAATATAAACATCAGAAATTTTTAATGCTTCCCTAAATTTTTGAAAATCAATGATTCGTTTTACTCGCCCAATCGTTAAATGAGGCGTGAATTTTTCCTTGGGAACACGTATTCCACTACGCCATACAGATTCATCAACAAGCTGTTTTAAGTTTTTAAATTCGGCGATTCCTAAAGTTGTACCAATCCACAAAACACGGGGTTTACTACATGACGGAAAACAGCCAAAATTTGCTATTTCAATTTGGAATGGAGATAAGATAATATCATTTAAGTTCTCAATAAGCTTCTCAGCTTTTGCTTCTGAAATTTCACCAATAAATCGCAAAGTAAAATGAAGATTTTCACGCTCAACTAATTTTACCTTAGCAAAATCAAGAGGAATTTTTGATTGAACTTCGACAATTCTGTTTTTTAAGTTATCATCTTCAATAGGTACAGCAATAAAGGTTCTCATAAAAAATGTAATGCAATGGAAAGCATTAAAAACTATCGGTTTTCTAGGTAATATTAGTAATTATTTAATTCTTAGACTAATAATTAGAATTATTGAATATACAATACAAGAGTGATGGAAAAATTGAAGCGAAGAAAAGAACAAACAGTGGACAAAACACGTACAACAGTCGAGAATAAACCAGAAGAAAAATACGAAACATATGAAAATGTACCCATGGCCGAAAAAGTTGTAATTGCACCAATTGGTTATCCAATAAAAATGAAGGGTGAATATGAATCAGATGAGATCGAAATAGGTGATCCGGAGTTATTTCAAACATATGCAATAGAACAGTGGAATGGTATTGTAGTTAATGAAGATACATTTCTTTTTGATCGCTTTGCAGTTCCAGATTTTGCATTTAAAGTAATAAAAGCTGTTCCTGAAAGAAGTCGAATAGGGTCTTCAACAAAGATAGTAGTTAAAAAAGTCAAACGCAAAATTAAGAAAACACATTATAATGTTTCATTCGATGAAATAATTGGACATGAAAAAGTTAAAGAAAAAGCAAAGTTAATAATCGAATATTTAAAAAATCCGAAAATATTTGGAGAATGGGGACCTCATGCAGTTCTCTTTTACGGAGAGCCAGGTACAGGAAAAACAATGATGGCGAAAGCAATTGCATCAGCAGTAAAAGCTCCAATATTTTTCGTAAAAGCAACTGATCTAATAGGAAATCATGTGGGTGACGGCTCAAGAAGAATTTCAGGATTGTTTAAAAAAGCTATAGAACAAACACCATCAATTGTTTTTATAGACGAATTAGATGCGATAGGATTGACACGAAACTTTCAATCCATTAGAGGCGATGTATCAGAAGTAGTTACTGCATTATTATCGGCAATTGATATGATCAAAGAAATCCCAGGACTTGTTGTAATCGGAACTACAAATGCACCACATCTACTAGATAAAGCATTGCTAAGTAGATTTGAAACTCAGTTTAAATTTGGGTTACCTAATTACAATGAACGCCTCAAAATGCTAAAGATGTACGGCAAAAGGCTTCCAATAAAACCAACATTTAGCTTTGAAAGAATTGCAAAATTGACAAAGGACTTTTCAGGAAGAGATATCAAAGAACGCCTATTAAAAACGGCATTACATATCGCAATAATTCGAAACTTAAAAGAAATAGATGACAAATTAATTGATGAAGTACTGAAGGATTTAGGTAAAAATCCAAGAAAAGGACAATATTATATTTAGAATTTTGTGAGTGTGATTGCAGTGAATCTTTTATTGATAACGGGTATGCCAGGTGCAGGAAAATCCATAGTTGCTGAATTCTTCAAACAAGAGGGCTATCCAGTAATTTGTATGGGTGATATAATTCGAGAAGAAGTACGGAAAAAAGGATTAGAGTATACACCCGAAACAGGAAAAAAAACCATGTTGGAATTACGCGAAAAGTATGGAAATAACGCTGTAGCCATAAAATGTATTGAAAAAATCAAAAAGATGGATGACGAAACTATTATCGTAGAAGGTGTAAGAAGCTTAGATGAAGTAAATGAATTTAAGAAAATTGCGAATATAAAGATTATTGGAATTCATGCCTCACCTGAAACAAGATTCAAAAGACTTTCAACCAGGAAACGCGGTGATGATCCAGATAATTACGATATATTTCAAGAACGCGATCTTAGAGAACTGAAAATAGGTTTAGGAAATGTTATCGCGCTAAGTGATATAATGATAATTAATGAATATAGTTTAGATGATCTAAAACAAAATTGCATAAAAATTAAGGAGATTTTATAGAAATGGATTTTTTAGTTAAAGTTCATGTTAATATTTATCCAACAGAAGATCCAGAGATAATAAAAAATGCACTATCAAAAATCTTTCCAGAAATTACATTTAATGTATCCGAAACAGAAATCGTCGGGGAATCTAATGACTATCATAGCTTAGATAAATTACGCAATAAGATTCATGAACAACGAATCATCGATTCAGCAAGACTTTCCATTATTTCAAATTCGAACGATGAAATCATAAAATTAATTATTACTAAGCAACATTCAATTTTAGGTACAATCCATTTTTGCGACAGTGACACAGAACCCCCATTAGGTTGTATAGTAATCGAAATATTTACTGAAAAAAGAGATCGATTTATTGATTGGTTCACTCCAAAAACACAAGATGGTAGAATAATAGAAGAAATAGATTTTGAATAGATTTATTCTTTCTTTTTAAATACCATAACACGTCTTGTAAGACCACTATGAACATAAACAAAATAATTTTCAACCAATTTAATATTTCTATATTTCATAAGAATCTTATCTAAAATATCATTTGTGAGTATATTCGCTGAAAAAACAATACATGCAAATCCATTATTTTCAAGATATTTAGACAATTCAGAAATGAAGTTTTCTAGTAAATATAGTGGGTTCCTATTTTTTGTCGATGAAGACCGTCCATATGGCGGATCACAAACAACATGAGTAATATTCATCAATGGCAAAAACCTAGCATCACCTTGAATTATTGATACTAATGAGTTATTCCCAATATTTTTCATAGCACATGAAACCATATTATACATGATATCCATTCCAATAAATTTTATACCCAACTTAATGGCTCGGGCTCCTATTCCCCCAACGCCACAAAAAGGATCAAAAACGACACTGTTTTCAGAAGCCCGCGCAAGATTAATCATAACTACGGACAATATTGGATTCATAACAGATGGATGAGGACACTTTAATTTTGACATTTTATCATAAAAAATAATTTTTCTGAATGTATTTGTAGGATTTACAATAAGATAAAATTTTGATGATATCGTAACATAAAATAGATATTTTGGAGAAGTTAGCGAAACTATAGATCCTGTCTTATCCTTTATTATCCTTCCAAATTTACGCTCTAATATCTCTGAATTGTAATTGGACTTTTTGAGCTTATTTATACGAACTGCGAAAGAATCAGTTTTTTTAATAAAATCAAAAGAATAATGTTTAAGATTATTTTCAAATTCAGAAATCGACTCGGCAACAAATAATAAATTACCAACGAGTATCGACAAAGCAGCACGCTTCTTGATAATTTGTAAAACAGGTTGAGAAGATGCAACAATTACAATGAGCCCATCAACAAATAATTCGTATGAAATATTATAAATCTCCATAATTGCTTTAAGTTCTCCAATAGCTAGGTCGGGATTCTCCCCACTGATAATAACAGCAGTATGAAATTTATTTTCCGATTTCATAATCATCTCCAGCTAGCATTAACCTTTGAAGAACCGCTACAATATTTTCAAGACCCGTATAATCTTTAGCTGATGCAGGGTATAGGTCTGCTTCCATACCAAAATCAGATAACACTTCCAAAATACGACGGGAAAATTCATTTTGCATACTAGGAGCTTCTGAAGATAAAGCATTATACATATCAAACGGATCATCAATCCAATTTAGAATATGTTCAAGCTCATTTTTTTCAAGAATATCGGCTTTACTTAAAATATTCACTTTGGGAAACAAAAATCGGTAATGAATTGATGCAGATAGTAGTTGAGCCGAAATAAAACCACTTGGGGTTCTAGCTAAATTCGCATCAATTAAGAATAACATGGAACTTGGCTCATTTCCAGATATAGTATGAAGTAAAATTGGCCCCGAGCTGCGATATGCAAATAACTCCATTTGACCTGGACAGTCTACAAGTATTTGATCAGCATCGATAGATTGTATTTCATCACGTATTTGGTCTATAAGAGTAACAGCATAATCTATGGCGGCAATCAATCCGCCATTTGGACCCAATCCTAAAGTATCCATTAGCTCAGAATAATTTACAAATTGACGGATATCAAAATCTGCAGAATATGGTAAAGACATAACACCAGGATCTAAATTTACAGCAGCAGTATCAACTCCAGATTTAATCAACCAATCCTTTAGTGCAGCCGTCAAACTAGTCTTACCAGCACCAGCTGGACCAATTATAAACGTAAATAACATCAAATACATCTCCAATTTTAATTTTGTAACACATTACAAAGCTTATCGTAAATATAAATAATAAAAATTAAGTGATATGGTGCCTCGGCCGGGATTTGAACCCGGGTCAAAGGATCGAGAGCCCCTTATGCTTGGCCGGACTACACTACCGAGGCACGCAGTTTAAATAAATAATGGGAAAAATTTAAGATTTTCCATAGTGTTATAGTTGTTTTGCATTGATACCCAAATCGTACCCTGCATTAAATGCTTGTAAATTCAAGTCTACATACTTTTTAGATGTCGTTTCTTTTATAGCACGAATAATAGAGTCTTTTTTGAGGACATTTGTAATGCCAATGAGCGAACCAAGTAAAATCATATTCATGACAACTTTTTTACCAATTTGCTCGGCTCTAGATAATGCAGGTATTGCATATGTCTTATATTTGTCAGTATCACGAATGTTTCGCACAAGATCTTTTTCAACGATTACAAAACTATTTTCTTTTGCCTTTTCTAGCTTTGCATCATAAGCCTCTTGACAAAATGCTACAAAAATATCAGATTTGCGAACTTTTTGAAAATGAATATCCTCATCACTAATAATAACATTACTTTCAGACAAAGTTCCAGTAGCTTCTGAACCATAGGATTGTGTTTGTATTGCATTTTTATTTTCATACATAACTGCAGCAGTTCCAAGTAATACCCCAATTAAAATAACGCCTTGGCCTCCAAGTCCGGTTGCACGAATCTCATGTCTCATTTTAATGGCTCCTTGCTTTATTTTGAATCTCTTTTAATCTACTAATATAACCAGGACGATTACGTTGGATAATTTTTCCAATTCTAATTTTACTTCCATCCTTCAATTCAATATTACCTTTTTTAGACATTTCAGATATGGTTTTAAACCACCGAATTAATTCATCAGGATCGGGCTTTCCAATTCGACGCCCGAAGGACGTAGGACATTGCGAAATTACTTCAATAAATCTAAATCCTTCCTGCTTTAGTGCTTCCTTTATTGAATGAATTAATGGAAAAACATGTGCAGTAGTCCAGCGCGCAACATAATTTGCACCAGCAGCAGCTACAACTTCTGAAGCATCAAGGGGGGGATCAGGATTACCATAGGGGGTTGTTGTTGTCGTCAAATTTTCAAATGTTGTTGGGCTTACTTGTCCACCAGTCATTCCATAAATGAAATTATTAATCATAATAACAATTAGATCCATATTTCGTCTAGCGGCATGCATTAAATGATTTCCACCAATTGCTGAAAGATCACCATCACCACTCATCACAACAACATTTAGTTTTGGATTTGCAATTTTCAAGCCAGTCGCATACGCAATAGCACGACCATGTAAAGTATGTAATGTATCTGCTTTGAAATATGGTGAAATCGTCCAAGCACCACAACCAATCCCGGATACAAAAGCGAATCCATCTAATGATTCATATCCTAACTCATTGAGCGCTTTCAAAAATGCATTCATTACGATTCCATTTCCACAACCAGGACAAAATGCGGTTGGCAACAATTCATCTCGAAGATATTTTCTTGCAAAATGGACAGAAGCCACAATAATCACCAAATTTCATATTCTATTTTCCACTTCATATCCAATTGACCTTTAAGATTTGTTGTTCTGAACAAAATTATAAAAATGACATTAGACAAAGATTTAAGATTAGTTTACTTAAAATCTAAAACAGTAAATAAAAGGAGAATGAAAATATGGCTGAAGGAACAGCAAATGTTGCCTTTTTCAAAGAATTAGCTTCTGTGCTTGGAAATGTTGTAAAGGTTATTACAAAAGATAATAAGTCATATACAGGCACTCTAAAAGGTTTTGATAGAAATACATTGAGTGTAGTTCTGGTAGATGCAGTCGATGAAGAAAATACAAAATATCAAAAAATATTCATTTATGGCTCCACAATAAAATATTTCACGAAAGAAAAAGAAGCATTTAACTTACAAGGTTTAGCAAAAGAGTTAGAGAGAATGTTCCCACCGGGTGGAGTAGTATATCATGAAGACGGAAACGTAATCGCAATCATGAATAAAGTATATGTCACAGAAGATGGCGTTGAAGGAACAGGACTACTTGCAGATAGAGTACGTTCAGTATATGAAAAATATGTAGCACAAAACAAATAAAGTTCGTGCAAGGGCATTAGCCCCTGCTATTTTTATATTAAACACAAATTATCGCTTTCGACCAGTTCTCTTCGGTGCGATCATACCGACTTTTCTGCCTGGAGGTGTATTTCTAGCTACAGAGCTTGGTTGACCAGGGGATTGATGCGAGCCTCCACCATGGGGGTGCGAAACTGCATTCATCGCAACACCACGTACAACAGGCCATTTCCAAGCTTTAGTCTTACTAAGATGATATTTTGCTCCAGCCTTTAAGAATGGCTTTTCAGGTCGTCCTCCACCAGCCACTACACCCAATGCAGCACGAGCATTTGGATTAAATGCACGATCCTGACCAGATGGAAGGCGTACAATAGATTTGTCCGTTGCATGTGTTTTTATAGTAGCATAAAGTCCTGAAGCCCTAACGTATTTACCACCATCACCCGGAAGAGATTCAATATTATAAATTGGATATCCTTCAGGTATTTTGTACAATGGCAATACGTTTCCAATAGATAATGCGGCATCAGGTCCACATTCAATGGTTTGGCCGATTTGAATAGATTCTGGTGCGATCATAATTACTGTTTGATCTGCGAATTTAACTTTCATAAGTGGCGCTCCACGCCCTGGATCATGCATAATATCTACAACTTTTCCTACAACTGTATTTTTGGAAAGCTTTGGATGTTTTGCACGACCTTTTCGCTTATGCACTGGAGCTCGAAATGCCTGAGCACCACGACCCTTCCTTTGTGCAAGAATTCTCTTTCCCATTTATAAGCCTCCTTAGAATATACCCAGTTGCGTGGCAGTCTCCGCGGCACTGTAATCAGGCGCAAACTTGACAAATGCCTTTTTACGTCCATCAGGAGTGATAACTGTATTTACCTTTTCGACTTCTACGTCAAATAGTTCTTGAACTGCCCATTTTATTGTATTTTTATTTGCTTTCCTGGATACATAAAAGACTAACTTATTTTCAGTCTCAATTAGATCCAGTGCAGCTTCGGTTGTTACTGGCTCGATAATAATTTGATTTGGATCCATATTCATTCACTCCTTTACATGAATAACTTTTCTTCAGCTAAGGCTTTAATAGCGCCTTCAGTCCAGAGACATAATCTTCCGGGATATGTACCTGGTGCAAGCAGCTCTACATTTAATGAATGTACATTAACAACATCCACACCAGGAAGATTTCTGGCAGCTTTCATTAGTTCAGAGGGCCCATTCGTTATGATCAATACAGATTTTGCACGCTTGTATTTTCGTCCTCGCATTTTACCTTTTCCTGCTCGAATCTTCCGTTTCTGTGCGCGGTCCAAATCTTCTGCTAAACCTAGCTTTAAGAATAGATCAATCACGTCAGAAGTCTTTGTTAGATTTTCAACTTCGGATTCTACGATTAATGGAAGTTCAGGAACATCTGAAATACGATGACCACGAGAAGATACGAGGTCTTTATTTGCTGTAGCAG
Source organism: uncultured archaeon (assembly GCA_964589775.1). Lineage (GTDB taxonomy): Archaea > Asgardarchaeota > Thorarchaeia > Thorarchaeales > CAZPUN01 > CAZPUN01. The sequence continues at coordinate 31,513 of CAZPUN010000012.1, forward strand.
CAATCGCAGAACGAATAGCTAACCTACGTTCTTTCTTGTTAATTCGTTCTATGAGAACCTTTTCAGCTCTAGGTGCATGAGCTCTATATCCACCAACCGTCGATGGGGCAAATGCACCTTGACTTGACCTCAGAGAACCACGACCCTTAACACGGGGAACTCGAGACACTCCATGACCTGGGCCCCATGATTCTGCAGTAGTTCTTTTACCTGCTAATTTATTGACACCATGAGGGTTTAATCTTAGTGTCTGAAGACTAATAACCGCACGCCTAATAACATCAGGACGATATGGTGTTGAAAACTGTGGTGGAAGGTCAATATTTCGTACAGGAGTTCCATCAAGTGAATAAACGTTAGCTTTCTTCATCTTGTTTCACCTCTACTTCCCCTGCTTAGAGGAGGTACTAATATAGACAATTTGAGGTACCTTCTCGGGGAATTTATTAGTTGGACGTATTGGATATCTCAGGCGAACTAATCTTTTAGTAGCACCGGGTAGACTACCTTTTACAATAACATAGTCTCCGCGAACAATGCCATAATTCAAGAAACCGCCTGCGGGTGTGATTTCTTCTCCACGTTCTCCAATCTTTAAGATGTACTTATTATATTCAGTACGCTTATGATAGCCCATTTGACCTGCACGAGGTATCGTGTATCGTACTCGAGTGGGTTTCCATGAACCTATGGAACCAACACCACGTTTTGTCTTTCTAGATTTGTGCTGAAGGATACGAATACCCCATCGTTTTACAGGGCCTTGCCAACCTTTTCCTTTTGTTACAGCAATGGCATCTACAAGCATACCTTCAGATATTACTTCATTCACACGAATTTCTTTGCCAAGCTTTTCAACAGCATATTCAAATGCTTGTTCCACACTACTGGCTCCGACCTTATATTCCATAAGGTCTGGAACTTTCTTTGGAACTCCTGCAAGTCTTGGTAATGTTTGTATCAGTACTCTAATTTCAGAAACTTTATCTAGCTGCTCCCGAATAGCCTTAATTTGCTCCTCAGTCTTATCAGATTTCGGTAGAGTAATCCTACGTTTTAGATCTTTATGCAAGTCAGAAGCAATAGCTTCAGTCATTAATTTAAGACCATAAGGTGTATTCATATAAGCTCTAACCGAAATCACTCTAACTGGAGGTGTATCTAACACGGTCACGGGAACAGATATTTCATTTCCATAATATGGACTGTGCTTTCTATTTTCAACTATAATAACATGAGTCATTCCTGCCTTATATCCAGGAAATCCAAGAATCTTTGGTTCTCCTGAATATTTAGGCCACCTCTTAATACGAGGAACAGCCTTTGCGGAACGCCCTTTTGGCAAGAACGACAATGAACCCCTTTTTGGGGCGCTTACTTTACGATGTCCCATAGTTTAATGTCCTCCTAGAATATTTCAAATTCAAGGATAGATAATTGACCGGTGTTAGCCATCGATATCGATGGATACACGCAGTTATGCCGAATATGAAATGGCATTGAAAAACAAGCTTTTAGAAGATTTTTAAGTCTTTTTGCATTTACATTTTTTTAAAAAATTAAGATTACAGATCAAGTACAAAATGTAGCATCCAACCATCTTTTTCATGCTTTATTTGCATTTCTGCATATGTAGCAGCTTTAACTCCAGTTTTAAATTCATGCTTAATTGAATCAAAAGGTTCACCACGACATATTGCGTCAAGAATCCAAAGGTCATTCTTTTCAATCTTGTGTATCTTAAAATCGGAAAATACTAGCGATTCACTATCAAAAATGATTAAAAATTCTTCTAGCCACCTTAAGAGTAACTCTTCTAAATCAAATGCTTCAATATGAATTTTGTACTCAATCTTAGGTTCTACCTTTTTTATGTTTAGCATGATATTGAATAATGCTTCAGCTGCCGCTTCAAATGTTTTTTCTAGGGTTTTATCGTAACATTCAACAATTATATCAGCAGTATGATCAATATACTTGATTCTTTCCATGGTCTTCACCATTAATTTTATAAAAACTACAACGTTGTTAGTATATGAATAATTTTAAATTATTTATTGGAACAAAATACATAAAGCCAGGGTATCCAAGCGGACTGATTTAATCCCGCAATACGGAGCCGGTCTTGAGAACCGGTGCCCCTTGTGGGCTCGGGTGTTCGAATCACCCCCCTGGCGCCATAAAAATCATGTAAAATATCTAACAACACTAAAAGAATGAATGTTTTTTAAGATTTTAAAAATAAAAGAAGAGAAATTATCCGGTTAATTCAATTTCAATATATACTTCTTCAGGTATTTTAACGCGCATTATCTGACGCATTGCGCGCTCATCTGCATCAATATCAATTAATCGCTTATGGATTCGCATTTCAAATTTGTCCCAGGTTTTAGTTCCTTCACCACAAGGGGTCTTGCGTGTAGCGATCTGGAGATGTCGTGTAGGAAGTGGAATAGGACCTGACATACGTATACCGGTCTTTGTTACAATCTTTTTGATTTGATTACATACATCATCTAGTTTTTGTGTACTTGTACTTGACAACCTAATGCGTGCTTTTTGAACCATTATCATACAGTCTCCGTTTTTAATTATTGGAGATAGGAATAATATATAATTTGACTAGCTTCGAATCATGAAAACTTTGTTAAAAATATTTCGGCATGGATAATTTAAAAAAAGAAGGTGAGAGGAAATTATTTCTTGGTTACATCTACAACGATACCGACTGCAACTGTGATACCCATATCACGAACTGCAAATCGACCAAGTTGTGGAATTTCCTTGTATTTCTCAATGACCATTGGTTTGAGTGGCTTCAGTTTGACTAAAGCAGCTTCACCCTTCTTGATAAATTCAGGGTTCTCTTCAAGCATTTGACCGGATCTCTGATCTCTTCTGTTCTTAAGTTCTACAAATCGACATGCAACTTGGGTAGTGTGTGCATGAATTACAGGAGTGTATCCAACGGTAATTGCAGTTGGGTGCTGAATAACAATAATGTTACCTGTAAAGTCCACTGCAACAGTTGGAGGATTGTTTACATGACCTGCAACATCACCACGAGTGAGTTCCTTACGTTCAATACCACGTACATTGAATCCAATGTTGTCTCCAGGTTCAGCCTTCTGCATTGCTTCATGATGCATTTCAATGCTCTTTACTTCACCGGTCTTACCAGGTGGATTGAATATGACCTTATCACCTACCTTAAGAACACCAGTTTCAACTCTACCTACAGGTACAGTACCGACACCCTTAATTGAATATACATCATTGATTGGGATTCTAAGAGGCTTGTCGACTGGCTTCTTAGGAGGCTCTACAGAATCTAGTGCTTCAACTAAGGTAGGACCATTGTACCATGGAGTGTTCTTACCTTTCTCAGTAATATTATCACCAGTAATAGCAGAAGTTGGTACAAATGGTACTTTATCAACCTTATAACCAACAGTCTTTAAGAATTGACTGATTTCAGTCTTAATTTCGTCATAACGCTTCTGACTAAAGTTTACACTTGGATCGTCCATCTTATTGACGGCAACAATTAATTGATTTACACCAAGTGTAAATGCAAGATATGCATGCTCACGAGTCTGGCCGCCTGGACCATATCCAGCTTCAAATTCACCTACTTTTGCAGAAATTACAAGTAATGCAACGTCAGCTTGGCTAGCTCCAGTAATCATGTTCTTAACAAAGTCTTTGTGGCCAGGAGCATCGATAATTGTGTAGTAATATTTCTTAGTTTGGAACTTTGAAAATGCGATATCGATGGTAATACCTCTTTCTCGCTCTTCCTTTAATCTATCAAGTACCCATGCAAATGCCCAAGATGCACGGCCAATTTTTTCAGATTCTGCTTTGTATTGAGCCATAGTACGCTCATCAACAGCACCTACTAGGTATAGGAGATGGCCTACAAGGGTACTCTTTCCTGCGTCAATGTGTCCTATGACGACTAGGTTTAAGTGTGGGAGTTCCTTCTTTGACATTGTTTCTACCCCTTTTATTAATTTGATATTCTTCAAGTCGAACAAGGATAGAAAAATTGTATAAGAGTTTTTGGGTTGTTCGCACTTGATTAATGATTTTAACTATATAATTTCTAATAAATGTAATTAAATAATATCAGAAAGTAAATATAAATTTTATAATTTAGTGTAAAAATTTACAATTAGATGAATAATAAAAAGAAAAAAGAGATTTTATCGTGCAGAACGTGCAATACGTTCACGCTCGTCTTTCTTGCTTACAGCATAGCTAGATGGATCATTTCGATATGCTGCAAGTAATTCATCAACCATACATTCAACTAATGATTTGGTATTATTATGTGTTGATTTTAGAATACCAGTAACAAGCATTCGAAGTGCAAGATCAATTCGACGTTGAGGACCAATATCAACAGAACGAGGATATGCCATACCGCCATAGCTGATACGAGTTGTCTCTTCTGCAGGCGCAGCATTTTCAATAGCTTTTACAAGAACTTGAATTGGATTTAGCCCAGTTTTAAAATGAATAATATCAAAGGCTTGCTCAATCATTGATAAGACACGAGCTTTTTTACCAGAATTACGACCAGTTCTAAATTTTTTATCGTTTCGGTCGCCACCACTTAATAATTTATTTGCAAATCGTTCTACAATAGGAACCGTAGATTTTCTGAATCGACGATGCTCATGACGACCCATTGTATGTGGTACATAAATAGACCTTAAATTGATATATCTTCTGAGTCCTACATCGGATATTTCGACTTCCTCTGCATCATATTTTCCAAAGACTAGTATTTTCTCCAAAATAATAACCCCCAATTATCTTACTTGTTTTTCTTTCTTACCATAAATCAAAGCCTCTAATGAAGTTCCGTTTACTTTAACGACTTTCCATCTAACACCAGGAATGTCACCCATTGCACCACCCATGGCGCCACCGATTCCCTCAATAATAACTTCATCATGTTCATCAATAAATTTCAAACCACCATCTCCGGGTACAAATGCAGTTACTTGTTTTCCATTTTTAATTAATTGTACCCTAACACACTTACGAATAGCTGAGTTAGGTTGTTTTGATTCTACACCTACTTTTTCTAGTACAATACCACGAGCTTGTGGTGCCCCTTGCAATGGATCCGCTTTTACGTCTAACTTAAGCATTCTATGCTTAAATTCATGATCTTTCCAACGGAACTTCAATCTTTTTAACTTCAATTTTCTTGCTGCAAATTCACCCTTGGGGCTTTTTGATCCTGTCAAATTTCAATTCTCCATTTATTTTTTTATAATATATACTAAGTTTGGATAGCAGTTTACTAAATTTAAAAAGATTACCATAAGGCAATCTATTTTAATTGATAACTACGTCGTCAATACCGAAGTGCCGCTTTGCTAACATTCTCGCACGAGCAACATTCTTACCATTCTTTCCGATGGCAATTCCACGGTCTTCCGCAGATACTTTGACAAACGCAATTAGCTTCTCCTTAGTCTTAACAATGTTTATAGATTCTACACGAGCCGGAGATAATGCATTCTCAATGAATTTTTCTGGCGTGTCTGATAGTTCAACGATATCAATCGGACGCCCTAGTTGCTCGCGAATTTTCTTAATGTTAGCGCCGCGTTTTCCAATTGCTTGACCTATATCTTCTGGTTTGACGACGAAGATGATTCTGCCTTCCTTATTATCAATGATACAATCTTTTGCTACAGTTTTAGTAACATTTTCAAACAACATGAGGAGATTTAGTTCCTCGCTGGTTAATCTTATGCCTGACATTCCTACTCGATCTTCCCTTCAATTCTTTTTAGTATGTCGGAATCACCTTCATGTATTATAGATAGTACAGAGACAATAAAGGGTTTTCCGCATACTGCACCTAAATCCCAGCCAGACCCATCATAGGTTACAACAGGGATTTCAGATAATTCCGCATAATATTTTATTGATTCGGATACATCAGTAGGACAGTTTGATGCAAGGATAATAGCTTTTGCGGCTCCAGATTTCGCAGCTTTTATAGCTTCTTTTGCACCATATTTAACATTTCCAGTTCGTACAGCAATGCTTATTGATTGATTTGTAATCATTCTTGATTCCTCCTTGGTATTTCAGAGGGGCTCATTAGTAAATCGATAGATCCTGTTCCAAGAGGTATTAATTGACCAATTATTACATTTTCGGTTATACCCCTTAGATGGTCTACCTGACCAGTAATTCCAGCATTTAATAAATGTTTTATTGTGACCTCAAAAGCTGCTCTTGCTAAAGCGCTTTCTTTTCGACCACTAATACCATGACGACCAATTTGAGTGACTTCTCCACTCATGGTCATTAAATCCGCAACTAATATAATATGTCGTAAATCAACATCTAGACCTTGTTCTTCGAGAACAGTTAAAGATTCTTTGATAATTGCAGCTCTTGCAGCTTCAATACCAAAAACATCTTGAATTTCCATAATATTATTTGTATAAACACGATTTTGATCAATATATGGAATTTCTAATACTGCCCGAAGATTAGAACCTTCTGTATTTAATACAAATTCATTTCCTTCTTTCTTAATTACAACATGAGTAATCCCATCAACACCCTTTACTTTAATTGTTCTAATTTTTTCACGTAAATTCTGCAATTCAGAAATTTTGTCAGTAGAGGGTTGAACATAAACTACAAAATCATCTGCATATACATCGGCCTTTAATTTTGATTTTAATGAATTCACAACATCATCAATTGTAACATTTTTATCGTTCATTAGTTCTTCATCTAAATATATAGCGACCGCATTCTTAAACAAGTCAACGTCAATGCGCGATGCTACTTTTTCAACAAACACCATTTCGATCGATTGTGCGACTTTTCGCGCCTTTTCTTTGCTTTCACGATAACCTTCAATTAAATGAATTGTCATAATTGGAGTGCTAGGATTATTTCTCGCATCTACAATCTCAATCAATCGGGGTAAGCCTTGAGTAACAGTTAGCTGAGCAACACCCGCATAGTGAAATGTTCTTAATGTCATCTGGGTACCAGGCTCACCGATAGATTGTGCTGCAACAGTACCAACGGCTTCGCCAGGTTCAACTAATGCTTGTTCATATGCAGAAATAACTTCCTCAATTATTTCATTAAATTGCTTTTCAGTAATGCGTAATTTAATTACTTCATCTTCAAGTTCATCAATTAATGAAAGAGGTAGTTTTTGAGCATTGCGAAGCTCTTCAAATTTTTCATGCATTTTTTCTTTACTTATATACGCCATTAATCAACCCTCTATCTTGATTTTTTCACGACCCAGAACTTTTTCTAAAATTATTTTAATATTAACAGCTTTTCCTTTATCGCTCTTCATTGGGTCAACACCGTCGTCACCATATTTGAATTGTACAATTTTTCCAGATGCAGTACGAACAGTACCATCATGCTCAACTTTTATGTCTTGTAATGCAGTCATCAATCGTCTTTGCATATATCCACTTGTTGAAGTTCTAACTGCTGTGTCGACAAGACCTTCACGACCACCCATTGCATGGAAGAAGAACTCAATAGGATCTAAACCGATTCGATAGCTAGATGCAACAAAACCATGTGACTTTGCGCCAAGATCTCCAGGTTCAAAATGGGGTAGTGTTCTACCAATATATCCACGTTTAATTCGTTTTCCACGTACGCTTTGTTGCCCGACACAAGCAGCCATCTGTGCAAGGTTTAGTTTACTTCCTCTAGCACCAGTAGATGCCATAATAACAGCTGTATTATCTAAACCGAGATATGAACCTGCAATTTCACCTGATTTATCACGCGCTTCCCCAAGAACTTCAGTAATTCTATTCTCAAGTGTTTCTTCCAAGGTTCGTCCGGGTTGGCTTTCTAATTCTCCACGCAAATATGATTGAACTAATTCATTTACCTTATTTTCGGCTTCATCAAGAATTGCTTTTATTCTTAAGCGGGCTTCTCTACTTAGGTCCATATCATTAAGACCAACACTAAAACCACGTCTTGTAATAGCGCTAATTAACAATCTACCGATTGAATCCATAAATTCGCGAGCCTTTTTGGTTCCATATTCCTTGACAATACGATGGAACAAAGTGTTTGATACACCGGCTCCGAAAGTCTTCTTGTCAACAACTCCAAACAATAATTTACCATCTTTAATAACAACATACGAATCATATGGACAATTTGCATATGTACATTCTGAGCAGTTTCGACAGACTTTTGATTTGTAGGACATTGTCAATCCTTTAGGTATGAATAAACTGAAGATTTGTTTGCCAGTCCATAGAGGAATTGGTCTTAGAATAAGAGGATCTGGCAGTTTATCATCAATTCCTGCAGCCGCAAGAAGCTGTGATACTTCAGCTTTTGTAAATAATGATGTTTTTCTGGTTAATAGGAATCCTGAAGAAATATAATCCTGAAGTGCTCCGATTAATGGGCCTCCAAATCTTGGCGATAGAATTTGTTCTTGAACACGCATAAGAACACGAGCTTCAGCACGAGCTTCTTCGCTTTGTGGTACGTGCAAGTTCATTTCATCGCCATCAAAATCAGCATTATATGGTGGACATACAAATAAGCTTAATCTAAATGTACGGTAAGGCATCACACGAACTTCATGAGCCATGATTGACATACGATGCAATGAAGGCTGCCTATTAAATAATACAATATCACCGTCCTTGAGATGACGCTCAATAATAAAACCAGGTTCAAGAGATTCTGCAATTAATTTTCGGTCTTTTACAAAACGTAAGTCAATACGACGATTATCAGGTCGCATTATGTAATTTGCACCAGGATGTTCATTTGGACCACGTAAAACAAGCTCGCGCATTTCATCAATATTCCATTCAGTAACACGTTCTGGGATAGTCAATATCTTTGCGATCGCCTCTGGAACACCAACTTCATTCATCGAAATATTAGGATCTGGTGAAATAACCGTTCGAGCTGAGAAATCAACGCGCTTTCCAGATAAATTCGAACGAAAACGACCTTCTTTACCTTTTAGTCTTTGTGCTAATGTCCTTAATGCCCTACCGGACCTATGTCGTGCTGGAGGAATACCTGAAACACCATTATCAAAATATGTTGTAACGTGATATTGTAAAAGTTCCCAAAGGTCTTCTACAATTAAATGTGGAGCACCAGCATCTAGATTTTCACGTAATCTTTGATTTATACGAATAATATCAACCAGCTTATGAGTTAAGTCATCTTCAGATCGAACACCAGAGTCCAATGTGATAGATGGACGTACTGTAATTGGAGGTACAGGTAAAACTGTAAGTATTGCCCATTCCAAACGTGCAGTTTTTGGATTTATGCCCATCACGCGATAATCATCGTCTGAAATTTTCTCCAATCGATCTCGTATTTCGATGGGGGTAAGTCGAGATACTCCAAATTCAGTTTCCTCATAAATTGATGTTGGCTTTTCAAGCTTGATCTTTAATTGCTTCGCACCACAATGCGGGCATTCTTTGACACCTGTAGCTTTGTCTAGTGCCTTTTTAGCAATTGCAACAGGAACCTCAGCACTAAGATCGTCATAATTTTTGATTTTACTAAGCATTAATTGAATATCTTCTTCAGGAAGTAACAAACGATTGCATTCTCGACATGTTGCTTGTAAAACTTTTGTGATTATTTTCGCAAACTCTTCATGCATAACAGGTCGAGCTAATTCGATATGCCCGAAATGTCCAGGACATGAACCAACACGATTTCCACAAGTTTTGCATCTTTGACCAGGATCAATGACGCCTAATCGGCCATCCATTAATCCACCTTCGATGGGATAGCCATCTTCATCATACGTATCGGCAGCTACAATCTGAACTACAGACATTTTTCTAATTTCATCAGGTGATAGAATGCCAAACTTAATACTATCAATCATTTTAGGAAATTCAATGCTCACTCAAACTTACCCCCTAAATCTTATCCTTTAATCTTATACGTGGTGCAAGACCTAAGCTCATTAGTTCTTGTAGGAGTAATTTAAATGCATAACTAACTACAACTTTTGATATTTTTGCACGTTCCCCACAAATTGGACAATAATATACATCACGATTACGGTCATAAACACCCATAAGACCACAATTTTCACAGACCAGCATGGTAGATTTATCTGATTCTTCAAGAAGGCGACCTTTTAATAGAATAGCCGCACCATGACCAATAAGTACGTCACGTTCCATTTCACCAAATCGCAAACCGCCTTCTCTAGCTCTGCCTTCAGTGGGTTGCCTAGTAAGAATTTGTACTGGACCACGAGCACGAGCATGAATTTTATCAGCAACCATATGGTGAAGCTTTTGATAATATACCACACCCATAAAAACATCTACAAGTAATTTTTCGCCACTCATTCCATTATACATTACTTCGCGACCATTATATTGCAAACCATGTTCATGTAGAATTCGCTTTAATTCTTCTTCTGGAGTTCCACTGAATGGTGTCCCATCAATCGAATGCCCAGCCATTGCGCCGGCTTTTCCAGCGATAGATTCTAAAATTTGACCTAAAGTCATACGTGATGGAATAGCGTGCGGATTAATTATTAAATCAGGAACGATACCATCTTCCGTAAATGGCATATCTTCTTGTGGAATAATAAAGCCAATAACTCCTTTTTGACCGTGACGAGAAGCAAATTTATCTCCAAGTTCAGGAATACGTAGGTCTCGAACTTTTACTTTAACTAGCCGATTACCATCCATTGTTTCCGTAAGGATTACAGAATCGACAACACCAGATTCGCCATGGCGGACGCTAATAGAAGTTTCACGACGCATAGGCGTTGGAATTTCAAATTCGCTATACTCTTCAAGAAACCTTGGAGGACTTGTTCGCCCAATTAGAACGTCACCGCCTTCGACTTCAACTTCAGGCGAAATGATACCATCGTCGTCTAATCTAGTATAAGACTCAAAAGCTCTATACCCACGGACACTTTTTTCGGGCACTTCAAATTTATCTTCCTGACCACCGGGATATTTTCGCTCTTCCGCTTCATATGTTCTAATAAATGAAGAACGGCCCCATCCGCGCTCGATCGATGCTTTATTTGCGATCAATGCGTCTTCAATATTGTATCCAGTATAACAAAGAATTGCAATTATCGCATTTTGCCCGGCAGGTCTACCAAGATATCCAATAGGTTTCATTGCACGTGTTGTAACAATGGGAGTTTGTGGATAATGCAAGAAATGAGTTCGTGTATCAACACGATATTTAAAGTTAGAGGGAGGAATACCAATAGCCTGTTTTGCCATTCCAGCTTCATAAGTATTTCTTGGTGATTGATTATGTTCAGCAAATGGAATAAGTGATGCACTAATACCAAGAATTGTACTTGGTTCAATTTCAAGATGTGTAGTTTTTGGTGTGATATCACTCGGAAATAGTGCAATTAATGCATTTTCTTCTTCTTCAGCATCAAGGAATTCAATAATACCATTTTCAACTAGATCATCAAAAGTCCATTCTTTATTTCTAATTTTCTCAATGTGTTCAGGTTTTAATAGACTTTCACCGTTTTTGACAATAATAAGAGGTCTACGTGCACGACCCGAATCACAATTAACTTGCACTTCATGAGTATCATAATAATATGCAACATTTACTTGTGAGTTTAACTCACCTCTACGGCGCTTTGCGCGAATAGCTTCAACTAATGCTTCGGGCTGAGGATAAACGCCAATTAGACGTCCATTAAGAAATACATCTGAACCATGCTCACTTCGTACACCTTGAACTTCCTCGATACGTGTAACACCAAATGCATAAAGTAAGTCTTCAATTTGCGATTCATCAGTTCCTACAGAGATATATGCCATTAATGCTAGATTTTTAACTAGACCACAATTTGGCCCCTCAGGAGTCTCATTTGGACATATTTTACCCCAATGTGTACTATGAAGGTCTCTAGCTTCAAAATGTGGTTGACTCCGCATTAGTGGTGAGATTACACGTCTCAAATGGCTCAAAGAAGAAATGAAATTAGTTCGGTCAAGTAATTGGCTTACACCTGCTTTTCCAACCCAATTACCGGTTGCAAGTGCATGCTTTAATCTCTGAGAAATAACATCTGCTCGAACTGCAGTACGTATATTTGGTTTTCTACCTCTAACGGCAGTTCGTTCTAGCTGATATTTGATATCGCGAGTTAAATTATATAATGCGGTTCTAAAGAGAATAAGTAATAGATCACCAGATAGTTTTAATCGCTTATTTGCATAATGATCTTTATCATCCGGCTTTCGCTTACCTACAACGAGTTCAAGTAATCTTTGAGTCATCTGACCGAGATAGTATGCTTTTTTCAGGCGATCCTCGGGTTTATTGCCAATATGAGGTAATAGATACTTATCTAGTATCTTTTCAGCACGTTTTAATCGATATTCTTTTGTTTGCCCAACAGCAACACGTTTTCCAATATAATCTAAAGCAGCCAATCTAAGATCAGGCTCATCACTTTCAGTTTTAAGAGGGGATGCTTGGTCCAATGTTGGAATTATTGCACGGCGAATATCAGGATCATTCGAAATTACACTTACAATATCCTT
>CAZPUN010000013.1:0-70514 GCA_964589775.1 uncultured archaeon
GGTTACACCTCATAGCGCATATGTTGAATTAGATGAATACAATAACAAGGAAGGAATGATCCACATCTCCGAAATTGGTAACACTTGGGTAAGAAATATCAAAAATTATTTACGCGAATCTCAGAAAGTTGTTGTTAAAGTATTATCAGTTAATCCCGTGAAAGGCCATATAGATCTTTCACTAAGGCGTGTTACTACTGATGCAAAAAGAAGTAAGATCCAAGAGTGGAAAAGAGCACAAAAAGCAGAAAAATTCTTAGAATTACTAGCTGAAGAAGTGGGCAGTAATTTAGATGAAGCTTATGAACTAATTGGATGGCCATTAGAAGATAAATTTGGAGAAATCTATGCAGGTTTAGAAGCAATTGCAGTTGATGAAGATAAAGCTATTGAAGATCTAGAAATTCCAGAAAAATGGAAAAAGAAATTAATTGAAATGGCTATCGAACGAATTGAAATACCCAAAGTAGAATTAAAGTGGAATGTTAAAATTCAAGTATTCGAACCAGATGGAATTAAAACGATTAAAAATGCACTAATTAAAGGAAAAGAAGCAGGAAAAAATGATGAGGGTATTGAACTAAAAATATACTTAGAAGGCTCACCACGTTATCGTATTGAAATAGTTGCATCAGATTATCAACAAGCAGAAATGCTTTTTGAAAAAATTAAAAACGCCATAGAAGAATCAGTAAAAGGACATCACGCAGTCTTACAATTTACTAAGATTTAATTTTTAATTTTCTTTTCATTTTACGACGATATTCACCATATGGATCTTCAGGACTGAATTTTGGAGGATATGGAACTCTAGTTTTTGTTCCACATAGTGGACAAAAATCTTGAAGCGTATATTGACCGCAATTTGGACATTTCATAATTCTTACCTTCATAAACCATCATCTCATAAAAAATAAAAAAAGATGCCTAAATGGCATTTAATGAAGCTCTGTAGCAACCCACAGAGTGAACCAATCAGTTACTTTTTCAACACTTGATGAATTTGGACCGGGTATTCTGATAAATCTAATTGGATAGTTCCATGCTAAGTTCATAGATATATCATCAGTAGTATCACTTGTGTTTAATGGGATCAAGAACTCTATAGTACCATTCTTAAATGCTGATAATCCGTTTTGTTGTGCATCACGAACTATTGTTCCATTTGCAAGGATATGACCATCGAAATAGTTGTCATTTTGATAGTTCACTAACCTAATATCGGTAGCAGTAGGATTAAGTAATGAATTTCCGAACTCGATACCAAATGAGTCGAGAGTTGTATAATTATCCATAGATATTGCTAGATATAGATGAGTACCATTATTCTTAGCGTATGCAGTTCCTGTTAAGTATGGATTATTACCAAATTGGAAATTATATGAAAAAGTATTTGCTAATTCTGAATCAGATAATTCGCCATCAATTGAAACTGATGAAAGACTGTCATATTTAGATCGAAGGTCTGATTTTGATGCATTCTCATATTGATACAACATATCATAATTTATTTTGTAAATTTTAATGAATCCGTATGGTGAAGCAAATACTAAATTAAATGCACCATATAATTTAATGCCACCATACATATGATCCAAATATCCACGTTGATCCCATAGATTGAGATCATCATAGGGTGAGGTATTACTCCATTGTGTTTTTAGATCATTTGTCCAAGGTTCACCTTTTGTTAAAAGCTTGAATAGAGTGCTTTGATAATATGCATCTGTTGGCTGACCGGTTTTATTGTCAAGATATGTTGCATCATCTATAACATTTGAACCTAGTTTGTCTTCTGCAATTCGTACCATCCAAGGCCATTTTCCTTCATCTCCACCGGCCCAAGCTTGTAAATGACCCCAATATACTAATACATATGATGTGTTCCAAAGCTTGAAAGTTCTTAGTGATTCAGTAAGATTTGTAGACATAAATGCATAACCCAATAGAGCAATTTGTGTGGAGTTAATTGTTGCACCATCTGCTACAGTAATCTTACCACCAGCAACATTTATCCAATATCCATAATCCCACCATGATGCTACAACAGCATCACTGGGCAACTCATCTCTAAGGAATGTCATCGCTTGCTGCCAATCAGTAAATCCTTTTGGCGCAAACTCAGGAGTCGTAAGACTTGTTGCAGTATAAGTGGTAGCTTGCACGAAAGTTATCGAGATAACTAATCCGAGAAAAACAAATACAACGGCTGCATGCTCGCTAGATAGTGTTTCACCAATTCTACCTCTACGTCTTGTTAAGATTGGCGCTTTACCTAATGCACGAGTATATGGCAATAGTATATTCGTTATAGCAATAGCAGATAATAGTGCTGCAACAGGAGCTAGTACAAGCATTAAACGAATCATACTTCCAGCAAAATATAATGTTGATATTCCAAATAGCAAGACGAAAATATCTTCATCGCGCCTCCGCTTATATACGAAGTAGAATCCTAATGGAAATATAATTGTAAATACATAAAGATGCGCAAAGAATGCACTCCATGGACTTGGAGCGTTTTCTGCAACAGATCCAAGAATTCTATTGCTTAACCGATAGAATGGATCTATAATTGTAAGGAATTTACTGCCGATCCTACCAAATATAGTTTCCGAGCCTAATGATTTACCTAGTAGGTCTAGCGAATTGGTATATGAAAGATATGCAATAATACTGATGAGAGATGCAATACCGCCTAAAATTGCAGGTTTAAATAATGAAATTAGTTTCTTGCCAAATATTATTCCAGCCTGACCAAATTTTTTGTACAGTTCGGCGAAAATTAAAAGACCTGCAACACCTATTGAAAGTAATCCAGTTGTTGAGGATAATAGACCAACTCCAACACGAGGTATCGCCATAGATATGAAGAGGCCTACTGTAATTGTGGATAAATATGCCGTAAGTAATCGACCGCTATTTCTACCCATTAAAAGCATAACAAATGCATATAATGGTAATAAACCAAGAGGATAACTAGAAGCTCCCCAACTCGCAGATAATGCACCAAGAGATATACCAGCAAGAATTCCAGAAATTAAAGAACCACGCTTTACACTTCTAATGAAGAAATAATAAATTACGATAATCAAAAGAACTCCAATAGATTCATTATCAAAGAATCCAGCAACTGTCCTTTGCAAATATGCAGGACTAAATGCAAGAATAATGGCAGCAAATATAGCGGTTGTTTTGTTAGAAACTTCTTTTGTAAGAAAATACATTGCGAATGTAGCTAATGCGCCCATAAATGCAGGCATAATTATTGCAACATATGTCAAATCTGCATTGATACCCATCCAATGCAATAGATCATATAATATAGCAGTAGTAAATGGAACTCCAGGATAAGTAGTTTTTGCGATGTCACGACCCCATGGATACCAAACACTTGAATCAAACCAATTAAAGAATGATTGAAAACCATTTTCTATAATGTGTTGTGTTACCTTTAACTGGAACCATGGGTCAAAAGCTTTAACTACAGGTTGTGCCACAAGAACTGGGAATAATCTAATGATTAATGCTGCAAAGAAGGTTAGTAATAATGAAAGGGACAATAGAGTACCTTCTCTGCTAATCTGTACACGTGGCTTATGAAATATTTGTTTGAGAATACGTACTAATTTACGCATTTTTCTACTGGTCATCGTAGTTTCCATCCTAATTGAGACTTTTCTGTTTACTAAAGAGGCATTTATTTTTTAACTATCCATTCATTTATGGAGATGTATTAAAATGTTACGTATATGTAATAATAGGTGAGTAAATAATGAGTCAATTAAAGATCGGATTTGTTGTAAATCCAATCGCAGGCATGGGCGGAAAAGTAGCACTAAAAGGCACAGACGGTATAAAAATTTTAAAAAAAGCCATTGAACGTGGCGCAAAACCAATCGCACCAATTAGAGCAAAACAATTTTTAGTTTCATTAACTAAAAATTTTAAGAATTTTAAAATATATACTGCAGGAAAAGATATGGGTGAAGATATTTGTAGAGACTTGAAAATTTCTTTTGAAACAATATATATACCCAATTCACCCACCACTTCAGATGATACCAAGAAATTTGTTCATCTTGCAAATAACCTTGTAGATATTATTGTATTCGTAGGAGGAGATGGCACCGCAAGAGATGTTATGAGTGAAGTCAAAGGAAATACACCAGTCTTAGGAATCCCAAGTGGTGTAAAAGTAACTTCAGAATGTTTTGCAATTAATCCCGAGGCAGCATCAAAAATAATCATAGAATTTTCAAAATCCAAAAAGACATTCGAGGCTGAAGTAATTGATGTTGATGAGGATGCTTATAGAAACGGAATTTTAAAAATAAAACTATATGGTTATGTAAAAGTACCATATATTCCTCAATATATACAATCAAGTAAGTCGCCATCACTTAATTCTGAAAATGAAAAAGAAAATCAAAAGGCTATTGCAAGATATATAATTGAGAATATGAAAAAAGACACAATTTATTTTCTTGGTGCAGGAACAACCGTATCTGCGATAACTCAATTACTTTCATTAAATAAAACTATTTTAGGTGTTGATGCATTAAAAAATAAAAAAATTATAAAAATGGATCTTTCAGAATCTGAAATTTATGAAATGATTAATGAAGATTCAAAAATAATTATCAGCCCTATTGGAAAGCAAGGATTTATTTTTGGCAGAGGAAACCATCAATTCTCAGCAAGAATTGTTAGAAAAATTGGATTCAAAAATATAATAATTATAGCAACTAAAAGAAAAGTCGAATCAATAGGCAATAAGTTAAGAATTGACTTTTATGATGATGAATCATTAAATAATGAATTAAATGGAAAATACATACGGGTCTTAACTGATTATAATGAATCAAGAATGATGAAAATCGTATATGAAAAATAAAATGGAAGAAAACTACTCTAGTTCTTCCAGATACTTTTTGTATTTTTCGGCATCCATTAATGATTTAATTTCATCAAGGTCTTTTGGTTTTACTTTAATAAACCAACCTTCACCATATGGATCTTCATTTACAAGCTCGGGCGAATCTTCAAGAGCTTCATTTATTTCCACAACTTTTCCAGAAATAGGTGCAATTATTTCAGATGATGCTTTTATTGATTCAATGGCACCAATTTCATCACCTTTGTTGATCTCAGTATCAACATCAGGCAATTCAACATAAGTAATTTCATGTAATGAGTGTTGGGCATAATCTGAAACACCAATAATTGCAAGATCACCTTCAATTTTTACCCATTCATGAGTATCTGCATAGTAATATCCATCCTTTACTTCAGTCATGATTTACCATCTCCGATATCAAATTGCATATTTTTTCATATTTTAGTCTATCGAACTACTCATTTCTTTTATATCCATATTTATCTTCTGGATAAAAGGGCCACATAACAATTTCAGCCTTTTTCCACTTATTATGTATTTTTATTTCTACTTCCGTACCGATCTCGCTATATTCTTTTGGTAAATAACCCATGGCAATTCCAGTCTTTAAAATTGGGGAAATATTACCACTTGTAGTCATTCCAAGTTCTTTACCATTTATTGCTATAGGATAATGCTCTCGAGGTATTCCGCGCTCTTTTAATACTAATCCCACGCGTACTTGTTTAACACCTTCTTTCTTTTGCTTTAACAAAGCTTCTTTACCAATATAATCAGGTTTCTTAAATTTAACTGCATATCTAATTCGTGCTTCAAGTGGGGTTATATTTTCCTCAATTTCATGGCCATACAAAACCAAACCTGCTTCTAGACGAAGCGTGTCGCGGGCGCCAAGACCACATGGTAAAACTCCTTTAGGCTTTCCAACATCCAAGATCTTTTCCCAAAGCTTAGTAACTTTACTAATGCCTTCGGTTGTTTTAGGCGCATCCAAAATAAAAATTTCAAAACCATCTTCACCGGTGTATCCAGTTCGTGAAACATAACATGAATAACCAGCCAATTTACGATTTTCAATATTAAAGCGCTTTATAGAACTAACAGGAGTATCTGAAATTTTATCTAATACGGATGCAGCTTCTGGACCTTGAAATGCAAACATTGCGATGGTTTCAGACATGTCTACAAGATTTACATTGAATTTATTCTTGTGTTCATTAAGCCATGCCCATATTTTATCTTTATTACTAGCATTACATACCAAAAGGAATAGCTCTTCATTAACACGATATAACATAATATCGTCTCTAATACCGCCATGTTCATTAAGAATTGTTGAATAATGTACGTCATGCGGATTTAGTTTTTCTACATTATTACTAGTTATGTATTGTAGAAAGTTAATAGCATCCTTTCCGGAAATATAAAAACGACCCATATGAGAGGTGTCAAAAAGTCCAGCATGTTCCCTAACAGCCATATGTTCCTCAATTGATTTAGAATACCAAACAGGCATAAGCCATCCTGCAAAAGGTATGATATTACCATGGGCTTTATGCCATTCATATAAGTGAGTCTTTTGCTCTTGTGCCATAGATTAGCCTCCATTTTTAAAAGTAAAACATAAATCATACATGAAAATGATGGATAATTATTAGATATAAAGATGATGCATTATGATTTACGGAAAAATAGGTAGATATGAAATAAAAGATAATAATCAACCATTAATAATGACTGTAATTAATATTTCTCCAGAATCATTTTTCAAAGGTTCGATCAAAAATACAGATAATCTATCCGAAAACATTCACAAAGCGATCAATGAAGGCGCTGATATTATTGACATAGGTGCTGCATCAACTGCACCCCCGGAATATGGAACGCCACCAATTACAAGGGAAGAGGAATTAAGACGCATTAAGAATGCTTTGCAAGAAATCTTAGAAATAAATACCGAATTCTCAATAGATACAATGCACTCAGAAGTAGCAGAATATGCTCTAAAAAAAGGAGTTAGAATAATTAATGATGTTAGCGGTTTAAAAAACGATACCAACATGGCAAAAGTAATTGCAGACTATGATGCATATATAATAATAATGGCGTGCAAAAATGCACCAGGGGATGTTGGAAAAATTTACGAAATAAAAACAGAATTAAGAAAAAGCATAGATATTGCAATTAAAGCTGGAATCGATCCCGAGAAAATAATAATAGATCCAGGAATTGGATTTGGAAAACCTTACGAACAAGATCTTGAGATTATTCAAAAATTACAACAGTTTAGAACCATAAATAAACCAATTTTAGTAGGTGTTTCTAGAAAGTCATTTATAGGAAAAGTTTTAGAAAACGTACCACCTGAAAAACGATTATTTGGAAGCTTGTCGGCTACAGCAATTGCTGTTTATAATGGTGCGCACATTATAAGAACACACGATACAAAGGAAACGTATGATGTAGTTAGAATTGCATACTCAATAAAACCAAAAATACAGTATATGGAGGATATTGAGTTACTTACATGGTTACATGAGCCAGCAGACGCCGAAGAAGTCATGATAGATATTGGTGTTCAGCCAGAAGGCGCAAAAATAATGAAAAACAAAATGAGAGTCTTACCAATTCTATTAAGGAATGTTCAAACACCAGCTGCAACAATAATTAAAGAAGAAATGCTGGCTCTCGGAGGAGATGCAGCAACACATTCGGGAACTGTTGACTGTTTCGTAAAAACAGCGGACATCCTAATTTTAGGAACAGATATTCACATTAAAAGATTAATTAAAAAATTGTCAAAAATGCCTTATTTCAATTTGGACAGAATAAGTACAAAATTAAGAACATTGATCAAACAGGTCGAAAACTATGAATAAAAATGAAAAAATAAAATGGGCTAAAGAATATGAAAAAATAAAACACGACATAAATATTTCTGCACATCAAGATCTAAAATCCACAATTATTTTTTCAATAATGATAAATAGAAAATATAATAAAATACATTTTGACAACGAGATACGAGATAAAATCGTATACATTATAGGAACTGGCGCGACCTTAGAAAATGATATTAAAAGCTTGAATAAAACTGATGACATATACATAATAGCAGCTGATGGAGCAATTGGTGCGTTATTACGCGAAAACATAATACCAAATTTGTGTATATCAGATTTAGATAGTCGCGAAAACGATTTACTTATTGCAAACGAACTTGGGATACCTATATTAATAAATAGTCATGGCGATAATGTGGACAAAATATACAGAATTTTTCCAAAATTAACTAGAATTACAATAGCAACTTCACAAATTGAAGAAATTGAAAATGTTTCACTAAATTTTGGCTTTACAGATGGAGATAGAGCTTTTTACTTTGCGAAAGCATACAAAGCACGTAATATCAAGCTATTGGGTATGAATTTTGATAATAAAATTAGCAAATTTTCAAAACCAATGTTCAAAGAAAACAAAATTGCAAGTCAGCGAAAAATGAAGAAAATATCAATTGCAAAAAGATTAATTAAAAATCATGAATTCGCAAAAGTCTAAAAATATTTGAGGGCATCATTTCTAATTTAGATGCCCAAACATTACGAAGGAACTGTTGTCTTTACTATCATGAAGTATTGCAATATAAGATATGAAATACCAGCTAGTAATAGACCAAGAAGCATAATTCTAGTTGCAAATGCAGGTTGATATGTATATCGTGTAGCACGGTATAATAATCCAAAACCAAGAATACCAATTAATAATATACCAGATGCTACGAAACCTTCTATCTTAAACTGGGAATCTAAACCATAGGCTAAGAGAGCCGGTTTATTTAAATATTGCCCTATGGCGATAGGATCTCTTACAAGAGTATATACTCCGCCACCAAGAACAAATAGTACAAATACCATTATAATTCCAAAGATTAATGTATCGGAAGGCCTACTGGGCATTTTTAGTGTAGGTCTTGAAAGATTTAATTTCGGTTTTACTAGAAACGGGGGCCACGATGCATTCATCACTGATACCTCACTCATGTTGATATACCAATGTTTTAAAAATATTTTGCCTATTGCTATATAAAAAGCTCTGTAGATGTAAAATGAAAATTTTGGTAATATCTGAAAAACCAAGCGCTGCAAAAAAAATTGCTATTGCATTAGATGAAAATAATAAGCCCATCCAAAATTCGAAATATGGAATTCAATATTTTGAATGCAAGCAAGGTTCAGACATAATTTATGTAATCCCGTCCATTGGACACTTGTATACTATAAAACAAGAAGGCAAAGGCTGGACCTATCCAATCGTTAATTGGAAATGGGTACCACTTTATGAAGCTGATAAAAAGTCAAAACGAGTCTATAATTTTATAAAATTATTCAACACGATATCTAAGGAAATAGATCAATATATTGTAGCTACTGATTTCGATATTGAGGGGAGTGTAATTGGCTACAATATTTTAAAATATGCATGTGATCAAAATGCAATCAACAATGCACGTAGAATGAAATTTTCTACATTAACTAAAGAGGACCTTCGTGAATCTTATAATAATTTAATGGAGAGCTTAGATTTTGAAATAATTAATGCGGGAATAACAAGACATCAGATTGATTGGCTGTATGGTATTAATCTAACAAGAGCACTAACGCTAGCTTTGAAAAATACAACAAATCAATTTAAGATTTTGAGTACAGGTCGAGTTCAGGGTCCTACACTAAAATTCATTGTGGATAAGGAAATAGAAATTATGACACATATTCCAACACCATATTGGGAAGCAAAGCTACTAATCGATATTAATGGAAAAGAATTTTATGCAAATTACAAAAAACGAATAGAAACAATAAAAGATGCAAATAGTATATTAAGTATTAAAAGTACAAAAGCAAAAGTATCTTCAATAAAGAAGGCAGATATTATAATAGAACCACCAATTCCATTTAATTTAAGTGGTCTTCAATCTGAGGCATATAGATTATTTTCATATTCACCAAAAAGAACCCTACAGATTGCTCAAAAGTTATATTTAGATGCTTTAATCTCATATCCACGTACAAATAGTCAACAATTTCCACCATCTATAAAAATTAAAGAGATATTAAGGAAATTAGAATCATTTGGAGCGTACAAATCATTAGTAGAAATGTTAAAAGACAAAACATTGACACCAACACAAGGTAAAAAGATGGATCCAGCACATCCACCAATACACCCGACAGGAGAAAAACCAACTAGAGCATTATCTCAACAAGAAGCAAGAATTTTTGAACTCATAATTAGAAGATTTTTAGCAATACTTGGGGAAAATGCAATAAAAACAATAATTACAACAACGTTTAATGTCGAGGGATATGAATTTATTTTAAAAGGAACTACTATTAAAAGAGAAGGATGGAGAGTTTTTTATAAACCATATATACGTGAAAAAGATGTCAAAATTCCAATTTTCTACGAAGACCAAATAATTCCTATAAAAGATATAAAAGTAGATGAAAAATATACAAAGCCGCCCTCTCGATATACATATGGTTCATTATTAAAAAAATTAGAACAAGAAAATTTAGGAACAAAAGCTACTCGCGCGGATATTATTGAAAACATTCACAAACGAGGCTATGCTACCAAGAAAAACTTTGAGCCAACTCACCTAGGCAAAGTTGTTATAAATACATTGGATATATACGCTCCAGAAATAATTTCTCCAGACATGACAAGAAACCTGGAACTAAAAATGAATGCAATACAAGAGAAAGAGTTAGACATGAATACAGTCATGAATGAAGCAATAGCAAACCTTCTAGAAATTTTGAATAAATTCAAGGAAAAAGAGAAAGAAATTGGAATGACATTATCCGAGGGTCTTAATACATATTATGAAACGCAAAGAACATTAGGAAAGTGTCCGGTATGTAAAACCGGTAATTTGGTTATCATAGTTTCAAAAAAGACTGGAAAAAGATTTGTTGGATGTACGAACTATTTTACAGGAACATGTAATATTAGCAGACCATTACCTCAAAAAGGGAAAATAATCCCGACAAATGAAAAATGTCCAAAATGCGGTTTCCCAATAGTACAGATCATTATTGGAAAGAAACCAAGAAAAATGTGTGTAAATTGGATAAATTGTAATACTGAGGAAAACAAGAATGACAAATAGATGCAAAATATGTAATATGCTTGCTGATGGTGAATTTTGTGAGCTGCACAAAAAAGCATACGAAAAATTGCATAGAGAATACGACAGATGGAATAAAGCACTTCAAATATCCTGGGAGGAGTACCTTGAAAAATTAAAGGAAAATGAATATACTGGAGTTGCCATAAAGGAAATAATAGATTATTTACTAGATCACTCTTCATAATCTGATTCTTTAATTTTACTTATAATTTTACGGGCCAATGATTCAGAGGGCGAAGATAAGTTTCCGATTAATAATATGGATTCATTAAGAATCAATGAAATTTGCTCAGCTATTATTTTACTAATAAAGTTTTGAGAGAATTCAGGGAAAAATTGTATCGATTTAGATGAATTTTGATCTCGAGAAGGAATCGCCAATACTATATCTTTTAATTTATATGATTCTTCATCAGATATTAAAAAAATAGATGCGTTAGATAACCTAATTCTTTTAATATTAACAGTCATGATAATCACACCAAATATATATCATTCATATTTACATATCTTTTTATTTAATAAAAATATGAAACTTATTGTGGTTCATTTGATAAATGAGAAGATTTTAGAATACTTTCCATATGAAACGCCTAGAAAAGGTCAAGCACAGTTGATTTATGAAATACAGACCGCTGTAGAGAAAAAAGAACATATCATTGTTAGTGCGCCAAATGGATTTGGAAAAACAATAACTGTGCTTTCTGCAGTCTTGCCATATGCAAAAACATTTGGTAAAAAAATACTATATTGTGCAAGAACACACAAACAGTTAGATAGAGTAATCTCTGAAATACAGAAGATTTCACAATACAAAAAAGTTAACGGAATTTCACTACGCGGAAGAGTACATATGTGTATTAATCCAACGGTCATAGAAAATACAACAAGTGCTCGAGCAGCTAGTGAAGTATGTCATCACTTGAAGAAAAGAAAATTATGTCCATATTATACGAATTTAATAGATAATTTAGATAAAATTATGACACGATTTAACAATGTTTCAATATCTGGAGAGTTTATGATTGATTTGGGAAAAAGTGAAGAATTTTGTCCCTATGAGCTAAGCAGATTATTGTTCTCAGACATGGACGTAATAGCACTAAATTATTTATATTTGATAGATCCGGAAATACGAGAAACATTATTGGCAGATATTGGGATTACACTAAGTGATGTTATACTTATTTTCGATGAGGCTCATAATGTTCCACATCAAGCGACAGAATCACAAAGCGATAGATTAGGCTTATTTACAATAAAAATGGCACTAAAAGAATCAGTAGAATATAAGAGCAGGATCATAAGAGAATTCATCAAAAATTTCGGAACTCTAATGACAAACTTGTCCAAAAATATAAAATCAGAACAAGAAAAAATTAATCCGAATGACGTTCTTGAAAAAATCTTTAAATCATCAGATATTACTTTAATACACGATGGAATTTCACAATTAGTCAATTTAGGCCAAAAAATCCGACAAAATATGATTAAAAACGGTCAATTTCCAAGATCATTTATTGGACGAATTGGAGAATTTTTAGAACATTGGAACAAAAATATTGGAAGAAAAGACTTTGCATATTTTATTACACAAAACAAAGAACATGAATCAATTTATCTTGAAATAATATCATTAGATCCACGTACAACAACAAAGGAACTTATCAATTCAGTTCATTCAACGATTAGTCTCTCAGGTACTATAGAACCAAACATATATCAGAAGCTAATTGGATTGCCACAAAATACCAAGAAGGTGGTTGCGGAATCACCATTTAATAAAAACAATGTACTTGCAATAATTACAAAGGGAATTAGTACAGCATTAAATAATAGAACAGAAACCCATTTTGAAAAAATATTAAAACGCATTAAAGAAGTTGTATTGGCAACCCCAGGAAATATTGGAATATTTACTGCTTCATATCAAATTTTAGATTCTATAAAAAATAATCTCGAAAAGGAAATATCAAAACCAATTTTTATTGAACAAAGAGGAACACAATCACAAATAAATGATACAATGATAAGAGAGTTTAAGAAACAATCAACAAAAGGTGGAGCTGTATTATTGGGAGTCCAAGGGGGAAGGAACTCGGAAGGCGAAGATTTTCCAGGATATGAAATGAATTCTGTAATTGTGCTAGGCGTTCCTTATGCAAAACCAACCCCAATTGTAAAAGCAAAAATAGAATATTATGATGAAATCTTCCAAGGAAGAGGGAGGGAGTTTGGTTATATTGCGCCAGCTATTGAACGCGCAACACAGGCGGCAGGAAGACCAATTAGAAAAATAAACGATAAGGGTGTAATTGTCCTTATGGATGAGCGCTTTAAATATAAATATATCCAAAAATACATTCCTGAATGGATACGATGCCTAATTGAATATGCACCTGATGAGAATAATTATTTATTTGCTAAAATTCGAAAATTCTTTAGAAGTCATAACATGTAGTTTTTCTTTTTCTTCATTTGTTCGATTGCTTCATAAATACTAATTTCATCAAGTGCAACTTGCCTTGCTAATTTTAGAGATATTGTAATATTTCCGGAAATAATACGACTGAAATTCTGTATTTCACGCAA
Source organism: uncultured archaeon (assembly GCA_964589775.1). Classification (GTDB taxonomy): domain Archaea; phylum Asgardarchaeota; class Thorarchaeia; order Thorarchaeales; family CAZPUN01; genus CAZPUN01. The sequence continues at coordinate 13,686 of CAZPUN010000013.1, forward strand.
ATCGGTTTTCCTAAAATTCAAAATAAAATCAGATTTAGAAATAGGTCTTCCATTTCTTTGCGCTATTAATGAAGCGGCGTAAATATGTTTTATCTTTGATGGAAAATTGTGATTGTGTGGTGTTGTTTTGTTCTCTTGTACAATACGTACACGATCTATCAGTCCGTTTCGTTGGAGTGAATATAGAATTCGACTTTTATATACCTGCCCTCCAGCACCAACATTAATTATGCAATTTATATGGGTTGATATGAGATATAGATTTTTCATAATATTCTTAATTACATTTATTCCTTCAAAGGTTCCTTTTACAATTTTACCAATTATTGGAATACCATTGACACATAAGGCAATACCAATTGTTCGACCAGGATCTACACCAATTACACACGTTTTAATAGTAGAAATTTTATGTAAACTCATTACAATTTTCATTAAAAATATAAAATCATTGTTAAGATCTAGAAATATTATTTTACTTTTTAGAAAGTCAAAACTATTATCAAGCGATTTTTTTGTAGAAATTACAAGATCATCATACGGACGAATATCCGAAGCATTATCTATAATTTGAAAATTAATAGGTAATGTGGCAAGTAGTTCATTAACTAAATAAATTTCAACAGGTTCGTTTACAATGATCGAAATGTAATAAGTTCGTTCAAGAAATGGATAGTATAAATTCATCATTTCATTTTAAAGTCTGAAAAATATAATTATAAATCTTTACAAAATAATAACCATGTGTGAATAAAATGTTAAGGAAAACACTTCCTGCAATATTTAAAATAATAAAAGATCCAAATGTTCATATTATTGAAATATATGGAGAAGCAGCATCAGGAAAAACCACTCTAGCTATCCAAATCGCAACAGATTACATTTGGAACGATAAAAATGTAATATATATATGTACAGAAATACCATTACCTTTAGAAAGATTTCAACAAATTTCAGGTAAAAATGCAACATCATACAAAAATTTAGAATTAATTTCAATTAATTCATTTAATCAACAGATTAAAATTATAGATAATTTATATGAACTATCTTTAAAAATGCCGGACTTGTTAATTTTTGATACTATTTCAAGATTATATAGATTAGAGCTTGAAGAGGAAAAGAAGAATTATCTTTTAAATAGAGAATTAAACAGGCAAATTGCTTTATTAAAATACTATGCAACTCGATATGATTTTAAAATAATATTAACAAATCAAGTACATGCAAATATTCGATCAAAAACTGACACAGAACCTGTCGCAAAAACAGTCGTTGATTTTTGGGCAGATATAATTATAAAAACAAAAAAAACGGGACATTTAGGAAAAAGAAAAATGATGATTATTAACCCCGAAATTGATGAAACAAAAGAATTTTTATTAGATTTATATCATCGTGGTTTTCAAGAAGTAAAGGAGGATTTTTCTTGACCGAAAAACTATCTGCAAATGAAATTTGTATAGTCGAAATTTTAAAAAAATATGGTGAATTAACAACCGGAGAAATTATAGAATTTGCACAGACAGATGAGTTCCAGGAATACTGTATAAGTTGTGAAGGTGGAGATGCGTTTATTCGAGCCATAAATAAGCTCTATGAGAAAGGATTAGTAGAAAAAAGATTTGATAAAGGATATATATGGAAGTTAAAGGGGGAAATTAAATAATGCTTGATGTTGAAAAGATTAGAGAAGATTTTCCAGTTCTAAAAAGAAAAATACGAAACAAACCGATTATATATTTAGATAATTCATGTATGGCATTAAAACCAAAGCAAGTTATTGAAGCTATGAATAAATATTATTACGAATTTCCAGCATGTGGTGGAAGATCAATTCATACTTTGGGAGAAGAAGTATCAGAATCTTATGAGAAGGCGCGAGAAAGTTTTGCAAAATTCATTGGCGCAACCCACAACGAAATTATTTGGACACGAAATGCTACAGAATCAATTAATCTGGTAGCAAATGCATTAGATTTCAAAAAGGGACAAAAGATAGTATCTACAACTTTAGAACATCACAGTGGAGTATTACCATTTTATAAATTACAAAAAACAAAAGGAGTAAAACTTGAATTAGTACGCGCACAACCGGACGGAACATTTGATATTTCAGATTGGGAAAAAGCCATCGATGAAAATACAAGATTAGTTTCTGTTGTACATGCATCAAATGTTACTGGAACAGTTGCACCCCTTGAGGAGATCATAAAAATAGCACATGAACATAATGCACTTGTTCTTTCAGATGATGCACAATTCGCACCACATCATCCAATGGATGTTAAAAAATCAGATGTTGACTTTTCAGCAATTTCAATTCATAAAATGTTAGGTCCATCAGGTATGGGCGCATTATATGGAAAAAGAAAATTACTTGAGGAAATGGATACATTTCTTGTTGGAGGAGATACAATAAGCGATGTAAAACTAATTGATAATAATCAGTTGGAAGTCAAATTCTTACCACCACCTGAAAAATATGAAGCAGGATTACAAAATTATGCAGGCGTGATTGGAGCAGGTGCTGCTGCAGAATATCTTATGAAAATAGGTGTGAAGAATATTGAAGAATGGGAACAAAAACTAGCTAGACTCCTTGCTGACGAATTACAAAAAATTGATAAAATCCACATAATTGGACCAACAGATGAAAGAAGACAGGCAGGTTTAGTTACTTTTACAGTTGATGGCATAACATCAGCACATGATGTTGCAATGTATCTTGATCAAGAATACAATATAATGGTTAGGTCAGGAGCACATTGTGTGAATCCATTCCATTATCAAATTGGCATAAAACCTGCAAAAGGTACAACAAGAGCTTCAGCATATCTATACAATACAGAAGATGAAATTTATACATTAGTTAATGCATTAAAGAAGTTAGTGGGAGAATAGTTAATTTAATTCCCACTCAAATTTTTTACCTTTTCTAAAACAAATTTTGTTCTTTTAATTGGATCCGTAAATTCAATACTACGAGATATTATTTCTAAACGGTCGTTAAATTCACTTCGAGTTACTTTTCCACGTACAGTAATTACTTGGCCTAAAATGTTACCCAAATTTTCTGTAATAGGAGCTTCATCTCTGCCGGTTTTATTTACAAGATCTAATGCTTCTTCAGGTGTCATTCCTAATAGCGATTCTGCAGCATCATCTACAAGAGTTATTCGCATACTTCCACTGCCATCGTCAATTTGAACACTAAAAATCAATTTCGGAACAGCTTTATCTAATTCACCACACACTTTACATACAGGCTTGTTGCCCATCCAAGTCACTTTTCGCATACAATTAGGACAAGCTTCATAAACGGGTTTTCTCTCAGATACTTGTACAATAATTCCGGATACTTCGACAAACATTCCTTCTTCTAATTCATCAATCATATAGCTCCGATAATTTCCAAATTTTGGAATTTCTGTAATTACATCAATTTCGCTAAGACGTGATTCTTCAGGATTAATTAGTATTATTGCTTTTCTACCAACATGAATGTCAATAAAATCTTCGGTTCCATCTTTAGTATACGCATGTTCGATTCTAATAATATCACCTTCAGAAATATCATTAATTTTCTCAACTTGTTCATCCCAAAAGACAACTCTACGAGATGCAAATTCATCTGCAATTGTAATATTTCTAACCTTTCCAAGACTTCCATCAGATCTAGAAAATTCACGAACATCGGATACTTGAATCACTTTTCCTTCTACCGTAATATCAAATTGTCTAGGATGAATTTCAGACAAATTTTCAACAACTACAGATTTTTGTATAAAATCAGTATTTTTACCTATAATATTAACATCTGATTTTGAACTTGTATGGAGTTCGACTCCACGGTCTGAGGATTTTGTATAAATATTGGTTACTTCAATTTCGGTCCCTTCGTCTAATTTATCAAAAACATCAACCAAGTTGTTCCAAAAGCTAATTCGCGCTGAACCGGTTGAATCACCAATTATTGCACTAAATACACGTCCAGGTGTACCATCTTTACGAGTAAATTCAACAGGTTCATATTTTCTAATTATAACGCCTTTAATAGTAATATTATACAAGCCGGGAGTTAAACTTGCAATTTCTGATATTGTGTTTTCAATAGAAACACCATCATATTTTGAAGATTCAACATCTGGTGGATTTATAATAATTTTTCCACGCTTTCCTAAATTAACTTCAATATCTCCAAATCGACCTAGTTTTGAATAGCCACCTAAAATTCTAATAATGTCACCAACATTAAGATGCCCATCAGATACTGCAGTAGTATGATTGTCCCATAAAACAATACGAATCGTTCCAGATTCATCACCAACCAATAAATTGGTAACGTAACCGATACTGCCATCAGATCTTTTAAATGAACGAACATCGCTAATAGACAGTACTTTACCTTCTAATACAACATTATTCATACCTTCAACAATATCTGAAATTTTTATTGAGGATGGTGTGAAAGAAATTGGTTTAATTTTTACATTAAATTGCTTTGCAACTAATAGCGCCGCGCTTCGTTCAGTAATATTTGATTCACCGAATAATTCACGTTGACGCTTTATTAATTCTTGAATCTCACTACGCGTCATACCCGTAGAATCAATTATTAAATTAATTATTTCTTCAACGGTCATTTTGGACAATATGAACATACTCCCTTAAAGGTAATAATCAAATACAAGTATCATAAGAGTTATACTTAAACTAAACTAATTATTATAAAAATCATCAATATATAAATGCTAAGGCAGTGATGAAATGCTAATCACAAGCAAAAGCACCCAACAATATTTCGACAGCATCAATAAGGAAGTTGAAAAATTATATACAATAGCGAAAGAAGCACGAAAAAAGGGATTAGATCCAGTATCAGATGTCGAAATTCCACCAGCTCATGATGTGGCAGCAAGAGTTGAAGGATTACTTGGTCCAAAGGGTGTTGCTAAACGAATAAGAGAACTAAGTGAAACGTTGGAAAAAGAACCAGTCGCATTTAAAATCGCGGAAGAAATTGTTACAGGAAAAATTGGTAAATTTAAAAATGAAGAAGAAGCAGCAGACAAAGCAGTTAGAGTTGCCTTAGCTATTTTAACAGAATCAATTACAGCTGCGCCATTAGAAGGAATCGATAAAGTAATTATACGAAATAATTTTGATAATTCAAAATACTTAGCATTATATTTAGCAGGTCCTATAAGAGCTGCAGGGGGAACTGAAGCAGCAGTTACAGTATTAATTGCAGATCATGTACGACGATGCATGAATTTAAGTGAATATAAAATTACAGACGATGAAGTTGAGCGTTATGTTGAAGAAGTTGAATTATATGCAAGAAATGTCCATTTGCAATATCCAGTAGTGCCAGATAAAATTAGATTTGCAGTAAGGCATTTGCCAATTGAAATTACGGGGGAAGCAACTGAAAAAATCGAAGTATCAGGTTATCGTAATTTAGAAAGAGTTCCTACAAACCAAATTAGAGGCGGAGCTGTCTTAGTCCTTAATGATGGGATTGTAGGTAGAGCCCATAAACTGTTAGCTGTTGTTGAAAAAGCCAAAATAAAAGGATGGGAATGGCTATCAGAAATTTCTACAAAAACAGATAAAAACAAAAAAGTTGATACAAAAATTGAAGCAAAATGGGGATATTTAGAGGACGTAATAGCGGGAAGACCTGTATTTTCATTTCCAATGAGGAGAGGTGGGTTTAGATTAAGATATGGTAGGTCAAGAAATACGGGATTAGCAGGTGTTGGCATACATCCCGCAACCATGATCGTTGTTGATGAATTTTTGGCACCAGGAACACATATTAGAACTGAAAGACCCGGTAAGGGATCAATTGTAGCTCCTGTTGATTCATTAGAAGGCCCTATTGTGAAATTAAAAGACGGCTCAGTAATTAAATTAGAAACAATTAATGACGCTCAAAAAATTAAAAATAGTATTTCAGAGATATTGTACATGGGCGATATTCTTATAGCTTTTGGGGAATTTTTAGAAAATAATCATGTATTAGTGCCTTCGGGATATGTAGAAGAATGGTGGTCTCAAGAGCTTGATTTAATATTAAACCGATTAAAGAGTCAATTAGATCCAGAAGAATATAATAAATATAAAAAATTTACAACAGATCCGTTTGAAATTAAGCCAGATCCCTTTGAGGCTCTTGAGATTTCATTAAAATTCGAAATACCACTTCATCCAAAATATAACTATTTTTGGAATGAAATAACAATTGAACAATTAAAGGACCTTGTAAAGTATATAAACTCGGGAAAATATGATGAGTATAAAGATATCTTAACGATAGAAAATAATAATAAAGTAAAAGAAATACTAGAGATTTTGGGAATTCCGCATAAACTGTCAAATAATGAAATAAATATTTTCCAAGGAATTATTCTAAAAACATTATTGGAATTTAACAATAAATCTGAATTTCCCGACTGTAATGATGTTTTTGATTGTATTAAGAAAATATCAAATATTAAAATACGAAATAAGGCTCCAATTTTCATAGGCGCAAGAATGGGAAGACCTGAAAAGGCAAAAGCACGAAAAATGTCACCGCCAGTCCATGTTTTATTTCCAATTGGAAGATATGGAGGACAATCAAGAAGCATAAAGAAAGCATCAAAAAGCGAAAAGATCTCAGTAGAAATTAGTTATCGTATATGCCCAAAATGTAGAACTGAAACATATCTTCCAAAATGCCCAATATGTGGTGAAGAAACAATATTTGGTAAATATTGCTCAAAATGTAATATATCAAGTAAAACTGACAAATGCCCAAAATGTGGTGGAAATACCCAATCTTACAAAACATGGACAATTGATTTTAATTCTACATATAAGAACGCAGCAGCTAAATTAGGCCTTAATGGGATGGATGCAAAAGGAGTAATTGGATTAACTAGTAAACAAAAAGTTCCAGAAATATTGGAAAAAGGATTACTTCGATCGAAAAATAATGTGTTTGTTTATAGGGATGGAACGTGTAGATTTGATATGACAGATACACCATTAACTCATTTTACACCAAAAGAAGTTGGAGTCTCTATTGAAAAACTTTTGGCTTTAGGTTACACTCATGATTACTTAGGAAATCCTCTGACTGATGAAAATCAAGTTTTAGAACTTAAAGTTCAAGATATAATCATTCCATATGATGCAGCAGATTATATGATCAACGTAGGTAATTTCATTGATGATGAACTAGAGAAAATATATGGAATGAAACGTTATTATAATTTTAGAAGAAGAGAGGATGTTATTGGACATTTGGTTATTGGACTTGCACCACATACTTCAGCAGGCATGATCGGTCGTATCATTGGATTTACAACAACAAAAGGATGTTTAGCTCACCCGTTCTGGCATGCTAGTAAAAGAAGAAATTGCGATGGTGATGAAGATGCTATAATTTTAGTATTGGATGCTTTAATCAATTTCTCAAGATATTATTTGCCAGCTCAACGAGGTGGATTTATGGATGCACCTTTAGTATTATCAATTCTATTAGATCCTGCAGAAGTAGATGATGAATCACATAATATGGAAGTAGTAGGTATGCTTCCACTTGAATTTTATGAGAAAACTCAAGAAATAATACATCCTAAAAAAATCAAATCCATAATAGATATATTAGAACACAGAATTGGAAAACCCGAACAATATGAGGGATTCAAATTTAGCCATCCGACTTCAAATATAAATCAAGGACCAAAACTAACAAAATATAAAACCTTAGAAACAATGGCAGACAAAGTAGAGGCGCAATTATTATTAGCCCAAATGATACGGGCAGTCGATGCAAAGAGTGTTGCACAACAAATAATATCACATCATCTCATACGCGATATACTAGGCAATCTACGAGCATTTACAACACAAAGATTTAGATGTATAAAATGCGGAAAAACATATCGTCGGTTACCATTAACAAAAACATGTCCAAAATGTGGAGGTAAAGTAAATCTTACAGTCTATCAAAAGAGTGTCGAAAAATATTTAGAAATTGCAAGGATTTTGACAGACAGATTTGATTTGGATCAATATCAAAAAACACGAATTGAAACCATAAGACTTGCAATCGAGGCTACATTTGAGAATGGAAAGACAAAACAAGTTACATTAAGTGATTTTCTATAAAAAATAAAAAATTGTAGACTACAATATATTGACAATATGGCGCAGTATTTTTAAATCACTAATTAATCCAACCAAATTATCACCAGCATCAAGAACAGGAATTTGGTCCACATCATATTTTCGCATCTTCTTTATTACATCAACCAATGAAGTAAAGATTGTAACTGTAACAACATTCTTTACCATGACTTCCTCTAATAATTTATCAGGCAAAGTAATAATTTTCTTCGTGATATAATATACATCCGTTTTATCCCAACTCCAAGAAGTCTCAGGAGCTACAGTAGCATAATTGGACAAAGCCTCAGTAGATAGATCAATCATTTTTATAAAATCGCTTGTTGAAATGAATCCAACAAGTTGACCGGAATCATTAATAACAGGAGCTGCATTTAATCCTGCAAATCTAAGTATGTACAAACACAATGAAACAGGAGTTTTTTCCCATAATACAAAAACATTTTTCTCAAATAAATCAGATATACCTTCTTCAGGATCTAATTTTCTAATTGCACTAGTAATAATATCAGATACAGTAATAATTCCGACAAGTTCATCGTTTTCAACAACAGGTAATCGGCGAACACCATGATTTATGATTTTAAGTGCAGCTTCTTTTACATCATCATCCGGATTAACAGTTATTGGATCACGAGTCATTAACATAGCTAATTGCTGTTCGTCAGCTTTAGATAATAAATCACTTTTAGTTACCATTCCAACCAATGTTTTTGTACCTTTTTTAACAACAGGAAGACCCATCTTTCCATGTTTATCCATAAGCTCAATAACATGTTCTCGAGATCCTGGTACTTCTGCTACTATAACATCCTTTGACATAATATCTTTGACTTTCATTGTTTTGCCGACTCCATCGTGAACCTAATTATAAATAACGAGCAGTAAATTAAAGATTATTTAATATAAAATATAAAAAAAATCCTTAATAAACTTTCTAAAAAGTAAAAGGAAAAATTCAATGTGGAACATTCTTCAACCCAATAAGAAAGCTAATAACATTAGCTAAGATATGTGCAATGAATGAGATAGAAATCAATAATATAACAAAGATAATGTTTGGGCGAATAACAGGTAATGCAAACAATATTGCAAATATGATGAAACCTATTTGATCCATACCTAAGAACATTTCACCACGTTCTAAGCCGCGTCTTCTTTTTATGAAAGACCCGAATAAATCCCCAAATAACGCACCAAATGAAAGAAGAAATCCACGAAGAAGATCTGTATTAATGATTTCAAAAACATCAGGTGTAAGAATAGTATATTCTTGAATTAAATTCAATGTTTGTGGAATGAATAGTATTTGAATATAAGTTACGATCATACCTGAAACAATACCTGCAATAAATCCACGAATTGTTTTGCCATCACCTAAAATACGACGACCGTCACGAAATTTTTTCCCAAGATCAATTGGGGTGCCACCTCCAAAAATCAGGGGCATACCATTTGCAAACCAAGCAGGCAATCCAAGCCAAAGGGCAGTTCCAAGATAAAGTACGATTTGAATAAACATAGGATCATAAGCCATATTTAAGCACCATTTCAAAATGAAATCAAAATCATTTATATGAATAACGATTAATAACAAAGAATATTTATAGTTTTATAAAGAAATATTTGATAGTATGATTATGAGCTGGTGCAATAAATGGGAAGACGAAAGAGACAAAAGGTACAGAAGCGTTATGTTAGAAAATTACCAACTGTATTTAACTGCCCTCACTGTGGTGAAACTTCAATAAAAATTGAAATAGACAAAAATAAAAATATAGCCCATTTGAGATGCGGCCATTGTGGAATAGAATTTGTAGATGATAAAGTAACTGACTTGACAGAACCAGTAGACGTATATGCACATTTTATAGATGCATACCACAATGGAGAAATTGAAATTGAATAGATAATAGGAAATATTAAAAACACATTTTTTTACACCAACATTAAATATTATAGAAAATCAATTAGTTTCGGTGGTTCAACATATGAAACAAAAAATAACGATAATATTGATGATTATTGTACTTTCAGCTTCAATTTACACAATTCCATCATCCGCACAAACTATAGATCAAGTCACTGTTTTAATAGATAAGACACACTTGGAAAAATATAGTTATGATACAAATCTAACCAAGGCAATTAATGCATTAAATCTATCGACCCACTTTTTGGTTAAAGTACTGGATGATGGTGAAATAGATAATAATACATTAAATAATGTTGATATTCTTATGATTACCAGTCCTCAGCAAACACTTTCAGATAATGAGAGCCTTGCAATACAAGAGTTCCTGTCAAAAGGAGGAAGATTATTCTTATCAACAGATCCTCAAATTGGAGAAAATACTACATATGAACATAAATTAGGAAATCCAGAAGTATTTCAAAAGATTCTGGATTCGTTAAATATAACTCAAATTAAGATTTCAATGGACGTTAAGAGAAATAATGAAACTAATGAAATTACAGACATTTATGGAGACTCATTATTAGATATTGAACATTCGGTTGACGAAAATCATACATATTTAGTAAGACTCGATGCTTCAACATTTACAGTAGGACATACAATATCTCAAGGAATTTCAGAAGTCTATACAATAACTGCGACATTTAAACCCACAAATACAAGCTTTGCAATAGGTAGAGGATATAACACATCATTTGCACAATACGTCGTGGATAATAAATATAGAAATGCATCATTTCCAGCAATGAATTTTCAGACATATTATGATATAATGAATGAAACAGGTGTCCCACCATTTTCAGCAATTAACGGTACAAGACCACCCTGGTTAATAGGAATACAAATGAATCAAAGTAAGATTGCCATTGTAGGCTCAACTATAATGTTTAGTGATGTCGAATGTGAAATTCTGAATACCACATGGTTTGATACTGCAAATAATGCGCAATTATTTATGAACATCATGGAATGGTTAGGAGAAGATTTAATACAAACACCAACAGTTATTCCATATATTGCAGGCTTTTCTCTAGTAATGATGGTTATAGGACTATTAGTCTATCTAAGAGGTAAAAAAGAAGAATAGATTACAACTATTCTTTTCTTTTTTTATTTACAAATGAATCAATCAACATTTTTAATTCATAATAACCTTCTTTGGTCTTTGCTGAAAATGGAATTATCAAATGTGATCTAGGAACCCATCGTTCAAACCCAAAAACCTTAGATACAAAATCTAATTGCTCAATACGCTCCTTTTTCCTTAATTTATCAATTTTATTCATAATAATAGATGTATATTTAGAAAAATTCCTCAAATAGTTAAAAAGCAATAAAGAAATAGGTTCAATATTTTTTGATTTTAGTTTTAAATAGATCTGCGGAAATGATGATATATCTTCGATGATAAATGAATAAATTGCACATTCTTTATGACGGTCAATAAAATCAATGACGGTTTTTGAAATTTTAAATGAATCACTTCGCGAATGTTTAGCTGAAAAACCAATCCCAGGCATATCAATAATCCAGTAGGAGCCCATAAATATGGCGATTGGAATAACAGTAGTTCCAGATTTTTTACCAATACGAACTTTTTTCCCACTGATCAAACGTATAATACTACTTTTACCAACATTGCTTCGACCTACAAATAAGATAAGTGGATACTCTGTTGAACGTAAATCGATTTCAGGTCCAAATAATATATCGTCTTTCATAATAAGATATAGGTATAGAATAGTACAAATCTTTTATGATTTTACATATTTTTCCCTAAAAATGTTTAAAAATATTTTAACATCAGTTTTGAAAGTAATATCAAATTCGGATTCATACTTGTGTAAAATAGAAACCAATTCATCATAATTGGAAACAAGGTCTTGTATAGATTCAATTATTTTTCTAAAACGCTCAATATTGGAGATATACGGTATTGATTCATTAAAAGCCGTTAAAATAAAATCACTAAAGGAAGACATAGTATGGTAAAGCCTCCATACTATTCTTCTTCTCCGCTATACAGCATATAAACCATAATTAATATAATTACTAAAATTGCCATTCCTTCAACAAGTAATTGTAGAACTTCCAAGTCAATCATTTTCTTCAACCGAGTTTATTCGGTTAAAAAAGATTAATAACCTTTTCTCTTACTTCATATGATACTCTTTACTCAGATCAATAAATTTGATCCATTCACTATCATCATGATACTCAGTTTTATATAAATTTTGATTACATGCAATAATTTGTGCAATTTGATGATAGCAATATTTTTCTGTTCGCTTAACAACAACGGACATATAAAAGTCAGTACATGAACAGAATAAACTATCAAAAAGAATATGTTCTCGTTTTCGACCCACAACGGTCCATAGAACTCTATTAGAAGGCCGAAAAATATGCTTTTTAACATAGCCTTTTTTTGCAACTAAATACCCACGATTGAATCTTCGGCCATACTCATTTTCGAGCCTTTCGATATCAATTTCACTAAAATTTTTTTTAAATAGTAGATCGCTCATGAAAGCTCACCAAATTCATCGAAGGCCATTTTTATGATGTTTTCTGTTTTACTAACAATAGAATTAAGTTCTGAAGAATTCGATGCCTCAGCATATAATCTAATTTTTGGTTCAGTACCTGATTTTCTAATTAATACCCAAGAACCATTAGACATGTTTATTCGAATACCATCAAAAAGATCTACGGACGATTTTTCTTTAAAGACAAATGGAAGATGTTCAGAGATATATTTGAAAATCAGATCTTTTGATTCTTCAGAACAATAAAAGTTCTTTCGTACCATAGGATAGTTGGGAATCTCTAATAATAATTCATTTAATGATTTATCCGAATTTGAAATCATTTCAGTTAATCTTAAAGCGCCAAAAATTCCGTCAATCCATAACCCCAAATAAGGAAATATAGGCTTCCACGGTTCAGAAGCAAATGCAACAGATTTATCCGGCTGATTTACAATTTCATTAACTAAACCACCAAGTCTTGTTCGAATAACTTCTGCATTATGTTTTGATACAATAAAATCAATAGCATATGAAGTATCTATGGTCGTGATTACCAAATTACTTTTAGTTTTTGAAAGTTCATAAGAAGACATTAATGCGATAATTCGACTCGTATTTATAAATGTGCCATCGCTTGTAATTACAGCAATACGATCTCCATCGCCATCATGAGCAATAGCAAAATCAACATCGAGCTCCTTTACGATATTAATTGTGTCTTCTAAATTTCTTTCGGAAGGCTCAGCAAGATGTGCTGGAAAATAACCATCACTTTGTGCATTGATAGATACAACAGTATGCCCTAATTTTGTTAAAAGATATGGTGTGTATCTCGAGGTTGCACCATTGACGCAATCGACTGCTATGCGTAGTTTTTCCCTATTATTTCTAATAAATTTAATAAGATAATTCATATATTCAATAGATAAATCTTTTTTATGATAAGAGCCTACAAAATTCCATTTAACATAAGAGGGACTTTGATTTGTAAACTTTTCAATATCAGATTCTTCAGATCTAAGAAATTCACGACCATTACGATAGAACTTAAAACCATTATATTCAGGAGGATTATGGGATGCGGTAATCATAACAGACGCATCATAAGAAAATAAGCTTGCAAAACCAACAACAGTTACTGGAACTTCACCAAGATCATAAACATTAATTCCAGATGAAAGTAAAGCAGATGCAAATGCGTCAAATAATACATCACGTGTTGTTCGAGAATCATAACCGATTGCAACAGATCCTTTATTTTTAAGGAAATGACCTAAAGCAAAACCAAGCTTAGATGCTAGATGCGGAGTTACAAAGTCGAGATATTTACCGCGAATGCCAGCAGTTCCGAATAATTTATGAGCGCTCATTTTAAATTCCGCCAGATATTCATAACAAAAATAGTCTTATGATAAATTATATTAAAATGATTTGATTAATGATTAAATATAAACTTTTTATAAAAAGGTGAAAAATTAAGATTGACAAAATCACAAATACTAAGAATTGTATTATCAGCGGGTTTTAATATAACACCTGAGGCCATTTCGATCGCTGAGAAACTACCGAATTCAGATAAGATAATAGCAAAAATAATCGAGCAAGAGATGTTACAACGTGATGATTACGTCATTACAGCAAAAGATCTTAGAAAATACATCATAGATCAAGATGAAAAAGATTCAAAAAGCGACTCAAATTTAGCAGGACCTAGAACGTATAAATCAATTGCGCAAGAATATAATGCAGATATAAAAATCATAAAGGATCCAACAGATAAGCTTGAATCAACTGGCACTTATGAAGATTTTAGAAGATATTTCATTGATAGATATGAAAAATTATCTAAAATATATAAAGAAAGACCAGATACGCGGAATACAAGAACAATTGAAGAAATAAAATCTGAAAAGATAAGTACAGACTCAAAAATCATAGCTATGGTTTATGAAAAAAGAGAAACAAAATCAAAAAATATTTTTTTGACATTAGATGACCCTACGGGGAGTATTGTAGCAATAATCCCAAAAAATGATAAAGAAATGGAGAACAAGATAGACAATATAGTTGAAGATTCAGTATTATGTTTTGAAGGACGAATTACCCGAGATGGAATTTTTATAATAAAGGATATAATTTTTCCAGACATACCTGTTGTTCGTGAAATAAGAAGGTCGCCTGTGGATATATCTGCGGTGTTCATATCGGATACGCATATAGGAAGTAAGGAATTTTTGGCAAAAGTCTTTGAACAATTCATAAAATGGTTAAATGGAAAAACAGGAAAACCGAGGGAACAGGAAATTGCACAATCTGTAAAATATGTTATATTCGGTGGCGATAATGTTGATGGAATAGGTGTATATCCAAATCAAGAAAAAGACTTACAAATAACAGATATATATGAACAATTTAGAATTTTTTCCCAATATATAGAACAAATACCGGATCATATTTCAATTATAGTAATTCCGGGAAATCATGATGGAATCAGAAGAGCTCTACCACAACCGGCAATACCTAAAGATTTTGCAGAACCACTCTATGAATCTAGTAAAGATATTCATATGTTAGGAAATCCAACTCAATATAGACTACATGGAGTTGAAGTTTTAACATATCATGGAGATAGTTTTGATGATTTTACAAAGAAAATTTTAGGGGCTTCTTATGAGGAACCAGCTTCAATGATGATTGAAATGTTAAAAATAAGACATATGGCACCAATTTACGGAGAGCGAACTGGAATTGCACCTGAGGCTAGAGATTGGTTAGCTATAGAATCGATCCCAGAAATATTTCACACAGGACATGCGCATCATAATGACCTAAAAAGATACAGAAATGTATTATGTATAAATTCAGGAACATTCCAATCACAAACAGAATATATGAAAAGTCAGGGAGTTATACCGACACCGGGAATAGTTACAGTCGTGAATCTAAAAACACTTAAGCCAACAATTATAAAATTCTAAAAAAGAAAAAAAGTTATTTTATGGATTTCGGTGTAAAATTGAACAAACGAGAAATACGACTATCATTACTAAGAATATTAATTAATTGTGTTTTTGGAATTGCTAATCGAATTATTTTTGTTCTACCATATCGACCTTTACTGACAACCTTGGAATTTATTAGGCCTAACATATCAAGCTCGTTTAGAAGATCTCCTATACGTCTTTGCGTAAGGGGTTCCATGCCTAAAGCTTCCGATAGTTCAGTATATACATTAAAAACAGATCCAGTAATAATTTCGGAAACATTCATTTTCATGAGTAAATAAACAGAGAAAAGAACCAATTTACTTTGCATAGGTAAGGTTCTAATTGCTTCAGAAACAGTATCACGTTCAATAACTTTTTGTGCTTCCCGTACATCAGATTCTGTAACTTTATCAGAACCACGGCGTTCAGCTAATTCACCAGCAACGCGTAAAAGATCTAAAGCACGACGTGCATCACCGTGTTCTCTTGCAGCAAGAGCTGCACAGAGGTTTATTACGCCAGGTTCAATAACGCCATCATTAAAGCCCATACTAACTCGTTTTTCTAAGATACCCTGTAATTCATAGGCAGAATAGGGATGGAACAAAACTTCTTCATCACCTAGACTGCTAAGAACACGAGGATCTAAAAGTTCCTTGAATTTAAGGTCATTGGAAATTCCAATTATAGATACACGAGCCTTATTTAGCGTTGTATTTAATCGCGTAAGATTATAAAGTACATCATTACCAGTGGTATTATTCTTTTTAACAATCTGATCAACTTCATCTAAAACCACAATAAGTAATTGCTCCTTCTCATCAAGCTTTGAAGTGAAAATATTATAAACTTCATCAGTGGGAAGGCCAGTAAACGGAACTTCGGTACCTACGGCTTCACAAAGACGAGCAAGAACTCTATAACTTGTACCAACTAATCGACAATTAATATATGCAACAAGAGGAGTCTCAAGATCAGGGATTTCTTTAGCTTTATTCACTAAATGATTGAGAACATACTTAGATACAGCAGTTTTTCCAGTACCGGTTTTGCCATACAGAAGAATATTACTGGGAGTAGCGCCTTGTAATGCAGGGCCTAAGATCATAGCTAGTTTTTCCATTTGCTCTTCACGATAGGGCAATTCATCAGGAATATATGATGGCCTTAATACATTACGATCCTTAAATATGCCACTACCTTTTACAAAGCGGTCAAACAGTTTGTCCAATGGTTTATCTTGAATCATATCGAAATGCCTCATTCAATTTAAGATTATTAAGCATCTTAATTATTTGAAAAATAATTACTAAGCCTTAGTATTACGCGTGTTGCACACTTATTTACAATTTGTGAATACTTGTGAATAAAAAATATAAAAAAAGGATTATGAATGCTTTATTTTGAATACAAAGGATTAATAATTAAATTCACATATGTGAAACATCAAACCCCTTGATTTCCACTGGAAAATAAAAATAAGAATGCATAACGGATAATTTCTAAGAGATAAGAATTGTGAATAGATAAAATGTTGTGAATTTTGTATAAAACTAAATATTTCTAAGAAAGAACTTAATAAAATATATTTTTAAAAAATAAAGTGTTATAAATGGATATTTATAAAAAATAGGAGTAATATTCCATTAGACAATATTACAAAAATATTTATCAAATATCACAATATATATAATTCACAGATAATCATTTAAATATGTGAATAACAAGATTAACATGGTATTTTGTGAATTGGTGAATAAGATGCCGGGCAAAAAATTAAAGATAGAATATGAGGATCCTGAAACAGATGACAAAGTCGTTATTGTAATAGAGGGATCCTTAAAAAGTGCCCGGAAAATCTTAGATTCAATTATCTCACAACAAAATGAAGCTGAAGAAAGGCCTGAATCAGTAAATGATGTAGATATTGAATCAATGACAACAAAAGATAAACTAACATACATTATTGTATCAACTTTGAAAAATGGTTGGTTCACATCACAAGATGTAAGTGATTTCTATAAAGATACGTTTAAAACAGAAATTTCAATGAGCACAATTTCGACCTATTTAAATAGGTTATGGCAAAAAGGTAGCGGAATTTTAGATAGATCCGGAAATAGAACAGGATATAAATATAGATTACGTACAGAATTAAAAAAGGTGCAAAAATTAATCAAGAAATATGAATCAATAGAGATCCAAGTAGAACATTAAGTAATACAAACAATTTTCAAATTAAATTCCAATACAAAATACATGTTACTTTATGTATACGATGTTGACCAAAAAAGCCCAACATATACTAATGCAAGACGAATTTCCTTTTTCAAAAAGATATATGGATATAAGTACAAATGGAAAGGGAAATATGGAAATAAAGTGAGATTAAAAGAAGGCCTCATACATCTATCTGAAGATATAGAACGTGTTGCAGATAGCGTCTTAATGGTTCCAGATCATTTGAAGGAAGTATTCGATAATGTTTTTTTGGAATATCAGGACATGATTAAATTCAGGGTATTTAGAATTATCGATGAAAGAAATTATTAAAAATAATAATTTAAATAAAATTAATAAGTTAGAACATATGTTCTAAAATAAATTGACCTTCACACCCCATGATTTCGTATGGAAGAAAAATATGATTTATTTAAAAGTTTATTTAAATAATCAAAAAATATGATATACCCCATTAGTATATAATTTTTTTATATTTAAACATTTGTATTATATTGTAACAAATTTTATCCTATATGATCATTTTATAGTTCCAATGGAAATCAAGGGGAAGTAGTCTAAGAACATATGTTCTAAAATGACTCAAATAAAAACTGTAATAAATGAAAATTATTAATCTTGACACATATTTGAAGGACGGTGATTAATAAATTGGCGAAGCCGAAAAACATTCTGAAAGGTTCCCAAGGTGATAAATTACTTTTGTTAGGAAATGAGGCCATAGCAAGAGGTGTATTAGAAGCGGGAGTTGGTGTTGCTACTACTTACCCTGGAACTCCTTCTTCTGAAATTGCGGATACTTTAAGTGGTATGGCCTCTGAAGCTGGTTATTATTTTGAATATTCTGCAAATGAAAAAGTAGCGGTTGAGGTTGCAGGTAGTGCTGCCGTAGCAAAAATAAGATCTTTTGTCTCCATGAAGCATGTGGGATTAAATGTTGCTGCAGATCCATTCATGACTTTGGCATATGTTGGTGTTCGTGCGGGTATGATTATTCTAAGTGCTGATGACCCTTCAATGTGGAGTAGTCAAAATGAGCAAGACAATCGATATTATTCGTTGCTTTCTGGCATGCCTATGGTAGAAGCTGCAAATCCACAAGAGGCCAAAGATTTTATCTTGGATGCATATGATTTTTCTGAGAAAATAGAAATGCCGATTCTATTTAGAACTACAACACGTTTGAATCATACTCGTGCACCTGTAACCTTAGGTCCCCGAAGGCCTATTGAAACAATTGGTGACTTTATTAAAGAGCCAGGTCGATTCGTACCGGTTCCCTCTGTGGCTCGCAAGCGACATCTTGTTGTTCTTGAAAATCTTAAAAAAGCTGAAGAATTATCTTACAAGACCAATTTTAATAAAACATTTGGTGAAGGCTCAATTGGTATTATCACATCTGGTGTTGGTTTTAACTATACTATGGAAGCAATAAAATTGTTAGATCTTGATGCAGAAGTTCTTAAATTAGGAATGACAAATCCCCTTCCAAAAGATTTGATTTCCGATTTTCTAAAGCGTCACAAAAAGATCTTTATTGTTGAGGAATTAGAACCTTATTTAGAACTCAACGTAAGATCATTAGCAAAGGATGTTGCACCAACTGTAGAAATTTTTGGAAAATATACCGGTCATATTCCTAGGTATTATGAATTAAATACTCGAAAAGTTTTGGAAGGCCTATCATCTGCATTTCATTTGGAAATACCATTTAATTTCAAAAAGGTTGATGAATTATATAGTTCTATTTCATCTGAATTACCTCCGCGACCTCCTGTCTTGTGTGCCGGATGTCCTCATCGTGCAACATTTTATGAAATAAAAAAGGCAACTTTCAATAAAGGAATTTATCCAAGTGATATTGGCTGTTATACCTTAGCTATTCAAGATCCACTTCACATGGCTGATATTTTGTTCTGTATGGGTAGCTCTGTTAGTACAGCCGCAGGTCTTTCAAAAGTTACTGATAAGACTGTTGTTGCAGCCATTGGTGACTCTACATTCTTCCATACTGGTATTCCTGCTTTAGTAAGCGCTGTTTACAACAAACATCATTTCACATTAGCTATTCTTGATAATCGTACAACAGCAATGACTGGACATCAGCCTCATCCTGGTATTGGTATTACCGGAATGCATGAGCAAGGCGAAAAAATTGACATTGAATCCGTAGTTAAGGGAATTGGCGTTAAGAATGTTGTAAAAATAAATCCATTCAAGGTTCGTGAATCTATTAATGCAATTCGAGCTGCAACTAGAACCGAAGGTGTATCTGTGGTTATTTCAGAAGCTCCTTGTGCATTAGTTGATGTGGCTGAAAAACGAAAGAAGGGCGAAAAAATAACACCATATGTCGTAGTACCTGAATTATGTATCGGTTGTAAGATCTGTATTGATCAACTCGGTTGTCCAGCTATTTATTGGAATGAATCTACTGTCAAAGCAGAAGTAGACATAACTCAATGTACTGGATGCAGTGTTTGTGCTCAAATATGTCCTAAAGATGCTTTCAAACTAAAGGAGGATTAAAATTGGAAAAGTATGAAATTTCTCTAGTTGGTGTTGGTGGTCAAGGTATTTTAACCGCAGCAGAACTTTTAGCAAAGTGTGCTATGCTAGATGGTCATAATGTTAGAGTCGGGGAAATTCATGGTATGGCACAACGTGGCGGAATTGTTCAAAGTTCTGTTAGAATCGGAAAAGATGTTTATGGCCCTATAATTTCTGAAGGTATGGCTGACCTTATTATTGGTTTTGAACCTGTTGAGGCAATGAGGGGTCTTTCTTTTGCATCCGAAAAAACAATTGTTCTTCTTAATGAACATATTGTTTATCCTACTGTTGTATCTATGGGTAAAGCAAAATATCCTGATATGGACTACATAAAATCTTCCATCAAAAAGTTCACTTCAAAACTTTATTCATTTAATGCTATGGATCTTGCATTGGAAGCTGGAGCTGCCATTACTATGAATTTAGTCTTACTGGGCGCGGCATTTAAAATCGGCAATATTGGCTTAAATAAAGAATCTATGGAATCAATTATCACTTCGACGTTTCCAGAGCGTTTCAAGAAAACCAACCTAAAAGCATTCAATCTTGGCTATGATTATTTCAAATAAAATTATTAAAAAAATTAGGAATAATAAATATAATATTCCTATTATTTTTATTTTCTTTTTGCATATTGGTACATTAAACCTAATACTTTTGCTGCAGTTTGTGGATCATTATATGTTGGTATTCTATGCTGTTCCAAAAATTCTGTTCCTGGTTTTGCAATTTCTCCTGCCATCCATACCGCGATAACTGGCTTTTCTGTCTTTGAATCTTTTATCGCTTCATAAACACCTTCTGCATGTTCTGTTCTTGTCATTCCCATGAATGTTGGTACTACGCAACATACAATTACTGCATCTACATTTTTATCTTCAAGTGCAATCTTTGTAGCATTATAATAGTCTTTCTTATTTCCACTTGCAATTACATCAATTGGATTTGATTTTGACGCAATCGGTATTAATGTCTCATCTAATTTCTTTCTTGATTCTTGCGTAAATGTAGCTAGTGTTAAACCATACTTTGATAGTTCATCAGTTGTAAGAACTCCTGCTCCCCCTGCATTCGTTATAATTGCAACTTTATTACCTTTCGGGAGATTCTGAAAAGCAAATCCTAACGAGACATTAAATAGGTCATACAAATTATCTACTTCAATTGCTCCGACTTGTTTTATTACAGCTTCAAAAATCTTATGTGATCCTGCTAATGATCCTGTATGTGATGAAACTGCTTTTGCACCCTCTGGTGATTTTCCTGCTTTTAAAATTACTAATGGTTTTTTCTCAGATGCATATTTTGCAGCATCCATAAACTCTCTTCCATCTTTTACTCCTTCTACATATAATGCAATTACTTTTGTATGTTTGTCCTCTGAAATGATTTTTAATAATTCTGAAAATCCTATATCTGTGGAATTTCCAATACTTGCAAATTTGCTTAGACCAATACCCCGTTCTCTTAACCAGTATACTGAAGCTGCACCAAGAGCTCCGCTTTGTGAAATGAATGAAATATCTCCTTTATCTGGATCCATAATAAATGTACCATTAAAATTAATTGTCTTATTTATAATTCCAACACAATTTGGCCCTATGAATCTTATATTATATTTTTTCGCAATTTCTTTCAATGAATTTTCTAATTTTTCTCCCTCTTCTCCAATTTCACTAAATCCTCCTGATAAGACTACAGCATGATGTATGTTTTTCTTATGTAGATCCTCAAATAGATCTGGAATATATTTTGCAGGAATTATTATTATTGCTAAATCAATATCGTCTGGTATATCTAAAACTGATTTGTAAGCTTTTACACCTAATATTTCATCATCTGACCTTGATATAGGATATATTGTTATTTCTGCCTTTTGTAAATTCTTCATTATCGTGTATCCAAACTTTTCAGGATTGTTTGATGCACCCACTAACGCTACTTTTTTGGGATAAAAGAATTTTTCTAATAAATTTATTAAATTTGTTTTATTTAACAAATTTATCAACCTCGCGTCCTTTATTTATGTTGATAGAAGTAAACTTTATTAAAAAGTCTATCCGTATACGATTTTGTATCCATAAAAAGAGGCGCGCCAATAATGAATACAAAAGAACTTATGAAACATTATTCCGAAATAAAAAGAACTTTAAACGACCCTATTGTTAAAATATTGCTTGAAAACTCTCATTTAACTTTGAAAATGCTTGAAACCCTTTTGATTGATATTCTTCTTGAGGACAAATATGACGAAAAAATTCCATATGATGTCAAAGCAAGAATACGTCAGATCGTTGGGGATAGTAACCGAAAAGGTGTATCGCGGGGAGCTTTTAATAGAACTTTACGTCAAGCGCGATTAAATATCATTAAGTCTATGTATACACTTTTACTTATTGGTTATCTTGGATTATTGGATGGTCCTATTTTCCAGCCTTATATCTCTCTGTCTCAAAATATTCGAAATTTCATTGAAACACAAGATGAAGTTTGGTCTAGATATCTTGAGGGTAAAGCTACTGAAGAAGATCTTGTAATTATCCAGACTTTGCAACAAAATATTGTTGGATTACTCCAGAATCTATCTCATCCTCTTTCACTCTCAAATAAATAATATTTTTTATAATATTATTATTCTTATTTTTTCTATTAAATTTATTATGCTTATTTGAATATACCGTATATTGCTTGGCCAGCTGAAATTCCTCCATCTCCTGGTGGTATTTTTCTATGTTGGATATATTGTATTTTTTCACTTTCTATTCTACGCTTCATAATTTCTGAAATATATGTATTTAATGCAACCCCACCGGTAAATCCTATTTTTTTGACATCATACGTTTTTGCGAGATCTATCGCTATTGATGATAATCCAACTGCTATAGCATCTAATATTGCATATGCTATGTTCTCCCTAGAAATTCCTTTTTCAATAGCTTCATATACCTCTCTAAGAATGTTTTTGACATCAAGTATAATTAAATTATTATTTTTATTATTTATAATATATTTATCTGATTTAATAATAAAATCTCCTTTCCTCGCACTAGCCTCAAGTTTCATTGGGCATTCGCCCTCATATGAATTTTCATTACAAATTCCTAATGCTAGTGCAGTTGCATCCAAAAATCTGCCCAGGCTTGTTGATTCAAATGCATTGATTCTTTGATCGATCTGCTTTAGTAGAATCTGCAATGTGTTTTCATTAAGAATTCTGTTCTCTGATATTTTTTTATTAAATATATTTTTCCTAATAATTTTATTATCTAATTCATCTTTCATATATGCTATAAGCGTCCTTACAGGGTATTTTGCTGCAAGATCTCCTCCCGGTATAATAACTTTATTAATTGTAGCAATTCTATTAAATTTATTATAATTATTAAGAAAAATCTCACCACCCCAATTAGTACCGTCATTCCCATATCCATAGCCATCACAAGATATTGTTATCATTTCTTGATCCATTGGAATATTATTATCGACCATAAGTGAAAGTGCATGTGCGAAATGATGTTGAATTTGTACGAATTTTGCCTGATATTTTCGAGATAATTCTTTTCCTAATTCCGTAGTATAAAAGTCTGGATGAAGATCTGATACAACAATATCTGGTTTCTTTATTCCAAAAATTTTCATAAAATGATTTATGGCGTTGATTAGAAAATCTAGATTGTCTGGATTTTTTGTATCTCCAATATGCTGTGTCTGATATATTTTGTCGTTGATTAATATTGAAGCAGTGTTCTTTAGTTCAGCTCCAAGTGACAAAACAATTTTATCTGAAACAATGGGTATTTTGATTGGCTCTGGAACATATCCTCTGGCTCTTCTTATGAATGTTGGAATTTCATTAATAAATTTAATAACACTATCATCAGCTCTTTGAATTATTCTTCTATTATGCAATAAGTGATAATCAACAATTCCTGATGTATATTTTATTGCCATTTCTTGACTAATTGCCATAGGCTGACCTGATTCATTTGCACTTGTCATTACTAGAGTTGGTAGATCTAAATCATCAAATAATATGTAATGTGTTCCTGTGTATGGAAGCATTACTCCGACAGTATCTAATCCTGGTGCAATATATTTTGAAATAAATTTATTATTTTTATTAGAAAAAATATTTTTATTAATTTTGATAGTTATAATAGGCCTTCTCCATGATTGTAATAG
The DNA here is from genome assembly GCA_964589775.1 of uncultured archaeon. GTDB lineage: Archaea > Asgardarchaeota > Thorarchaeia > Thorarchaeales > CAZPUN01 > CAZPUN01. The sequence continues at coordinate 38,342 of CAZPUN010000013.1, forward strand.
TTCAATCTCTTTTTCGCTTGGCTTAGCAAATTCTAGAAGGTCATCTATTGATCGGACCATTATTGCAAAAGGTCTACTTGGTCTTTTCTTTCTATTTCGTAATCTGATTATTATTGAATCTTCATAAGCTTTACAAGCTATATGAGTTCCACCTATTCCCATAATTGATACTATTTTATTTTGAATAATATATTCTGCAATTCTTTTAATTGGGTCTTCACAGGGTATTTCAAATCCGTTTCTATCATAAACTCTATATTGTGGACCACAATTAGTGCAACATGTGGTTTGCGCATGAAATCGTCTATCTAACGGATCTGTATATTCTTTATAACACTCATCACAAAATGGAAAATCCTTCATTGTCGTATTTGGCCTATCATAAGGTAGTTGAGTTATAGTTGTAAATCTTGGTCCACATTCTGCACATGAAGTAAATGGATATCTATATCTTCTATATTCATTTTTTGAGAATAATTCTGAAATGCACTTATTACAAATTGCTATGTCGGGTGGAAATATTGGTGTTTTTGATTTTTTATTTTCATCTGATTTTATAATATTAAATTTATTATACCTTTTATTTTTTATATTTTTATTAAATTTAATAATTTTATTATCTATCCTTCCAATTGATGGAATGTCATTTTCTAATTGATATAAGAATTTCTCAATATCTTGAAAATCCCCTTCAACAACAATTTTTACTTTTCCATCGCCAGTATTTTTTACATATCCTGTTAAATTATTCTTTATAGCGATCCTATATACAAAGGGTCGGAATCCAATTCCTTGTACTATTCCTGTAACTTCTATATCTGCTCTAGTTTGCACCACAATTCCTCATTTCTATGATTTTTACTAATATTTATTGCGATAAATTAAAATGTATTCCGATTGTAATACATAAAATAAAATTATAATTTCCAATAAATTTATTTGAAATAATAAAATTAATAATTTAATTATATTTAATAGGAGAGATGTGGTTGCAATGATTATAGATGAATCTGCATTTTTCAAGCATTTTAACGTACGTAAGGAGACAATACAAAAGTGGCATAATAAAGTAGGTTTTTCGTCCTCCCCGTTTAAAGGATTCAAAATGCCTGACCCTAGATTATATGTTGAGCACTCCGAATTTTTGGATGAAATGGTTGATATTATTATCACAAATGAACGACATATATTTTTAAGAGGTCCTATCGGTATTGGAAAATCAACTCTAATGCTTTTAGCTTTGAGAGACCTTCCAAATCTAACAGATAGACGTGGTCGTGAATTTGTTGTTGGCTATGTTGGTATGACGGGCTTATACGAAAAGCAAATGGCAGCTGCAATAGCTAATGCTTTGCGTATTAAATATAAACGAAGCTGGGAATCGCAACAAATTATTGATGAAATAGCTAAAGTTACACTGAAACGATATATTGAAGAAAACAAAAGATCTGTACTGTTTATTGAAGATGTAGCTGATAATCAAGAAAACAGTTTTCATAAACTTAGATATTTAGCAGATCTTCCATCGCAAGAAATGATTGATGAATATCATATTGATGAACCAATTATTACTCTTGTTATGAGTGGTACTCCCGAATATTGGTCTGCAATGGTTAACTTCTTACCACAAATTGCAGATCGTACAGAACCTCTAGACGTTCCCCCAATGAATGTTGATCAAACAAAAGAATTCATCGGGCGTCGTATATATTATGCTCGGGGTGATTTAGATAATTTTGACCCTAACGATTATGACCTTTATCCCTTTGAGGTAGAGGCTGTTGAAGTTCTACATGATGCAGCAAAGGGTGTGCCTCGTGATATTCGAATGTTGGGTCGTGCATGTGAGCAACTAGCGGCTGAGAATTATAAAAATACTAATGACCCTGTCATATCCCAGAAAATTGCTGAATTGGTTGCTGAAGCATATCAATCAATTTTTGAGGAGGTTAAATAATGCCCACTGTATTAGGAAAATATCGGAAAGAGGTATTAGAGCCTCCTGAGAAAAAAACAACTCATGTATCAAAAGAACCTACAAAAACTAAAGTAACTGCAAAAAAACGAGGTCGAAAGCCTATTCCTGATAAACGTGTGATTTTTACATGTAGTATCGAATCTGATTTATTAGAATGCCTTAAAACCATTAGTAAAGAACAGTTTTTAAATTTAAGTCGATGGACTGAACAGAAATTAATTCAAGCGGTTATTCGTGAATTTCCAGAATATGCAGAAAAATATGGAATTAAAAAATAAATTTATTATTGTTTATATTTTTATTATTTTTATTTTTTATATTATTTTTATTATTCCTATTATTAATAATCTTTACACAATATTTTTATGTATATTATATTATCCAAAAATTGTTAGTGAATTACTACTGGAGTGATATATCAATGGAAAATCGTGCACTAAGTATCATGAAATCCTTTGCGGTACTAATGGGGCTTGCATCATTAGCTGGTATTGGTATATTTTTTGTATTTGACATTGCATTAACTATAAAATCAATGAGTCTTCCATGGCTAGCCATATATTCATTTGTAATTACCTTTGCAAGTATCAAGCTTATGGAAGAAAATCCATCAAAAAGCTATTTTAATCAATGGATTATTGGATTAGTCTTTGGAGCATTTCTAGTGGCTTTAATATTCATTGTGTAAAAAGGAGGATTTTTAATTGTCTAAAGTTCTACCTGGTACAAAAGCAACGCGTATGGAATTACTTAGATTAAAGACACGACTGAAATTAGCGAATCGTGGTCATGATCTTTTAAAGGAAAAGCGCGATGCTTTGATTATGGAATTCTTTAATGTAATTGAGGATGTTAAAAAAGCCAGACATGAAGTTAATGTTGCATTAGAAAATGCATTTAGAGCATTGACACGCGCTAAAATGTCTATGGGTGTTACAAAACTAGCAGAAACCGCAATGCAAATGGATGTTTCATTAAATCTTGAAACTTTTACAAAAAACATAATGGGTGTACGGACTCCTATCTACAAATTTACAAAAAAAGTTCCTGAGCTTCCATATAATCTTGTAGATACAAGTCCACAATTAGATGATGCAATTGATGAATTTAATGAGGCATTAAACAAAATTATCGTTCTTGCCGAAAAAGAATCTGAAGTTGAACGACTTGTTACAGAAATTGAAAGAACAAAGCGCCGAGTTAATGCATTAAAATATATTGTCATTCCCCGACTTGAAGCTACAGTTCGTTTTATTAAATTACAATTAGAAGAACATGAGCGAGAAGACTTCTTTAGACTTAAACGTGTCAAAGATATGCTCGAGGCGGGATCTGATTAATCCCGCTTTTATTAAACTTATTACATATATTATTTTAAATAAAATTATTAAGAAAATTATTTTTATTATGATTTTAACATCATTATAGCTCGAGCTAAATCTCCATTAGTTTCTTCTAATGCTTTCTTTGCAGCTTCTGGCGAGGCACCTGTTTGTGCAACAACTAGTGAAATATCCTCTGGAGCTATTTCGATCTTTTCAGTTTCTTCTTTTTGAGTACTTATTCTCTCGGATTTCTTTCCAATTATTTGATAGATTTCTTGACCGGCTTGTATAATTAATGAAATTTGCGGATTTTTTATAACCCATTCTTTACCTTCGAATTTAATAACGACCTCCTTTGCGCCTTCTACCTCTTTTGTTGAAATTCCCATTTGTTTCATTAGTCTTTTCATTTGTCTTGGGTTAAGACCTCTTGCCATTTTATTCACCTGATTTTTTTATACTAAAATCTATAGCCATATGTTTTACATACGGAGAATAATTTTTTATAAATCGGTAATTTAATTTTATCATTTCATAATTTTTTATTTTTAATTGTTTATTTATATAATCTGTTATTTCATTTAATTGTTCATTATTGTGTACAGATATATGCATAATAATTCTTCCGCCTTGTTCCTTAAGACCTTTCAATGCTGCTTGAATATATCTATGTGTTGAATGCAAATATCCCATAATTATTAAATCTGCTTTATTTGATGGGATTACTTTCCTTGAATCACCCAATATTGGTGTGATATTTTTTATTTTATTTAATTTAATACCTTCTATCAAGTAATCGAATGCTTTTGGATTAATTTCGATTGAGATTACTTCCTTTGGTTTTGCGCCTATTGCAACAGGAAAACTAAATTGCCCCACGCATGCAAACATATCAATAACAATCTTGTTTGGAAGATTCATGTTATATAATCTTAATCGTTCCCTTTGGTTTCCAAGTGAAAAAGTAATCTCAGTGGGATCCAGTACATACTTTATCCCATTTTCAATATGTACTGTTTTCGTAGATTCCTCGCCATATACTATTTCATATTTTACATTGCGGGTAATATATTGCGATTTTTCCTTTTGTATTGCTACAGTTCTAATTTTGTTATTCCATTCCTGAATTAGTTTTGAAATACTTACTATGTGGGGTTCTAATATGGGTTCTATTTTTAGTAGTGCAACATGTCCTATAATTTTAATAGTCTTTGGAAGTACTTCTAATTCTTTATCTGTCAGAATGTCCTGTAAATGTGTCTTTAGAAATTTTTTTAATGGAATGTTTGTCATGTTGATCTCCTACAAAACGTATTGAACCAAAGTTTTAAGAAGGTATTATGCGAAAGAATCATTTGAAATTAATCATCATGGGATATGATAAAAAATCCCATTTGTATTACAATCATTAAAAATATCAATCTTAAGATAAATGCATAATTGATGATTTATGATTATCAATGATTTCACAATGCATTGTGAATTGAATGATTGATAATTTCGTGATCATGCTACAAGAAATTGTGGGCAATCATATTTCAAATCAATTATATTATCATAATCACGCTTATAGGAGAAAACTCGTATGGGAACGGATTACGATGCTAGTTCAACAAAGTATGTTATAAAAGCGAGAATTGAAGTCGATGGGGTTGTTGAAAACCCTGATGTTATTGGTGCTATATTTGGTCAAACTGAAGGTCTTCTTGGTGAAGAACTTGACCTTCGTGAATTACAAAAATCCGGCCGTATTGGTCGTATACAAATAAGTATGAAATCCCAAGGCGGGCATAGCCGAGGTGAAATTATTATTCCATTAAGTATGGACCGTGTCGGAACTGCTATTCTGGCTGCATCTCTAGAAACAGTCGATCGAATAGGTCCCTGTTCTGCTAGGATTACTCTAGAAAAAATAGAGGATGTCCGAGATGCTAAACGAAAACGCATTATCGGGCGTGCTGTATCAATTCTTAAGAACTGGGAGGAACAAATCTCCCCAGGTGCGGACGAAATTACGGATGAAGTAATTAAAGCAGCTAGAATTAGTGATATTATACGATATGGTCCTGAAGGATTACCTGCTGGATCTGCAGTTGAGGAAAGTCCCTCAATTATTGTTGTTGAGGGTCGAGCCGATGTGCTTTTACTTCTTAAATATGGAATTAAGAATGTAATTGCAGTGCAGGGTACTCATATTCCTAAGACAGTCATCGAACTTAGCAAACGAAAAAATGTTACGGCCTTTGTCGATGGTGATCGCGGCGGAGAACTAATATTAAAAGAACTATTGCAAGTAGCAAATATTGATTATATTGCGCGAGCTCCCGAAGGAAAGGAAGTTGAAGACCTTTCTAAAAAGGAAGTTTTCGCCGCACTTCAAGCAAAAGTTCCGGCAGATCAATATTTCACGCATGAAAAGCGTCATATTCATCATGAGCGAAGAAAGAAAGAATCTACTATTGAGAAGCGTGAAACAAGATCCCGTGAAAAACCTGAGCCTAAAAAAGTCATTCAAAAAGTCAAAAAGGCAGTTCGTCCAAAGAAAGTATTAAAGTTTCCCATTGAAATTATTGAAAAAGCAGAAAATATCAAAGAAACATTAACTGCAATTTTACTTTCAGATGATTATTCAGTAGTTGATACAATTCCTGTTGCTGAACTCGCTGAAAAATTACAGAATATTGAACATGGTACAGTAAAAAGTATAATATTTGATGGTGTCATAACGCAACGATTAGTAGATATTGCAAGTTCAATCGGTGTAAAAACCATAATTGGCGCTAGAATTGGTAATATTACAAAACGACCTATCAATCTTAAAATTGCGACATTTAAAGATCTTGAATGAGATTAATGTGAGGTATTAAATTGGAGGTCATCAAGAAGGATCTTAAGCATGGTATGATTACTCTCAAAATAACAACTCTTGATGACCTCTGGCATCTTTATAATATTATATTACCGGGTGATTTTGTAACTTCAAAAACCGTTAGACGAATAAAGAGCTCTGATGAAGATGGAAAACCCGATAAGGGTAGCCGTAAGCCTATGACTCTTAAAATTCAAGTTGATGATGTTAGTTTTCATGCATTTTCTAATAGGTTGAGAATTAAAGGTAAAATTGTTAGTGGTCCTGAAGATCTAATTTCAATTGGAACTTTTCATACTTTAAATATTGAAATTGGCAGTATTCTTACAATTGAAAAAGATGAGTGGCCTCGTTATTTACTTGAACGAATTGAACAATCTTCTAAATATAGTTCTAAACCTATGGTACTGATTGTTACCATTGATGATGGTATTGCAGATCTTATCGTTGTTTCTGAGTATGCCTTAAGAACAGTTCTAAGTATTTCACGCTCTATAACTGGAAAACGAGGTGAATTAAAAGACCGCGAATCTGCCATTGAAGAATTTTTCAAAGAATTATTACAAGGAATTAAACAAGTATTAAAGAATTATAAAATTGACTTAATTGTGGTTGCAGGTCCTGGATTTACTAAGGAACACTTTGTAGAATTTTTAAAACAAAATAAGCACAATTTTCCACAAATAATTATGGATTTTGTTAGTAATGTTGGTATTCCTGGTGCAAAGGAAGTTCTTAGTAGAGGAATTATTTCTCAGGCAGTTGAAGGCTTACGTATTGAGCGTGAAACTCAATTACTTGATGAATTATTAATGCATATCGGAAAAGAAGATGGAAAAGCTGCATATGGTACTGAATATGTAATGCGGGCAGCTCAAATTGGTGCAGTTTCCGTATTGTTATTAATAGACAAGTTACTTAGAACTAATGATCCAGATAAACGCCGCTTTTTTGATGAATTAATAAAATTAGTTGAATCTTCTGCAGGCGATGTTGTTATTATGAGTACTGAGCATCCTTCAGGAAAACAATTGGAAGCTCTTTCTGGTGTTGCAGCAATTCTAAGATTCCCCATTGAGTGAAAGTGCATCTAGTGGAATAAATTGTGTTTGAAGTCGGTCCCATGTTGGATATTCTTCGGCAATTCCTATCTCAAAATCGATGTTGTGCTGTTCAAGTATTTGCTTTATCTCATTACCTAAGTTTTCTATTATTTTTGGTGTTGTTTCGATTCTATTTCTTTTCTCATTAAATACAAATAGTTCATTTGGAATTCCAAACTCATTCTTGATTTGATTTATTAAATCATTAATATTTAATATTCCTATTATTTTTATTATTCCTAATATCAGCAATCCTTCATCGGTTATTTGTTCATATTCTTTTGCAATATTTTTAGCTCTACGTTTCAAGCGATTTCTTAATTGGGTTCCATCTTTTAATTTACTAGTACAATAATGTACATTTAGTTTCTTCAATCGTTTTGATGCCCATTTTAAAAATTCCATAGCTGTCTCATTACTTTCCTTTATAGCTGCTGATATATCATCTTTCATGAGATATCCTCTTTTTACCATATTTTCAAAATTAGTCTCACTATATTCGAGTTCATTTAAATTTAGAAATTTCACACCTCTCAATTCTGCTCTAATTGCTATACGTTGCAAGTATTCTAAGGTTCCAGGTAGAACTGGTATTTCAATTCCAACGTCCATTTTTGTTTGAAGTGCTAGTTCAATTGCATGCCATGTTCCTGAGCGAATATGAAAGCGAATTTCATCTAATCCTGCAGATTCTAAATCTTTAATTATTTTACGTGTTAATTTTCTTCCGGTTGTATATAGATGAATATGAAAATTCTTTCCAAATGTTTCCTTTAATAATCGAATATATTTTATAGTTCTTTCAATTCTTTCTAATGGATCTCCTCCGGTTATACTTGCACCCTCAGCTGATATCATTTTTGATTCATATATTATGTCCTCCTCACTTTCTACTGGCATTTCATCAGCAAAAATAACATCCTTGTTTTTACGTTCTTCTGATAAGGGACAATAGAAGCATCTTTCAGAACAAATACCAGTTACAAATAGGACCATTTTTGCACCTTTAATACACAATTTGCATCCTTCTGGTAACTCTCCGATGTAGTATGAATTTCCCTCTGTTTCTTTAATCTCTCGGGTCATTTTAATCATATCCTTGTTTCTCTTTTGTAAATTGTTCTTCTAATTGCAGGGTCTCTATCTAATACTTTTTTTAGTGCACTTTCAAAACTTTCATTTTCTGATAATCTATATTTTAGATAAACACCGGTGCGTCCAATATTATTTCGGCGTGTTAAAACTCGAATTCTCTCATCAATAATTTTTTTGTTTACACCTATTAACTTTGATGCAAGTAATTCATTTCCGATCAAAGAGAATTCTTCATGTCCAAAATTTTTTGGATTTATTACAAGTAAGCGTTTATCAATACCTGGAACTCGTACTCCTGTTGTTAATTGAGATAAATCGAGTAGTCCTCCGAATTTATAAAATTCATATTCAAGACTTCGCATCTTTATTAATGGAAAGACTATCGTAATATTATCTGACATATGAAGTTCTGCTTTTAATACATGAGATGGTGTTGCTTGTACAATATATCGTTCTTCATAATCAATTATTGTTTCTATTTTAAACGATGAGATCTTTTGAAAAATAATGATATCAATATCGCTGTTTTTTGATACATCGCCTCTAGCAACACTTCCATAGACGTATCCCTTAATTCCATTTATCTCTAGAGTCTTCAGTATTTCAATTGCCTTATTTCTATATTGCTCTAATTGATTCCATCTTTCTTTTGTATATTTTATTTGTTTAAAATATCCCGCTCTAATTATTTGTTCTCTCAAAAAATCACCATTCAATATTTTATTTTACTTCTCACGTTAATTTGCGATAATAATTGACATGTTTTACAAATTTCTCCTGATGTTGGCGCACCACATATTTTACATTTATTTAATGGGCGTTTTTTACCTATATTTTGTATATGTGGATGAATTTGTAAAAATGTTCTTAATATTGCGAACATTGTACCCGGTCTTTTTTCTTCCATTGAATCTATAAAATATCTTATGTCATTTCTCATTGCTTCAGAGCTATATGGACATTTTTCCTGTTGATATTTAATACCTTTAAATTTTGCAAACAACTCAATTTCATATTCTGGGATCTCAAATAATGGTTTAACACGCGGTATGAAATTTTCATGTTTATATGTTAATTTTGGTCCGATTCGTGCTAAGTGGTGTGCATCGCCTCTAAGAAAGTTCATTATTATTGTTTGGGCTTGATCATTTAGATTATGCCCAGTTGCTATTACTGTTGCATTATGCTTCTTAGCTAACCAATTCAATGCAGATCGTTTCATTACGCCACAATAGGCGCATGGTGTTAATTTAGAATCCTTAATTTTTAATACAAGTTCATCTAATGTTATTCCAAATATTTCCTTAAAAGTATATGATATTAATGGGATTTCCAATTTCTCAATATTTTCTTTTATAATTTGTTGTGTTATTTTACTATATTCTCCTGCTAATTCATTTATATTAATTGCAAATATTTCAGTTTCCGGATATTTTTTCTCGATCTCAGATAATATGTGTAATAAGACTATACTATCTTTTCCTCCAGAAACGCCAACTGCAATTTTGTCATCTAACTTAAACATAGAAAACTTGTTAATCGTTCGTCTTACTCTATCTATTATATTTTTAATAAAACATGAAGAACATAGCGGCTCGCCTGAATAGGGTCTCACATAAACTGCAGGCTTGCCGCATTTATTACATTGCATTTTTCATTACCTATTCTTTACAATAATGGTTTTCCGGTTAAGAATGTCATTATAAAGTTCAAAGCTAATATTACCAATGATAATAGTCTTACTGAATTAAGAATTATTGATTTTGCTTTGATTTCTTTCTGTTTTATTATAATATGTTTTTCCTTTAGTGCTTTTGTTAATAGGTCCGATAATAAATAGTCTCCATCCAATGGTATGAGGGGTAATAAATTGAACATTCCAACGCTTATTAAGACAATCATGGACCATGTTAGTGTCATATATAGATGTGTTGACACCATTGGATCTATCCATGTTGCCCATGGTCTTGGTGGATAATATGTTGTTCCATATATTCCTATATAACCTATATTTGGATTCGATGGATTTGTTCCAAGTGTAAGTTGTAAAATTCCATTGGATGTGTTTATTATGAGAATGCTTCCTGGTGTTGTATTTTGCATAAACATACCTAAATCTGTCCATGTTTCTATTTGGGTGCCATTTAATGAATATATTATTGTTCCTGGTGTAATTACACCATCTGCAGGTCCACCTTGTTGAATATTATATACATATACTCCTGCCGCAGGTTGATTTGTTAAGGAGATTAATGCAGGAAAATTCATAATCATAATCATAAACAAAAATCCAAAAATGATATTTGAAAATGAGCCTGCGCCATAGACTCTCATTCTTTTTCTAATTGGTGCTTTTTTAATGACTTCTTCATCTGGTTCAACAAATCCACCAATTAATACTAAGAGAAATACTAATCCTGAACTTTTTACGGGAATATCATCTGCTTCGGCAGCTATTCCATGAGCTAATTCATGAGTAAGTAATGTAATTGTTAGGCCTATTAATATGTAGACCAATGGCATTCCTGAAACTGTAATTCCTGGGATTATCGGTACTACAGCTCCTGCATTTGCTGGCGCCGTAAAGAATGCAACTAAATTCATATATAGTGTATAAAATATGTATCCCATTCCAAAGAAACCAACTACAATTCCTAAATCCCATAGCGCTCTCCAAAAGCGTGGTGATTTCTTTGCGATTTTCCTTAGAAATTGGTTTAATCTCTCTGTTTTATACATTATCATAAATGGCGCAATTTCAATGCCTCTCTTCTTTACATCAAAACTTTTTCCAATTGCCATGATTATTATCCAAATGATTAATAATACAATCCACGGATTTAATTCTAGCATTTTGATCCCATTCTATAATTAAGTTAATTTGGAAATATATTGAATATATGATAAACTTTCTGTTTAAGATATGGACTGAATGGATAGGTTTTTTAATATTTTTTACGAAGTAAATATGGCGGGTAGGCCCGGGGCGTTTGCCGTGCCCTGTAACCCGTAATCGGCAATAGCGGGGGGCAGTAACCCAATGGAAGGCATACCTCCGCGGTAATGGCCTGCATGTCCCTACGATGATACCCAGTCCCTTGGGGATACCGTTGGCGCAGCCACTCATGGAGGTGAGTGGCCAAGGCCAGAGGGAGCGAACCTGGCTAGGCCCGGGAGGGAGCAACCTAAGTTCCCGCGGTTATCGCTCAGGGGAGCACTGGGTTGAGGAATGGCATGCAATCAGCCATTATCGCGGGGTGTGTCGACCTGCGGGGGCCGCCACTTAATTATTACACAATAGAAAACTTGATAAAGTGATTTGAAAAACAAAAATATGCGGGCCGATGGTCTAGTGGCTATGATTTCGCGCTTACACCGCGAAGATCGCTGGTTCGAATCCGGCTCGGCCCACCATTCTTATCTTTAACTTAGCGCTGGGGTATCCAAGCCCGGTATGGAGCCAGCCTGCTAAGTTGGTGACCCTTGTGGTCTCGAGGGTTCGAAAGTGTATATACACCGATAATCTCGTGAGAGGCGAAGTAGCCCATGAGTACGGTGTACCGGTTGAAAGTGTATATGCACCGAAAATCCCTCCCCCAGCGCCATAAAATGTTCGAAAACGTAGAATTCATAACTGTTTGTGTCGTATTATATATTATATAAAAAAATTTCTTCTACTGAAGGTGAAAGGTACTATATGTATGACGCAATGAGAATTAATAGTGATTTATTCAAAACTGTATTGGAAGAATTAGGCGGAAAAGAAGCAGTTGAAATTGCATCTGTATTAATTAATGTTCCAGAAACTACTGATGAGGGTATTGCTACAAAAACCGGTTTAAGATTAAATGTAGTACGTAAAGTGCTATATAAATTACATTCAAATAGCTTGGCTTCCTATCGTCGAATTCGAGATCAATCTACTGGATGGTTTATTTACTTTTGGAAATTAAACCCCGATAGAGCGCAATACTTGATTAATAAAAAGAAAAAAACAGTTCTGAATTTATTGGAACAAAGATTAGAATATGAAAAAAACAATGTATTTTATGTCTGTAAAAATAATGATACTCCATTATTAACATTTGATGAAGCAATGGAATATTCATTCAAATGTCCACATTGCGATATGCCTCTGATATACTTTGAAAACAAAGCTGCTATTGAATTTCTAGAAAAAAGAATTGACGAGCTCAAGCGAGATCTATCAAGATATAATAACCTATAAAAATATTCTATACTTTCCGATAATAAAAAAGGAATGAGGCATATTGTCATCAATTATTTTAGCTCGTAGGCTATATGGTCCTTTTTTAAAAAAGGCCTATAATTATTTCAAACGAGAACTTAGTGAGATTTTTTCTGAATTGGATCTTAAATTTGTTTGTAATTTACTTGACGATGGTCGTTTAAAAATTAAATTAGAGGGTATTGATAGCGAATTTGCATCAAATCTATTGAAACAAAAGTATGGCGAGTGTATTTCTGTATCACAACTAAAAATTGGAACAAAATTCATAGGAAATCTAATTGATGTTGGAAAACATGGATTTGGTCTCTATGTTCGACCGTGTTACTGTAGTGAGTTTTATAAAGACGCGCTATTACCTTTGTATTTAATAAAAAAACAATTATCTAATGAATCCTTACGCAAGCTTGTTTTTAGATATGGTTTTGTCGAGTTTCAAAACATCGAAGTTGAAATTGTGGATTTAGATTATAAATTAGAATCTCCTGATGTTCCATACAAAATTTCTGTTAATTTTACAAGGCGTCAATTAGATATATTTAATTCTTGGGTCAATGCAAACCATGATCGTATTATTATTTCAGGTGCATTGCTATCTGATGTGCGACGTGCGCTGATTAAAACAGATCATATATCTGATATTTTAAAAATGAAGAGTCCCTGGATATTAGAACATATTCTTGTTGTAAAAAAGTCATCAAATGCTACTGGCATTTTATCCTCTATCGGAAAATATCTCTCAAATGTACCTATAGGTATTATTCGTCGTAAGAATTAGGAGGAATTTATTCTGAGACTCGACGAATATATTCGATTTTTAGGAATAGTGGAGTCTAGAAATAGATCTCAAAATTTAATTCAAAATGGTATGGTCTTTGTTAATGGAAAAATGGTAAAGAAGCGGTCCTATGTTGTCAATGATAGTGATTTTTTGCTTGTTTTATTAAATGATGACTATCGCTATCCATTGGGTTATTCAAAAATAAAGAGATTGTTAAAATATATAAATATACAAATTTCCAAAAAAGCAAAAATATTGGATGTAGGTTCAAGCCATGGAGGATTTATTGAATATTTCTCTCAATATACACATAATATAACTGCTATAGAAATTGATAAAGAAAAGGTTAATTATTTAAAATCAAAATATAATTTTTTGGAAATAATTTGTGCCGATGCTTTTAAAATTCCGTATAATAAATTTAAGAAAAATTCATTTGATATTATTTCTATTGATGTTACTACTGAACCTGAGGGCACTTTAAACTTGATTAAAAAATTTCTTTTATTCTTAAAAGGTGAAGGCATTCTTATTGCTGCATTTAAGTGTAATTGTTCTTTTATTGAAAATGAATTGAATAATATAAAATATTTTGGGGGTGTTGTAAAAAAGGTCATTCAGCTAGATGAAAAAAAGCGTGAATGCCACGTATTTATTTCCCGCGACGTTTGATCTTTACAACATCCCCTAGTGTTAATTCTTCATCTTTTTTATCAAGTTTTATAGGAATGTCAGGTATTTCTATTCGTAAGCTTATTCCTAAGACTCTCTCTAATTTTTTAATTGTTTTATTTTCTGGGACTATCCGTTTAGTCTCGATTGCTTGTAAAACTGATAGTCGTTCTCCAATTTGTCTCGCGAGTTCTTGTTGTGAAAGTCCCAATTTTTGGCGTCTCTCTTTAATTACTACATTGTAGTCCTCAATAATTTCATAATCTTCGTCCAATTGTCTTGATTTTTTATGCGTTCTAATTTTTGGCTTTGGAATGTAGACTTGTTTTCTTATTCTTTTTGAACTGTGTTTCTTTTGTTCTATAGGCTCAGATTTAATTTCCTCACCTAATTTTGCGCACGTAGAACAAACAGTCATTGTGGCTCCTTCAATTCTAATGGTAATTGGTTTGCCCTTTATAGGGCGCCCACAAATCTCACAAAGCAATTTGGTCACCTTTTATATAATATAAAAAGCATTAACACAAATAACCGTTACAATTTTATTTATAGCATTTTTTATATTAAAAGTAACAAATATAAACATATAAAATAAAGAATTAATGGGTATGACAATGACGGGATCAGTAACTGACAAAGATAACAAACGAATTAATGATGCATATTTATCTAGTTATGCACAACATCTTGAAAGAAAATTAAGAGCTCTTGAAACTGAAAAGCAAATCTTGCATGCTGAAAGAGCAAGACTTCAACAAGAGCTTCATTCATTACGAGTTGAATTAGAAAAAATGCGGCATCCTCCGCTTGTTGCTGCTACTATTGTTGATGTATTACCTGATGGGCGAGCTATTGTTCGTAGTACTACTGGGCCCTCGTTCGTTGTATATGTTGCATCATCAATACCACAAAAGTATTTACAACCGGGAAGTCATGTTGCATTAAATCAGAGAACTTTTGCGATAGTTGAAGGTCTTCCTGTAAATCGAGAACCATTTATTAAAAATATGGAAATTGAAGAGGTTCCGAATGTTACATATGATGATATTGGTGGATTACATGAACAAATCCGTGAAATTAGAGAGACTGTTGAACTTCCACTATTAAAACCCGAATTATTTGAAAAAGTTGGAATTGAACCACCAAAAGGCATATTACTTACTGGGCCTCCCGGGACTGGAAAAACATTGTGTGCAAAGGCTGTTGCACATGAAACAAAAGCAACATTCATTAAAGTAATTGCATCCGAATTCGTTCAGAAGTTTATTGGTGAAGGTGCGCGTATTGTTCGTGAAATTTTTGACTTAGCACGTGAAAAAGCCCCTACAATTATGTTTATCGACGAGTTGGATGCTGTTGGAAGTCGCCGCTTAGATATTGCAACTAGTGGAGATCGTGAAGTACAACGGACTCTTATGCAGCTTCTAAGTGAGATGGATGGTTTTGAATCTCGTGGGAATGTCAGAATTATTGCAGCTACAAATCGACCTGATATTTTAGATCCTGCACTGTTAAGACCCGGACGCTTTGATAGAATCATTGAATTTACTCTACCTAATCTAGATGGGCGTATTGAAATATTCAAAATCCACACAAGAAATATGAATATAGATAAAGATATTGATTTCATAAAATTAGGCGAATTAAGCGAACATGCAACCGGTGCAGATATTAAGGCTATTACGACTGAAGCCGGCATGTATGCCATACGCGCAGGTCGAACAAAAGTAACAATGGATGATTTTATCAACGCAATTGAAAAAGTTTTACATAAAACAAGTAGATCATTCAAAGCTCCTGTTGATATTTACGCCTAATTTTTCCTTTTTTTACTTAACAATTTTTTATATTCTGATGTATTTTTTTAATATGTACATATTATTTTTATCTGATAACGTAATTCTATTAAGATTATAAATCTCAATTTTATTTGCGATGACGAGATATTCCCACTATCGAGGGCGCGTTGAGAAATATCGATGATACGCTGCGCAATATGTGGGAAACATCTGAGCAAGCGCCGGAACTACAGAAACACCAGAATTCCTGGCACGAGAGAGCTCAGCAGAGGTGGACGGAATGTCCTGACTGTGAAGCTGAGTGTTAGTGCGTTAGGATACAGGTGTTCCTGTACCGGCGCTTTTAGATTTTAAATCTCAATTGTATCTCCAGGATTTAGAATGTGTGCTTTTGTATTTGGCGATTCTTTTTCGACGTATTTCATAAATTCATTAGGATCTTTCTCTATTACCGGAAATGTGTTATAATGCATAGGTATTACATGTTTAACTCCTAATAGTTTAGTAGCAATAGCTGCTTCCTTAGGTCCCATTGTGAATGTCGAACCAATCGGTAATAGTGCAATATCTGGTTTATAAACATCGCCTAATAATTTCATATCACCAAATAATCCAGTATCACCGGGATGATAAATTGTATGACTTGCAAATTTCACAATGAAGCCGATAGGTGCCCCGATTGATGAAGAATGGAATGCTCGGGTCATAATTATTTCGGTATTTCCTAATTTATATGTACCACCAATATTCATCCCTAATGTATTTTTCACTCCTTTTTCAGAAGCAACATTTGCTAATTCGAAGATACTCACAAAGGTTGCATTGGTTTTTTTAGCAATTTCTATGCCTTCATCTAGTCCATGGTCTCCATGATCATGAGAGACAAAAACAAAATCACATTTATTTATGTCATCAATTTTCATTTTTGAAGTTGGAGCTGATAACCATGGATCAAAGAAAGCAATTACATCATCCTCAATTTTAAAACCTGCATGTCCTATGTATGTTATTTTCATAATAACCACCTCATCCAAATCTTTAATTGTATTTATGCATTTTAATTCATCGATTATATTATAGGAGGTTGAACACCTCGAACGATGAAATATTAGAAAAATATTTGTTAGCTGGAAAAATTGCTGCAAATGCACGAGAAAAAGCTGCAGCATTAGTAAAGCCTGGTGCTATGGTACTTGAAATCTGTGAATTTGCAGAGAATTATATTCTTCAATCTGGTGCAAAGCTTGCATTTCCGTGTAATATTTCCATTAATGAGATTGCTGCACATTATACACCTTTTGTTAATGATTTAACGAAAATACCAAAAAAAGGGCTTGTAAAAATTGATGTTGGGGCTCACATTGATGGATATATTGCAGATACAGCAAAAACTGTCGATATTGATGGTAGCTATCAAAAATTAACCGAGGCTTCGCTACATGCATTAACTATGGCAATTGAGCACATGCGACCTGATGAATCTCTTTCCAACATTGGAAAAATTATCATGAATTCTATAAATTCATATGGATTTAAGCCGATTCGCAATTTAACTGGTCATCTACTTCAAAGATATATTTTACATGCCGGTAAAAGCGTTCCAAACGTTCCTATGAGTGGATTACCCAAAATAAAAGTTGATGAAGTTTATGCGATTGAACCATTTGCGACTGATGGTGCTGGATCTATTTTTCAAATTCGCCATGGTCAAATTTTTAGTTGTGTAAAAAAACCAACATTCTTTGCGACAAAATCAAAGCGTGAACTCTGGAAGATACTAAAATCTAAATTTGGCACTCTACCGTTTGCAGCACGATGGCTTAAAGATACATGGAAAGAACCTGATGAACGATTGCATAAACTAGCAAAATCACATCTTCTTTATGAATATCCTCCACTTATTGAATACAAACGTGGTATGGTTTCTCAATGGGAACACACAGTAATTGTAACATCAGAAGGTCCAATTATAACTACAAAAATATAAAAAAAAAGGATTATAATTCGGGATTCTTTTCTTCCTCTTTTTCTACAAATATTCCCTTTATTACTAATTCGGAATTACATTTTGGGCAATTTCCGACGACTTTAAAGATGTAATCATCATCTTTGAAGTTTCTTATTTCCTTAAATCCGCAAGATTTGCATATTATAAGTGTATGTGTTTCAGGTTCAGGTTCTTCCGTAGTCCTCTTTGTTCCTGTTGATAATAATGTAAATGCTGTGGAAATTAGTAATAAAGCTATAAAGAAATTCAAATAATCATCTTGGGGATTTCCAAAAAACAAAAAATAACTTCCCAATGACATCAAAATGAATGCAATAATGGTTGTTATTAGTGATTTTATGTTGACTTTCATTTTATATACCAACTCCAATTGTATTTCCAATTCCAGCTAAGATTATGTGATCACCTGGTTTTGTTCTTTTCAATATCGCTTCTTCTATTGTTTTTACAATTTCATCGACAGTGTCCAATATTTGTTTATTCATTGTACCTACTGCTTCTGCTTCTGACTGTTTACATACTATTGCATCGATTGGTATGTTTCTTTCTGTTGCTGTTTGTTCAATTGCATATTTTTCCGGCCCTGGATCACCAATAGCGGCTCCGACACCCTCTACAATCGTTCCCGTCTTTTCGCCTTCTAGTTTTAGTGCAGCATCAACAGTTATGATCCGTTTAATTTCATTTTTATGAAGATCTATCATTTTTTTAATAGCAAAACCTGGTTTTCCAACTCTTCCTCCCGGTCCAGTAGCGCGAATAACATATATTGTTCTTCCTTCAAAATTCACCTGATAATATCCAATTTCTTTTTCAAAGTTGTCATGATATTCAGGTGCATTATGTTTTTTAGCAAAGGTGGTAACTGATAATGGGCCAATACTATCTCCGATGGGTTTTCCTTTTGAAAATGGATCTATTGCTTTTGCATATGATTTCGCTAATCTCATAATGTCTGCTAATTGCATCTGTAATTGCATAATTATTAGAGTACTTCCTGTCTTTTTACCTAAAATCCAATAATGTCTTACAATTCTAAAAATTAAATTTAATACCATAGCTACTTCGACTGTATTTTCTAAATTGCTCCGTGTAACTTCATTTGCATTTGGTGCAATGTCTTTGATAAATTCTTCAAATCTTTCTTTTCGTGTCTCAATTAAATGCTCAAGTCTATCTAAAACACCTGCTGGATCTTTATCAACAGGTTCTATTGTAAAGAATTCCAAGAATTTTTCAAATTTTTCTTTTGGATCTTTTCCTTCTTCAGTATACTTCTTTATGACTTCTAGCGCCTTTTCTTTGCTATTTATCATCATTATTCGTAATTCTATTAAAGCAGATTCTATTTGTCTTAACCACATATGTAATTGAAATTTTTGACCGTATAGAGAAAATACTATTATAAAGACTAAGAATGCTATGTTTATAATCCAACCAAAATCTGATGTATCATTAAGAAATTGCATTTTACCTCACTTGTTCTTCTAATTTACTTGCATAATTTCAATAAATGAAACTTATAAAACTAGTTCTGATTGCATTCGTGGTGGGCTGGGGGAGATTTGAACTCCCGACCTCTTGAGCCCAAGTCAAGAATCATAGCCAAGCTAGACTACCAGCCCATGGAGCCCCGGGCGGGACTTGAACCCGCGGCCTCCTCCTTACCAAGGAGGCGATTTGGCCCTTTACTTGTCTAACCAACTGAGCTACCGAGGCAACGTGTTCATTCATTTTTCTTTTGCTTTAAAAATCTTTTTTAAATGGTATATGGTGGGGTCGACGAGATTTGAACTCGTGACCATTACCCCGAATTGCAGCGTATGCAATTCGCACAGGTTTCTCAAGGCTTGCCTCTCCAGAAGTTCATCATCTGATCATCAGCAAACCTGTGTTGGCGCACAGCCTTCTGGAGCCTGCCGCGATTCAGGGCTTTTGGTATGACCAAGCATACCTGACTTCGCCACGACCCCATCTATATTCATCAAATAATGAGTTAACATTATAAAATAAACATTTCGATAATATCCTATCTGGGCGCTTTATTTTATGGCGCCTGTATATAATCTAAATTATATACTTTGTGCAATTAAAGAAAACTTTATTTACAAAACTTATGATACTATGAATCGGTATGCTGGCCATAGGTGGTGGTGATACGCCTGTTCCCATCTGAACACAGAAGCTAAGACCACTACCGGTCCGCGTAGTAGTGCGGTGCGCGAGCCCGTGCAAGCCGCGGATAGCTAGCAGCCATTCTCTTCTTATTCTAATATCTCTGCTTATTAAATGGCATGAGATAACTATATCCAAAAATATACCTAACAAAAAGATTTAAACATAAAATATAATAAAATAAGAGTGTGTGCGGAGGTATCCAAGCCCGGTCAAAGCCTGTCGGCTTACCGACGACTACCTCTGAGAATGGGGTCAGGCGATCTAAGGAGCCAGACTTAAGATCTGGTCGAGTAGTCGTTCGCGTGTTCAAATCGCGCCCTCCGCACCAGCTTTATTCTCATAAATCTTTACAAATAGTTCAGGATTGATGTCTTTGGTCGATTACATTGGTAAAGCCAAATCCGTAGTGGATAAATTTGGTATTCATGTTGGAGATCTTATTGAAATAAAAACCAATAGTGGCTCATATATTGGAAGATTACTCCCTCGATCTCATTATGAAGGCGCTGATGAATTTATTGTTGTTAAACTAACAAATGGTTATAATATTGGTATTTCTGTTGAAAAGATAAATTCCATAACTCTATTAGAATCTCTTGAAAATAAAAAGAATGAGCCTCCTAAAACATTTCAAAAGAAAAAGGATTTACCTCACGTGGTTTTGATAAGTACTGGTGGTACGATATCTAGTAAAATCGATTATTCTACTGGTGCTGTTAGTCCTGCATTAACGGCAGAGGATCTATATCTTGCAGTGCCTGAATTAAAAGAAATTGTAAATATTGAAGTTGATGTTTTATTTAATGAATTAAGTGAAAATATATATCCCGAGCATTGGGAAAAACTTGCTGAGCGCATATTTCATCATATTGAAAATGGTGTTGATGGAATTATTGTGGCACATGGCACTGACACATTAGGTTACACTGCTGCAGCTTTGAGTTTCGCGCTTCAAAATCTTCCAGTTCCAATAGTTTTGGTAGGTTCTCAACGTTCGAGTGATCGTCCTTCCTCAGATGCATTTATTAATTTACGTTCGGCAGCTGTTGTTGCAGGTTATGCAAATCTTGCAGAAGTTGTTGTTGTAATGCATTCAACAACTAGTGATGATATTGTTGGGGTATTCAGGGGTACAAAAGTTCGAAAAATGCATACAAGTGCACGAAATGCATTCGTATCTATTAACATACCTCCTTTGGGATTTGTAAAAGGAATGAAATATATTGAGAACATTGCTCCAATTCGTACTCGAAATAAAAATCGTAAAATTTTATTGAAGAATAAATTTGATAAAAAAGTTGCATTAGTTTATTCCTATCCTGGATTGTTATCGGATATTTTCACTGAACTAATAAATAATAGGTATTCTGGAATCCTTATTGCAGGTACTGGTCTTGGGCATATATCAAATAGGCTTCATAAGGTTCTCAAGTCTGCGATTGAAAATGATATTGTTATTGCGATAGCCTCCCAATGTATTTTTGGTCGCACAAATTTGAATGTCTATAGTACTGGAGTAAACCTGCAAAAAATTGGAATAATTGAATCTCAAGATATGTTTCCTGAAACTGCATATGTAAAATTATTGTGGGCGCTTTCCAACTATTCTAAGGACAAGGCAATTTCTATTTTCCAAGAGAATATAGTTGGTGAAATTATTGGTCGTACTTATCCTGAAACTATTTTTAATAGGTGAGATTAATGAATTATTCTGAAATTAAGTTAAAAGTTGGTCTAGAAATTCATCAACAATTAGACACTAAAACGAAATTATTCTGTGAATGTCCAACAATATTACGTGATGATGATCCTTCTGGTGTATTCATAAGAGAACTTCGCCCAACAATGAGCGAGCTGGGTATAATTGATCAAGCTGCAATATTTGAATCTAAAAAGGTAAGAAAATTTGAATATGAATTTTATAATGACTCAACTTGCCTAGTTGAACTTGATGAAGAACCCCCACATGCATTAAACGAAGAGGCAATAGATATATGCCTTACAATGGCTTTGTTGTTAAATTCTGAACCACTAGATGAAATTCATGTTATGAGAAAAATTGTTATCGATGGTTCAAATACTTCTGGTTTTCAAAGAACATCGATAATTAGTATGGGCGGTTCTGTTTCTGTTGGCGACATTAATTGTAGAATACAAACTATATGTCTAGAAGAAGATGCAGCCAGAAAAATAAACGAAGATACTAAAAATGGAATTGTGCGTTATAGATTGGATCGCTTAGGTATTCCACTTATTGAGATTGCAACTGCACCCGATATTCATACTCCTTCTGCAGCACAAAAAGTTGCATTACGAATCGGAAAGTTACTAAGAACAACCGGTAAAGTAAAACGCGGCCTTGGAACTATCAGACAGGATGTAAATATTTCCATCTTAGATGGTCCAGTTATTGAAATTAAGGGAATTCAGCAGCTCGATCTGATAGAGAAAGTTGTCGAAATTGAGGCGAAAAGACAACTTGAATTAATCAATATTATGAATGAACTAAGAAAGCGTAATGTAACTGCTAAAGATTTATCGAACGAAAAACATGACATAACTGATTTATTGCAATATTCGAAATCAAAAATTATCAAAAGAGCATTAAAGCAAAAGGCAAAAATATTAGCTATAAAACTAAACGGATTTAGTGGCTTGTTGGGCCGAGAAATACAACCTGGTAAGAGATTTGGAAAGGAATTGGCATATTATGCTGGCTTTTATGGTGGTGTAAAAGGAATTTTTCATTCAGATGAATTACCTAATTATGGAATTACGCAAGATGAAGTTGATAAAATTAAGAAATTTCTAAATTGTAGTTCGCAAGATGCATTTGTACTTGTTGCTGCGCCTAAAGTATCTGCTGAAAAAGCATTAGATGGTGTCTTTGAACGTGTTCTTATGGCTTTTTCTGGAATTCCTGAAGAGACCCGCAAAGCTGAATCTGATGGTACAACTTCATATTTGCGACCAAGACCTGGCGCAGCCAGAATGTATCCCGAAACTGATGTTCGTCCTGTTATTATTTCTAATGAACGCATTAATAAAATTAAAGATAATTTACCTGAACTTCCAGAAGAAAAAGTCAATCGATATATCAAAGAATACAATTTAAATGAAGAATTAGCTGATGAACTTGTATCTTCTCCAGATTTTATATTGTTTGAAAAGCTTTTGAGTGACGTTGACATAACTCCAAAAATTATCGCTACATATTTACTAAATACGTTCAGGACTTTAAGGCGAAATAACATTCCTGTTGATGACATTCCTTATGAACGTATTGTACAAATTCTTAAACTATTAAAAGATAAAAAGATCGCAAAAGAGGCGCTACCTGAGATTACCGAAAAAATCGCATTGAATCCTAAAATCGAAATTTCCAGTTTTGTATCTTCAATAACAATATCAGATCTTGATAAGATTATTTCAAAAATAGTACAACAAAAACATGATTTTATTCTCGAACGAGGTGAACGTGCATTAAGTCCTCTTATGGGTGTCGTAATGAAAGAAGTGCGTGGTAAGATCGATGGAAAAACTGTACGTGAACACTTGAAAAAAGCTATTGATGATGCACTAAAGTAAATCTCATCATCAATCAATATATTTTTTAAGGAAAATGACATTTCACACTATGTGATAATGCCGGGGTTGCCTAGCCTGGTTATGGTTAAAAGCAATTTAACCGCCAAAGGGCGCCAGACTCATAATCTATTCAAAAAGGGGTCGATGAGCTATCTGGAGGTCGCGCGTTCGAACCGCGCCCCCGGCACTAATTTTAGCAAAAAAGTCTAAAATACTAAAAGTATGATTTTGTTTTGGTGAATGTTATGAGCCTTCCTTTCAAAACTCTTGATGATATTAATCTAACTGGCAAAAAGGTATTAGTAAGAGCCGAATTAAATTCGCCCATTGATCCCTCTAGCAAAAAAATTCTTGATACTTCTCGGATTGATTCTCTTAAAAAAACATTAGATGAATTGAGCAATTCTGCGATAGTAATAATAGCTCATCAGGGACGACCTGGCTCTGATGATTTCATAGATCTTTCGCCACATGCTGAACGATTAAGAGAGTTGGGATATAATGTAAAATTTGTAGATGATATTATTGGAACAAAATCAATTAATGCGATCAAAAATCTAAAAATTGGAGAAATCTTAGTATTGGATAATGTTCGTAAAATTCCTGAAGAAATTAAAAAAATGTCATTTGAAGATGCTTCTAAGACTCAGCTAGTAAAAACACTTGCGCCATTATTTGATTCATTCATTCAAGATGCTTTTGGAGTAGCACACAGAGCACAGCCTTCTGTAATTGGATTTCCTGAACTTTTGCCTAGTGTAGCAGGTAGACTTGTTGAACGTGAATATCGTGCATTATCTACACTGGTGGAAAATATAAAGCATCCATATGTTGTAGTTTTAGGTGGCGCCAAATTATCTACAAAGATTCCATTTATTGAACACCTATTAGAAAATGAAATGGTTGATTTCGTATTAACTGGCGGTTTGGTATCAAATGTTTTCTTATATGTTAGTGGAATTAGAATGGATAGTAAAAACATACAAAAGGCAGATGATACTATAATAAAAATCGCCAAGCGAATATTTGAAAAGTATTCTGACAAAATTATTATTCCTAAAGATGTTGCATATGAACATAATGGAAAGCGTGAAGAAATTAAAATAAGTGAAAAATCTGTGATTAACTTCCCGATTTTTGATATAGGACATGAGACTATTTCTGAATATTCGCAAATTATAAAATCTGCAAAAACAATATTTGCAAATGGTCCCTTGGGCTATTTTGAAAACTCACTATTTACAGAGGGTACTGATGCTATTATTGATGTTTTTAGATCTATAGATGCAAATATTATTGTTGGTGGTGGTCATTTAGGTGCTGTAATTTCCAGCAAATCTATTCCATCTAATATATATATTAGCACAGGTGGAGGCGCAGCATTAGCTTTTGTCTCAGGAAAAGAATTACCTTTGTTTGAAGCTCTAAAACGTTCATATTTAAAATTTAATTAAGTATATCACTAAGCAAATATTTTTATTTTTTATTTTCATGTTATTTTGTGTGCCTCGGTAGCTTAGCGGCATAGCGGCAGACTTGTATATGAATGTAAAGAAATCTGCAGGTCGCGGGTTCAAATCCCGCCCGGGGCTCCACTTATTCCAAAAAATTATTATTTGTCTGCAAAGGTTTTTATTTTAATAATCACTCTTTTATCTAAGAAGAGTTAAATATTTAATATGAGTATTTAAAAAATAATGGTGGTTCCTGATGCAAATTGATGCTTCAAATTTATGGAATATGATTATAGGTGCCTTTAAACCCTTATCTGATGCTCTGAGTGGTATAGGAATTAATGTATCCCCGAGTTTCTTGTTTTTATTAATTACGGGAATTTCGGTCTTCCTACTTGTGATCTTTATAAGACGCAGAACAAGCTTACTTGATTCTGATATAATGCCAGAATATCGTGAGCTATTGGAGTCTTCTATATCTTCCCCATTGACTACGATTGAGATACGAAAGTTATCTCAAATCAGGGACCCCAGACAATTACTAATATTGATGAAAGTGGAAGAAGCTGCTGTAGAAAATGCAATTAAGTTATTAAATGCGCTTCTTAAATCTGGTGAAATTGACGAATCATTTCATAGTTCCATTCTTAATCTGTATGATGTTAGATTAAGAAGACTTCAAGAAGTATTAGAAAAGGCTCGTGATATTGATAAACTAAAGAGAACTGAAGCTGATATTTCTCATGCTAGGCATGAATATATACGAAAGCTTGCTTCATTATCTGGTGCAGCGCCGCCTGTAGCTGGAGCGCCACCGGCAGCTGGGGCACCACCGGCAGCTGGGGCACCACCGGCAGCTGGGGCACCACCGGCAGCTGGGGCACCACCGGCAGCTGGAGCGCCGCCTGTAGCTGGGGCACCACCGGCAGCTGGGGCACCACCGGCAGCTGGAGCGCCATCCCGCCCTGTATCAATGGCACGAGCTATTACTGGGACTGATAAGAAAAAGGAATCTCTTCAAGATGAAATGCTTAGTGCTATTGAGCAATTAAAACAGCTTATTGAAATGGATTAAATTATCGCGAACTTTTGTTCAGCGATATTATTTTATATTTTTATTTACGGTTTATTTTTGGTGTTATAGTATGAGTTCTGCAAAGCATAATTCTGCAAAATCTGCAATTAAAATGGTAAAAGATAACTTTACTATTGGTCTAGGTAGTGGTACTACTGTTGTTTATTTTATTGAAGAATTATCTGAATTAGTTAAAATGGGATATCATATTAAAGTGGTCCCATCCTCCTATCAGTCTTATTCATTGGCAATAGAATATAAAATACCTATTACAAATTTAGATGAATCTCCTATACTTGATATAACAGTTGATGGTGCAGATGAAGTGGATCCCGACCTAAATTTAGTAAAGGGTGGTGGTGCTGCTCTAACTCGTGAAAAAATAATTGCTTCTGCTGCTAAAGAATTAGCCATTATTGTTGATGACTCCAAGATTGTCAAGCATCTCGGTAAGCGTATTGGAATCCCTATTGAAGTCTTACCCTTTGCATGGGGATCCGTTAAGCGAAAAATTTTAGATATGGGATATGAGCCTATACTTAGAATGGCAACACGAAAAATGGGCCCTGTTATTTCTGATAATGGAAACTTCATAGTTGATGTGCAAATAAAAAATATTATAGATGATTTATACGAATTTAATCATGCTTTACTTGAAATTCCTGGCGTAATTGAAACAGGTTTATTCATTAATATGGCTGATGTAGTACATGTTGGTACCTCTGAGGGCGCCTATACCCTAAATCGGCCTAATAAAAAGTAACGGGGCTATTTATATGAATGATACACTTGATAATTCAAAAAATAAAGATGAGAACACAATTCCTGTAGTAACTTTTGATACTCAGGAGTATATTGGCATTGTATCTCCTGAAGAATATTCAAAGATTCTTCAATCTGGACCATTTGGAACACTAATTCAGGACCAATATGTACTAACTCCAATTGAATGTATGTATTTACTTTTTAAAAATAAGATTTTTTTAATTGATTCAGATGGATCTCCAATATCAATACACCAGCTTTTGAAAATCATGCTTCCACAAGATAAGGATATATGGACAAAATTTCTTGTATATTTTGATCTGAGGTCAAGAGGTTACTCTGTAAAGCAAGGTTTTGGACCTGGCATAAGTTTTAGATTATATCCTCGTGGAAGTAGATTGGGTGATGATACTGCAAAAATGTTAATTTACATATTAACTGACGGTGACTCTATATCACTTGATGAATTAGAGCGAATAACAAAACTTTCAACAAGTTCAAGAAAAAAATTAATTTTTGCTCTAATTAATCCACAAGGTGAAATTACGTACTATAAAGTATCTCAAGTACCACTAAGTGAGGGAAAATAGTTTGAGTAATAATGAAATATATGTTTTGGATACGTCGATAGTAATTGATGGATGGTTGTCTAAGCAAATAAAATCTGGAAATTTCAATAATTCAAAAATAGTTATTCCAAATGTAGTTATCGCAGAAATCGAATATCAATCAAACCAAGGATATTCTTCTGGTCGTGCAGGATTAGATGAATTAATCGAATTACGAAATCTAGAAAAATCTGGTTTTATTGAACTGATGTTATTTGGTGATCGCCCCTCACTAGATCAAATAAAGCTAAGTTATGGTGGTGAGCTTGATGAACTTATTCGTGCAGTAGCTTTTGAATTAAATGCTACACTTATTACTATGGATAAAGTGCAGTCAAAAGTAGCGGAAATTCAAGGTATTAATGTAATTCTTGTAAAGCCGATGCGTGAAAATGGATATAAAATAGAAGACTTTTTTGAAAGTGATATAATGTCTATTCATTTAGCAGAAGGTAATCCTCCGCGTGCTAAGCGAGGTTCTCCAGGTAATTGGCAATTAGTCACTTTAAGTGATGATATTTTAACAAGAGACGATATTAAACTTCTAATTGAAGATATTTTCTATCACGCAAAAGCTATGCCTGATACATTTTTTGAGATACAGGATCGTGGTGCTACCGTAATCCAAATGCAAAATCTGAGAATTGTAATTACAACTCCTCCATTTTCGAATAAATATGAAATCACGGCAGTGCGTCCAATTGTTCATTTAACTATTGAAGACTATAACCTAGATAATCAATTATTGGCACGATTAGATACCCGCGCAGAAGGGATTCTTGTCGCCGGTTCTCCTGGTGCAGGAAAATCAACATTTGCTGCGGCATTGGCTGAGCGCTATGCAAATCAAAATAAAGTTGTAAAAACTATTGAAAAGCCCCGTGATTTAGAAGTGCCTGATACGATTACACAATATACTACACTTTCAGACAATATGGAACGTACAGCTGATGTTTTACTTCTTGTTCGTCCAGATTATTGTATTTATGATGAATTACGTCGTACTGAAGATTTTCAATTCTTTGCAGATCTTAGATTTGCAGGTGTTGGTGTAGTCGGTGTTGTTCATGCAAATGAACCTATTGATGCAGTACAACGCTTTTTATCGCGTGTCGAATTAGGACAAATCTCACGGGTTATTGATACTGTAATCTTTTTGAAAGGCGGAAAGATTACTCATGTTTCGTCATTAAATCTTACAGTTCGTGTCCCCTCCGGACTAGCTGAAAAAGACCTTGCACGTCCTGTTGTTGAAGTTCGTGATTTTCATACTGGTGCTTTAGAATATGAAATCTATACATTTGGAGAACAAACAATTGTTGTTCCCATAAAAGGAAGCAAAAAACGGAAAGGCAAAAGAGAATCAAAGACAATTATTCCTAGTATATCTATTGAAAAGCGCCATATTGTTATTTATGTTGGACGTGAATATGCCGATCAAAAAATAACAATATTGTCTAATGGGAAACCCTTATTTGACGCATTTGTTGGGAAGGAAGGAGTAGCTAAAATAAGAAAGAAAACAAAGAATGGACGCCTGTTATTTGACCATATTTCAGCAGGTGCAGATATTAAAGTTCAGACTTAATGTATTATTAGAAAATCTTTTTTAATAATGCCCTATAAAAATCAATGAAAGCGGGCCCGTAGCCTAGCGGATAGACGAATAGGTCCAAGGCGCTGGCCTCCTAATTTTAGTTGGAGCCAGTCAGTGGTCACGAGTTCGAAAGGTAAAAAACCCGAAACTCTCGTCGGGCCCGCCAATTAAAAAAGGTGGGTCGCTTGATTTTTGAAAAGAATGAATTAATTGAATTTTTATCACATGCAGAACGATTGGTATTAATTGGGGTAGGTAATGAGAATTTAGGAGATGATGGTGTAGGAGTCTATATTGTAAATAGTATTCATAAAGCCACAAAATCTAATTTTGTATTAAATGGTGGTAGCGTTCCCGAAAATATTACTCACAAATTAAGAAATTTATTGCCTACGCATATATTACTAATAGATGCCGCAAATTTTAATGAAGAACCTGGAAGTTTCATATTAGCAACATCCGACGATGTTGTTGGGAAATCAATTTCAACGCATCAATTACCTCTTTCTATTTTGATGAAATACCTTGAAAACGAATATCATGCAAATGTTCGTTTATTATGCATTCAGATTGAATCAAAAATTCCTTCTATGAAATTAACACAAAGTGTGTTGCATACTGCAAATAATCTTATTAATATCTTAATTCCTTATTTTTCAAAATAAGAGGTGAATATTTTGTATAAGACGGTAGAGTGGTTAGATAATAAAAATGCAGTAAAATTAATTGATCAAACAAAGCTTCCATTAAAAGAAAAATTCATTGTTACCAAATCATATAAACGAATTGCAAAGGCAATTAAAATTATGGAGGTTCGAGGAGCTCCTGCTATTGGTGTTGCCGCAGGGATGGGTATGGCATTAGCAGCTATTGAGTCTAAAGCAAAAAATAAAGAACAATTAATTCACTTCTTAGAAAATGCGGGGAAAATTCTTACCTCAACGCGACCAACAGCTGTAAATCTATTCTGGGCAGTAGATCGTATGCTAAATAAAGCCCGTGAATTATCCGGCGACGTTGATTTTATCATCAATGAGTTAATAAAAGAAGCAAAACTAATTGCAGAAGAAGATATACAATCTTGTATCAATATTGGAAAAAATGCCTTAGAACTGATTGAGGATGATTGGACAATTCAGACGATTTGTAATGCCGGTTCTTTAGCAACCGCTTGGTATGGTACTGTCGGTGGAGTAATTAGAGAAGCATATAAGAATAAGAAGGGCATAAAAGTTTATGCTGCTGAAACTCGTCCTAGATTGCAAGGTGCCAGATTAACTGTTTATGAATTTATGAAAGATAATATACCAGTTACACTAATTACCGATTCAATGATCGGAACCGTGTTTTCACAAGGAAAAATAAATTGTATTGTTGTGGGCGCAGATAGAATATTAAAATCCGGACATGTAATAAATAAAATAGGTACATATACAATGGCAATAGTTGCAAAATATCATAACATTCCATTTTATGTTGCTGCTCCAATATCAACATTTGACCTAAAAACGCCTGTTGAAGAAGTCATTATTGAAGAACGTAGTGGTGATGAAATTCGTAAAATTAATGGTGAATACATCACTGTACCGGATGTTCCAGTGTACAATCCTGCATTTGACATAACTCCACCTGAATTGATCTCTGCTATAATCACAGAAAAAGGTATAATTCGAAATCCACAACCGGATACAATACTAAAACTTGTAAAAAGTTAATTGGCGCTTTTCTTTCCTTTTTTATTTTTGACAAATAATAATCTTTTTAATGATTTATTTCAAGATATATATGGGTCCGTAGTCCAGCCTGGATTAGGGCGCAGGCCTTCGGTCTTGTCAGGAAGATAGTCTGATGTCGGGAGTTCAAATCTCCCCGGACCCGCCATTTATAACACAATCGAAAGATTTTAATTATTATTGCCTTATAATCAAAACCACATGGTATATGCCCCGGTGGTGTAGTCCGGCCTAGCATTCAGGACTGTCACTCCTGAGATCTCGGGTTCAAATCCCGACCGGGGCGCCAGATCTTTCAAAAAATTCTGAAATACATTTCTTACAGTTAGAAATATTTTTAAGCGGTATAATGGGAATCTCATACGTTCAATTAGATAGTTAAAAACACATTTGCCATGTTTATGGCTTAAATCTAATAATTGTGGGCCCGTAGCTCAGAAACTTACCAATGAAGCTGGAACGGTAGAGCGTCAGGCTTTTATCAAAGTTCGGAAGAAACCTGCTGGCCGCGGGTTCAAATCCCGCCGGGCCCGCCATTCTAAAAATAGAAAATAATCATTGGTTGGAGAATATATTATAACATGACATTGGAGTCAATCTGTGGAGATGTATTCATATTGGTCGAGAATGAAATTGAAATTGACCAAGGTCATTTTAGAAAAGATTATAACATAAAAATTATGAATGCATTTCCAATTATGATGAAAAAAATTTTTACTTAACTGGATGCGTGGTGTTTTATCTTGGATAATGAAAGAAATAGTCACTGGCCACTTGTAGAAGCTTTCTTGGAAAAGCATGGCTTAGTAAGCCAACATCTTGATTCATTTGATCGATTTGTAGATGTTGAGCTTCAAAAAATTGTTGATGATGTTGGTGAAATTGTACCTAAAGTTGAAGGCTATAAAGTCAAATTAGGTAAAATTAGTGTTGGTATGCCCACAGTACGTGAGGCTGATGGATCTGAACATCCGTTATATCCTGCTGAAGCACGCATCCGAAATTTGACTTATAGCGCTCCTTTGTATCTCGAAATGACTCCTGTTGTTCAGGAAGGTGACGTTACTCGTCTTCTAGAAAGCATTACAGTATTTGTTGGGCGCCTTCCTATTATGTTAAAATCTAAAAAATGTCTTTTATATGGAAAATCTGATGAAGAATTAATAAAATATGGCGAAGATCCCAAAGATCCGGGTGGTTATTTTATTATTAATGGGTCTGAACGAGCATTAGTCACTCAAGAAGATCTTGCACCAAATCGTATTATTATTGAAGAAGCTCAACGAAGCTCTACAT
>CAZPUN010000014.1:0-9913 GCA_964589775.1 uncultured archaeon
AGAAAAGATATTTTACAAAATATTTTCCAAGATTTCTGTAAATAGTGAAATTATTGAGGAATATATTAAGAATCCTTATTTTCGGGCTAAACTATTAATTAGAAAGCCAAATATTTATTTCATAAATTTTGATGAATTGGACAAAGAAATTGAAAAAATAGAAAATTATTATTACAAAGCAAAACTGTTAATAGAAGCTGCAATATCTTTAAACTATAGAAAGAAATATTATTTGTTAGATAAAGCATATAAAATTTCAGAAAGAATAAAAAATCACTGGAAACGAGCCGAAATTATAAGTTCGATAGCCATATACATAAATAATGAACAGGCAAAAGAACTACTAAATTATGTTTATTATCTATTGATAGGTACTTCATATGAATATAAGGTAAAAATATTATACAATATTGCAAAACATATTGTGGATACACATCCGGATCTTGCATTAAAATTCATTAATAAGGCAAACGAAATTGCTGAACATATTAAAAATCCAATAAATAGGTCGGATATAATGTATGATATTGCATTAATTGCGAAAAAAGCAGATCCTAAACAATTTGAACGTTTATTAGTAAAGGTAGAAAAAACTGCCGAAAAAATTGAAGATCCATATGAGAAAACACGAATTTTGTTTAGAGTTGTAAATCAATATGATATGATAAATTCAAAGAATGCTGATTCAATATTTGAAAGCATATATAAAGAAATAAAGGAACTATTAGGTAATGATAATGAACATATGCCAGGTCTAATGCGATATTTACATGCAATTATTTTAAGAAAAGCATCTAGAAATCCTGAAGAAGCGATAGAGACTTGTATGAAAATATCTGATTTGCGAGTAAAATATGAATTACTTTGTACGATAATTATCAATATAGACAATCCAATATTACTGAATAAAATATTAAAAAAGGCAGAAAGTGAATTTATTGATACAGATTATTTATCAAAAATAGAATTTAAAATAGTTAAGCAATTTCTTAAATTTGATATCGATAAAGCAATTGAAGTTGCTGATATTATTCCTAATTCATATTATAAAGCGAAAGCTATGTTTGAAATTAGTTTTTACCTTGCAGATAAGGATGCCGAAAAATCTTCTGGATTTTTGGAAAAAGCAAAATCAATAGCAAATGAAATTGAAGATCCAATAAATAAAATAAAGATGATAAGTAAGATTGCAAAATATATTTCGAGAAGTGAACCTTCAAGGGCTGAGGAACTTTTTAACATCACGATAGAACAAACGAAAGAGCTTAATGGTCCAAGGAAAAAAGAAATTTTGATTTTTCTTATAAATCGTATATATAATGCAAAAATAGATAATTCATCATTATTAATTCAAAAGATAATAGATGAAAATTTGACTTACAGAGATGAATTGATATCTAGAATAATAGACCATCTAATTGAGGCAGATATAAACGAGGCAATTAATCTTACTGATATGATCAAAGATCCGTATACTAAATTTCAAAATATTTACAAAATTGCAAAAGTATGTGAATCCTTGATTTACGAAGACAGAATGCGGGCTACTGAATTATATCATAAAGGCGTAAATTTAGTGAAGGAAATAATTAATGAGAAACCTCTGAATTTAATTCGTGAATACTTATTTAGGATGAGTATTTTAAAGAACTATGGCTCGATAGACATTTCATTAGATAATAAAATAGATATTTTTGCTAATTACATAAATAAAGAATTAAATAAAAAGCAAAATAGCGAAACAATCATTCAGACAATTATTGTTTTATGTAAATTTTCCAATTATACTCTTACAGGAAAATATGGCATTACTTTAAAAAACTTATATGATAGATTAAAGTTAAATTATGGATTTCATATTATTAATCCGCAATCTGATGATATATTGGACGTGATTCTTAATAAAATCGAAAGTGATGAAAATAAAATTAAATTATTAAAGATATTACAGATACCCATTACAATTTGTAAAGATAAAAAAATTGTTGATTTAGAAACTGTAAATTCCAATGAATTGATTAATTATTTTGTCTCTCTAAACACACTTAATTTTGAAGATTGGTTATCTAAATTCTTTGATATTCTCTTTGAGCGAAAACTGCAACTTTCACAATTGGAAAAATTATCCCTAATTATATTTAAACATGGTATAATTGAACCGTTGAAAATTTTTCTAGAAACCAGTGAGATCAACTGACACTTTGTGTTTCAAATATGTTTCATAAATTATTCACGTTATATTTTGTATAAGTCAATACTTTTACAATTGAAAAAGATAGTTATTTTTACCTAAAAAAGAGAAATGAAGGTAGAGTTTTATTCTTTTGCCGCACTGATCCACTCATTTACTTCCTTTTCGTCTGGGATTTTACCGCCTCGCATTGCACGTTTGCCTTCTTTAGTTGCTACGAATTCTCGGGCTTTCTTCAGGACTTCATCGGGGTTTGCGTTTGCGAGTTTCTCTTTTGTATCGTATCCTATTCCGATGAGGATCTGGGCGTCATGACCACGTAGGACACGAACTGTCATCATGAGTTTAGATTCCTTCTGCCAGCGTGCGATATCGTCTGGTTTAATTCGTCTGTGTGCGAGTTTTTTGGCGAGTTCTGTCGGGTCTGCTTCTATGAGGTCTTTTACGGTTATAATTCCAACATCATTCAGGCGTTTAGCGGTTGTTTTACCTATTTCTGGGGCATCTTCAATGGGATCTTCTGCAAAGAGGTATGGGCCTCGTTTTCTACTCTTTTTCGTTTTTGAAGGCTTTTCTTTTGTTTTGCGTTCAGGGATTTTGGCTGGTTCGGTTTTAGGTTTTGTTTTTTCAGGTAATTTTTTCTTTTCATGTTCCACAGCGACTTTTGTTTTGCTTTTCTTAATAGTTGGTTCCGGTTTTACTTTTGTTTTGCGTGTTTTTCTGCTTTGGTGTCTCCTACGTAGTTTTGGTTTCTTCAGGTGGCCTTTTCTATCCAGTTCATCGAAGTATTTAATCTGACCTTTCTCATCTGGCGTTAGGGATTTATTTACATCTCCAGTCCTCTTAAATTCGTGAGTCATCGCCTTAACAATTTTGGCATGTTCTTTTTCTTCCTTTGCTTTCTTGCCCATTTTAATAGGCGACAGAATAGCATCTTTCAGAGCGACAAGAATCGAAAGGACGCGAGGGGGTTTCACGCCTGCTTCTTTTATGGCTCGCATCCATACTGAGCCTGTTAGACTAATGGCACCTTCGAGAAGATGTGCGTTGATCTCAACAAGTCTTGGCACGATACCTGCAGGAGGTCCTTCGCGGGTTGCAGCGGCAAGATCAAATTCTACGATAGATTCTGTATAATAGTTGAAGCTATCAAAAGCCGCTTTGATTACTGCATCCTTAATTGAAGGGACCTCATATAGTTTGAGATGCATCAGCATGTCATATTCCTTAAAATGTTTAGCGGAGCCGAATTCATGAATCTTATGCACGATTTTTTCCTCTTTTGTCTGCCCCGTATGCATAGGATGGTGTACATCTGCGAGATAATGAGATGTAATACCTGCATAAAGTACAGCGGAACGCCAATTTTTTCTTTTCAATGCCTCTACCATTTTTGAATAATAGAATTCCGCAGCTTTAGGTGCCCCGCCCCAATTGGGTGGATGAAAAACATGGTTTCTAAAGTCATGAAATTCTTTATCCGGAATTTTAGCACCACGGACAAGGTCATCGCTGAACTTCAGGAATAGGTTTGCCCATTTATCATCAATTAGCGTAAGAGCTCGTATGGATATCCATCTATGTGTTCCATATCCTTTTGTTTTCAGAGCGACCTTATATGCGGGATCATTTTCAATCATATATGCATCAACTCATTTCTATTTCGAGTAATATCTAACTAATATACATATAATTGGTACAATAAAAGTATTAGCTTGTTCTAAATTGAAAGTCGAATGTTTTAGCAGGATATATCACAAAGGCAAAACAAAGTTCCAAAGATGTTAATGTATCTATAGTATCTATTAGTGATATCCTTTTATATCAAAAAAGGAGAGGGATCGAAGATCAAAGTATCGAAAACAGGAAGATCATAAATCCCTGAGACCGTATTGTAGGTTCATTTCCGACATAATTCCAAACGTAATCCTGATAAAATGCCTTATCCGACTGGAATATAGCAAACGGGTCTGCAGTCGAATTGAGGGTTTCAATATTGTTATCGAGAATAATTTGCCGTGATACACCGCCTTCTGAAAGGATCCCCGGTACCTGAAGATTCTCAATATATAGAATTTGATGATGTAGGTGATGTGGGTACACCTCTCCATGGCCAGTTACAAAGCATACGCCCCATTGATTGATTCCAAAGGCATAATTAACAGCGTAGTCTATGATTTTTGCGTAGTGATTGTTTCCAGAAGTTTTTTCATACATCCAAGTAGCAATACCTACATTTATGATTGCAGGGACAGACCCCCAGAAGTATTCTGTATAGAGAAAATGAAGTGGGTCGTTATTTCCATTTGAGATGTAGTATTCCATATCGTAATAATAATGGTCTTGGGAATAGCCATTTTCGTGAAGATGAAGATATGCAAAAATATTACTTACCGTGAAATATAGATTTGTATTCTGAGTGAATGTTTCTTCAAAATTTGTGGCACTATTATAATATGTGTTGTTATTGGTTATGTTATACAGCAGAATGGCAGCAAGAGCCATATCGTCATGGACTTCATCATCTGCGTAAGCCAAGTCGCCATTCCCCATGTCTGTTTGTTGGATCCCCATGTTATGAAGTCCGAAATTATAAAGATCAATTGCTTCATTGAGCGCATCTGAATCAGGTATTAATTCTGGAGTGATACCTCTGTTGTGTAATATGTATGCAAGAGATAGAGCTGCGGAGGCAGCTCCCGCTATATTAGCACCTTTTCCGCTTTCGCAAACATATACAGGTCTTGGATTTAGAATATCATCCTCTGGCAGGCGGAATCCCTGAGAATGATCTGTAACATTTCCTACCATATATATAAGTGCGGACATATTTGGTAGCCATGTTCGTTTAATCCAATCGAGTCCCCATCGAAGCGTGTTCAAGAATCTTTCCGTTGGTGCGATATGACCATATATTAGAGATTCCTCAAGCAAAATTAATGTCTCTGCAGTAGTTCGAGTGAATTTTAGATAGTCTCCTGCATCATGCCATCCGCCTGTCATATTTACATATGTGCCTTTCCATGGTCCATTATATATAATTCCATCTTGGAGATGTCCTGCGGCATGATACGGCGATTTTCCACATTGGTTGAGTTCGAGAAAATTCAGAGCATCACTTACAAGGCTCGAATAGGGCTCTGCCTTAACACTAAACGGATACGAGTAAACGGAGCCAATCTTAATTTTGTAGGTACCCGCTGTCAAGCTTGTGAAATTTAGTTCATAATGATGTAGAAATCCATAGCCGCTTCCTAGATCTTCAGAGATATTTGCTTTCAAAATTGTAGTGCCCGTTAAGTCTACGATTGTGTATTCCATTCCCTGCA
Source organism: uncultured archaeon (assembly GCA_964589775.1). Lineage (GTDB taxonomy): Archaea > Asgardarchaeota > Thorarchaeia > Thorarchaeales > CAZPUN01 > CAZPUN01. The sequence continues at coordinate 5,521 of CAZPUN010000014.1, forward strand.
AATTGAGATCAGTTCTAACAATTGCATATTTCGGATGATTCTCAATATATCCGATTTGGTTTACCATAATATAGGGATAGTTCTTAGTTCCTTGCTGCCAATTTGTATTTTGCGGCTGCAAGAAATTTAGAATGTTCCGAAGTGGTGTAAACAAGAACAAAATAGCTACAATAATAATAATCGCAACAGCTGTCCGCTTTCTCAAAAATTAACCTCCCAGTAACAATGGAATTAATTTTGTAAATCGATTATAAAAAATTTGCTTTTTCATGCTCCATGATGAAAGTAGAATCGATTGAACTTCTTAGTTGTAAATTGTATATATTTTTCGTAAATAAAATAATTTACTTGAAGAATATATAATTCCTCTAGAGATAACAATGAAACATCAAATTGATAAAAACTCAGCACTTTCAATAAAATAATAAAATCCATGAAATATATAAAATAAAAAAGAGTGGGAAAATCTTCTATTTCTGAACTACTTCGATTTTTATTTTCAATTTAGCGATGTCCCAATCTTTGGTCATGCCTTTGTTTTTCAATCCTTTTTGTAGAACATCTGCGAGTGTTTCTTTCATTATATAGTCATGCATTTTATCGATCGCTTGTTCAAGTTCTTCATCGCCATCATAGTATACTTCGATGTGCTGTGTATATTGCAAATCGAGTTGTTTTCGCATATCTTGAATTCTTCTGATAACGTCTCTTGCAAGCCCTTCAAGTTTCAACTCATCATCTAGTCGAGTATCTAACAGGACCTCAATTCGCTCTTTTGAAGCATAAGCATAACCTTCAACGGGTTTCTTCTGAATCTCAATATCCTCGGCTGTTAATTCTACTTGTTTATTCTTGATTTTCAGGACGTATTTGCCTTCTTTTCTGAGTTTAGATTCGACTTCGTCCGGGTTTGCTTTTGTGAGTGCTTTCTTTATTGCACCTACAAGGTCTCGGTACTTCGGACCGATTGTTGCAAAGTTAGGCTTGATTTCAGTACTGACGTATTCTGAGATATCATCAACAAATTTGATCTCTTTGATGTTCAGTTCTTCTTTAATTACGTCTATGAGCGGTTCGATCTCTTCCGCCTGTGTTTCGCTCATTTTTACCAATAGGGTTCTTAAAGGCCATCTTGCTTTAGTCTGTCCGAAGAATCTTGCAGCTCTGCCTGCTTCCACGACATTAATTGCAAGACCCATTTTCTCTTCGAGTTCTTTGTCGATGTATTTCTTATTCACTTTTGGATAATCGTTGTGGTGGATACTTTCAGGGGCATCTTTATAGACTGATTTTACAAGATTTTGGTACATATGCTCTGTAGTGAATGGTATAAATGGAGCAAGTAGTTTTATAAGCTGAACTAGAACTTCGTAAGTTGTCAGCAGTGCAGATACTTTGTCCTGAGCCATTTCTTCTTTCCAGAATCTTCGGCGAGAGCGTCTGATGTACCAATTGCTGAGTTCATCAATTACGAATTTTTCTATTATTCGTCCTGCTTTGTGTAATTGATAATTCTCCATAAATTCGCGGACCTGTGCAGTTAACGTATTAATTCTAGAAAGCAGCCAGCGGTCTAATTCGGTTCTATCTTTATACTTTAGTTTATACTTTGAAGGATCGAAGTTGTCTATGTTTGCATATGTTACGAAGAAGGTGTATGTATTCCATAGTGTTCCCATGAACTTCTTTCGGACTTCCATAAGAGCCTTTTCTGAGAATCGCATGGCGTCCCATGGGGCTGTACTTGTAATCAGATACCATCTCAGACTATCTGCACCGTCTCTATTGAATAATTTCCATGTATCTATGACATTGCCTTTACTTTTACTCATCTTCCGGCCTTTCTCATCAAGAATCAATCCGAGAGTAACTACATTCTTATAGGCAGGCTTATTGAATAGTGCCGTAGAGATTGCCATGAGACTGTAGAACCACCCTCGTGTTTGGTCGATTCCTTCTGAAATAAAGTCGATTGGGAAGTTTTGTTCAAATAGTTCTTTGTTCTCAAATGGATAATGATGCTGAGCGAATGGTGCAGAACCCGAATCGTACCATACATCGATAAGTTCAGGAACGCGTTTCATATTGCCGCCGCATTCTGGGCATTTCAAAATAACTTCGTCTATATATGGTTTATGCAAGTCATCTAGTTTATACTCCTTGATCGCATGTTTGCGGATATCCTCACGACCGCTTACGGCTAACTTGTGTCCGCATTTTTCACATATCCAAATTGGTAGTGGCGTACCCCAGTATCTTTCTCGGCTTAGAGCCCAATCAATTAGATTCTCAAGAAAGTTTCCAAAGCGTCCGTGCTTAATTGTTTCCGGATACCAATTCACTTTTTCATTTATTTTCATGATGTTGTCTTTCAAAGAAGACATTTCAATGAACCAGCCCTCACGTGCAAAGTTCAGTAAGGGCGTATCGCATCTCCAACAGAATGGATAGTCGTGTTCGTACAACTCCTTCTTATACACTACACCACGTTTCTTGAGATCTCTTATGATAAGCTTATCTGCATCTTTGAAGAATAATCCTTTGTAATCAGTCACTTCATCCTTTACTTTTCCACTTTCATCTACTAATTGAATAAATGGCAAGTCGTATTTTTTACCAACTTCATTATCATCTGCACCATATGCAGGAGCTGTATGAACGATACCTGTACCCTCATCGATGGTTACAAAATCTGCCGTGACTACGTAGAAGCCTTTCTTATCAACTTGGACATAACTAAAGAGTGGTTCGTATTCCATTCCAAAAAGGTCTTTGCCTTTATACTTTTTCAGGACTTTGAAATTGGAGCCAAGAACCTTCTCTGCCCTTGCTTCTGCCAAGATGTACTTCTCATTTTTCTGTTCGACAAGCACGTAATCAATGTCCGGATGGACAGATAAGGCAACATTTGAAAGTAATGTCCATGGGGTTGTAGTCCATGCGAGCAAGTATGTGTTTTCTTCACCCTTAACCTTGAATTTTACAAATAGAGATGGATCCTTTACCGCTCTATAACCTTGGGCAACTTCATGGCTGCTTAATGGCGTGCCGCATCTTGGACAATACCATACGATCTTATGTCCTTTATATAACAGACCTTTATCGAAGAGCGTTTTCAAGCTCCACCATACGCTTTCCATATAATTAATGTCCATTGTGATATATGGATTATCAAAATCGAGCCAGAATCCGATACGCTCGCTCATATCCACCCATGCTTGCTTATACTTGAATACACTTTCCTTACACATTTTATTGAATTTCTCTATACCAAAGGCTTCGATTTCGTGCTTGTGATTAATACCCAGCTGCTTTTCCACTTCAATCTCAACTGGGAGTCCGTGAGTATCCCATCCCGCCTTTCGCGGGACATAGAACCCGTCCATAGCTTTATATCTGCAGACGAGGTCTTTCACGGTTCGCGTTAGAACATGTCCCGGGTGTGGCATTCCATTTGCAGTTGGTGGTCCTTCAAGAAATACAAATTTCTTAGCGTTCTTACGTAATTCTTGCTGTTTCCTGAAGGCCTCTGATTTCTTCCAGAATGCCATTACTTCTTCCTCTAATTTCGGGAAGTTAACCGTTGGTTTGACGTCTTTAAACATACGAAGCCTCCTTTTTATTTGGGGAAGAGTCCAAGCAACGAAATCGCTTTTGCCTTCCTTTTGATTTTTTCATACCATTATTGAATTTAAAATTAATGCTTTTAGTAATTTTTTTTCACAATCTATTTTAAAATGCTTTAATTTTGCATGTTTTTTGAGATTAAAAGATTAATGAAATAGTGATGTATCTCAAAATTAGTGATCATATTACATTCTATAAAAATATGAATTGGGGAATATCAAATGACTGTTTAGACCTCGAATTTGTCGCCCCTTCTGCTGTCTAAAGCATTCGATATTATTATTCCCTTTTTATTTGCATACTCCAAAGCATTATCCTCTATGAATGGCGTTATGATCATAAGTTTTGGCTCGATGTTGGTCGTCTTCTTATATAATACAGCTTTTCTCAATAGTGTAGCAACATCAGACTTGTTTATTGCCGATTTTATCTCAATTAAGACATGTATTCCATCATGAATTAAAACATCAATTTCGATTCTTGATTTGTCTCCGAAAACAACTCCTTCTTCATCTGTTACTTCCCATTTTGAAACTTGAATACCGAAGAAATCACCTAACAGGATGCGAACACCATTTCTGAAGGCTTCCTCTGAATCTATTCCCCATCTTGCACCCATAGCTGTTAGTTTCAAATTAAATCTAGTCTCAAAGTCATCTAAACGTTTTTCGAAGTTATCTAATCGTTGTGAAAAAGCTTCGAATTGCTTATTGAAGTCTTCTCGCATTTCCTCCATACGCTTTTCGAAGGCATCCATACGCTTTTC
>CAZPUN010000015.1:0-14483 GCA_964589775.1 uncultured archaeon
AAGAATTCCAGAGTGAATCGATTGGAAGTTCCAAAATGCTTCCAAGACTTGTAAAGTATCTCTGACATGGAATGACCTCGCCATTGGGTTCAACTGCAAGTGCAGAAAACCCAGCGTGACAGATTCTTGGTTTTAATCCCCAGTCTACAAGATCAAAGATTTCGAATGGAATCGGAGTGTACCACTTCAGCTTGATTTTGTTTCTTCTTACTTTAATAATGATATCAAGCATAATGTCGTCTATATCGGATTCCGGAATTGCATACTCGGGTGGATTCGGAAGGCTATCTTTATAGAATATTCCGTTTAGCATCATGTATTTTTGACCCAATTCTACGAGATAATCAATAGTTTCATTAATATCAGGCAGGTTAATCTTTGTTAGTGTTGTATTAGTAATTGTGTAAATATCCGTATCGATAAATTCTTTCAAGCCGCGAATAGTTTCCTTCCACGCTCCTGAAACGCCTGCCATTTTGTCATGGGTCTCTTCCTTATGAGAATATAGTTCTACCTGAACATAATCAATACCTGCCTTTACTAACTCATCCACTTTATCTTTTGTAAGCAATCGAGCATTCGTAATTATTCCCGTAATTATGCCAAGATCCTCAGCATGACTGATGAGTTTAGGTAGGTCTTCGCGTAGTGTTGGTTCGCCGCCTGTAAATGTAATATTTGGAATTCCCGCAGAGGATATTTTGTCTATTATTTCTATCCATTGTTCAGTAGAGAGCTCAACATCCTTATTCCATTTTAATCGTGCATCATCAAGATGGGAAAAAATGGGCGAATTATTATTCCGATAAGTAATTGCAAGGTCCATTCGTAATGGAGCACTGGGTGGTGTTGAAAATGGTTCTGTGCTCTCTATTTCATGTGCTTCGATTGGATATACATCTGGTTCTTTGACAAATTTTTTGATTTTTTCAACTAATTCTGCATAATCCTTCTTAATTGTTTCCGTATCGATTTTATATAATTTAGAAATTTCTTCAATTGCTTTGTCTTCTGAAGCTCCTGTTAGCATTAACTTGGTGTAATGATATGCAGTATCATTTAGATAGAGAATTCGCATTGAGTCTATGACTAGCATTCCGCCTGATTTTTCCTTACGTAGAATAAAGCGATGCCCTTCTAGTTCATCGGTTCCAATGGCTCGAAAAACTTCAGACATTAACGACCACCTCCAGCACAGGCACATGCACAACTTGCACAGGCACACGCGCATGAGCCGCCATGACCACCACTACTTGGCGCTGGATTGAATAGATTTACAATGGCATCGGCAATTCCTGCAAATCCTGCTACAGCTGTATTTGCAAACCCTTCAACCCCTGATACAAATGAGTCTGCAAAGTTTGATATGGATGGGATTTCTGTTTTTCCACTTGGAGAGGGTAATTGGGAAAAACTGCTTTTGCTCCTGTGAATACCCCTAGATCTATAACTTGTCCTATGGATAGACATATACCATGGAGGTACATAAACAACGTCCAAACCGCTTGCATATTTCTTGGGCTTATCTGCAGCTAATAGCCATTCAGCATATTCATTGAATGCTTTCTGTTGGACTACCGGTTCCTCTGCAGATGCAATTTCTCTGAATGCGCGCTCAATTATTTTCTTATAATATTCCTTTGTCTTATCTCTGGAATAGCCTTCCATCTTCTCTGCAACTGTCTCAATTAGAAGAATAAGAGCATCTTCGACTCGCTTTTTATTAATGGTGCCGTTATCATTAATTGCCTTTAATAATGCACGTTCATAGTATCTTGCTCTTGCCTGCTTGAGATCTACATTTTTCTTAATAAACCTTGGTGGATCGCCGGGAACAACATCAATAATTCCTTTCTTAAGCATACCAAATATAATCATCGTGAAAACACGTTGTAATGGAATTTCCATCAAAACTGCTGCCTCAACCGCTGTTAACCCTCTATGAATGCCAAGAGTTTCAGCTTTCACAGCTGGTGGCAAATATTTATTCCTACCCCTATGATTACTAAGTGATGCCCCTAGGAGACAGAGGAAGAAAAATACCGGAAATATGAAAATCATTAAATCGTCAAAATCAATGTTTATCGGTGGGTTATATGCAGTATAATATGTAGAAACATATCTCTTAGGAAATGATATACCATAAGTAAACTGTTTGGGAGCTACATTTTCCTCACGATATATGAAAACTAACGATTGTGAATCATTCTTAATAATATCTGGAGCCTCACGATGGTAATATGATTCACTACGATTATAGAACCCTACTGGAAAATGTAAATAGGTATACATATAGTCTACCATAAAACAAAATCCACCCGAGAACCATGTTGGTGAAAATTCATAGCCGACATAATCTTCCTTCTCGGTATCTTGGTATATCATATGCGGGTTATTACCCCAGATTACTAAGGTGCCCACTTCACCATCATGTATCTGAATACTTGCGGGAATGTGCACTTCGACCCCTATATCGATATACGTTGAAACACGAATATCTGTTAGCGTATACCAGGTTCCATCTTTGTACCATTTTGCATGAATAGAACTTAAATTGTAGTATTCATTCGGAAATCCAATGTCTATAACATCAATTGGGTCTCCATGATTCTCAAAAACAATCGTGTAATTAATATCAATAGACCCATCAGCTTTTGGATATACGTGTACTGACTCATTTCTAAGCTTGAAATAATAATCTTGTGCTAGTCTCATAGAAGTATCGGGTTTTATTATATTCTCATTATTTATTTCAGTCTGTGGCATCATTAGTATTGCCGCGGAACTTAGAAAAATGAGCGAGATTATAATAAATCCCATCCCCTTTCTTAACATCTTTACCACTTCACATCTTCAACCATTTGATATACTGCGCCACAATATGGACATGTAACAGTAATTGTACCCGTATTAGGATCAAAATGTAATGACTTCTTTGTTAGTTTCCCTCCACATTCCTTGCATTTTAGCTGTTCTAGGTCAATGCTCGGAGGTAACTCAACTGTTGCCTTGACCTCATAGACAGCTTTCGTCTTCATGCGTGTTATGACAATCATCACTATAGATACAACTACTAGGATACTGCCTGTAATTAATCTTGGAACTGTATTCTGCACTGGAGCCGCCAGAAGGTACATTGCTCCAAAAAACATCAAGATTGATGCTATACAATAAAGCAAATAGCCTATCTTCTCGTTCATAGGATAACTATAGCACAAATAAGAATATGAATTTTTGCATCTTTTATTTGAGCATTTTTATATTATACACTAACAAAATAAGAAATCTATAGATATAAGTGTTTAAATTCAACATGAGAGAGTATCAACTTAACTTACATTCTTGCTCTGATAGTTTTTATGCAAAGCAAAATTCAATTAATTATCAAATATCTACTTTCATTTTAAATTCATATCATATTTTTTTATTTGAAACATTCTTAATTATATTAATTAAATTGTTTTAAAACTCAAGAATCATATTATTTAAAAGAAAAAAATCTAATATTCTATAATGTAAGTAGGAGGAGAATATATGGCTATTAATATGAAGAACACTAATGTTCGTGTAGCTTTAACACTTGTTTTTTTAATATCACTCTCTCAACTTTCGCTAATGGCGAATGCTAACATTTTTGGAATTCCAACAGATCTAGAAACCGCTCATGGAATTGTTTATTATAATGAGTATCCTTTCCAATATAGATGGGTAAATACACATAAGCTGAATTTATTAGGTCTAAATAATTATGCAATCGGTTGGGAATCAATTTACAATATGGTTCAACTCTTCGGTATTAATTCGACGGATCAAATAGTTGTTGCAAACACATTAATTGGATTGGAAATATATAAAGACGCAAACAATAATAGTATTATTGATGCGGACTATGAAGACGCAAGTACTGAGTGTATGTATTTCTTAACTATAATTGATTATAGTGATTTTATAAATGAAGGCCCACATAAAGAGTCTAATAACGTTTATACATGGAAAACAAGAATTGTGAATCCAGAATTCATGGGAAATTACGACTATATATATGGGCCAACAAATCCTGGGAGTATTAATATCACATTTGATTATATAGAATTCAATTATAGATACTTTGAAGTGACAACGGAATTACAGACATATCAAGTAGTAAGATTAAATATAAAAATTGGAGCGGTAAATCAATCAACTATTAAAACTTCAAGTGGTGTCTCCAATTTTGAGATTCCTGATTCTTGGAGTTTATCCTTGCTATATTCATTATCATTATCACTAGTACAATGCTCTAAAGTTTCCGAATCTGTGAAGTATCGACTACAATATGTCAAGTTCGGATATATCAACAATTACTTCTTTAAGATTGAATTTTCTAATAATTATACGTATATTGAAAATAAAACAGCAGTAAGTTACCCCACTCATTGTATATATACAAAACCAAATGCAATAAATGAAGATCTAAAACAGATGAGTTCATATTCTAATGCATTACAAGGATTAATCAACGCATTTATGACTCAATTATATCACAAATCATTACAAGTAAATATAGACGCAGATTCTTCTACATATTGCTATAGGTCTGAATATCCAATTTGGAAAGCCTCGGAGATTAATCATAATATAACATTTGTAATCTTTGATATAAACTCTACTACAAGTATATATGCAAATGTATTTTACGAGCGCGCAATATTAATCACAATCCCGTGTATTAGTATAAGCGTGGCAATAATAATTTATAGTATGAAGAAGAGGAAAATCAAAGCATCTTAAGTTGGCCCTCTTCTTTTATTTTGTTTTGTCAAGAACAATTTTAATTGGTTTTGGCTTTACTTGTGTGGAATATAATGGACAGCCAGCACCACAAAAGTTGAAAAGTTCACATTCTCTACATTCTTTTGGTGCCCATTCATGACCTCTGATACTTTTTGCCAGTGGATGATCCCATATTGAATCCCATGAGTCTTTGAGGATGTTTCCAAGTGGTGAAAAGTAGCTCTGGCAGGGTATAACGTCTCCATTCGGTTCAATTCCCATACTAGAATAGGCGGCACTGCATCGCTTAGTTCCAAGCCCATACTCAAGGGGATTAAAATGGCAATACCAAGTCGGAGTATACCATATCATTTTCATTTTGAGAGGTCTAGAGGTCATTAGTATATCTAGTATAAGGTCGTCCAGTTCGTCTTCAGGAATTCCAATTTCATTCGCAACTGCTATGCCAGATCCAGAATAAATTAAGCCATTCATCGCAAAATCTTTTTGTCCTATAGAATGCAGGAATTTAACAAGATCTGTCGCAGTATGTTTATTTATTTGAGTTAGCGTCGTATTTGTAAGAATGTACATTCCTTTTCCTTGAGAATTCTTTATGCCATTAACTGTTTCTTGCCATGCCCCTTTTACACCAACCATACGGTCATGAATTTCAGGATCTGAGGACTCTAAAGTAATCTGTATATAGTCTAAACCTGCCTTAGACAGAGCATCAGCAAATTCCGAAGTTAGTAATCGGCCATTAGTAATGAGACCCGAATACATTCCAAGATCTTCGGCATATTTTATCAATTCAATAAGGTCCTTGCGGAGAGGGGCTTCACCGCCAGTAAATGTAACGTGTGGAACGCCAACTTCAATTAGTCTATCTAGAACCTTTTTCCACTGCTCAGTACTCAATTCCTTGGATTTAGGCCATGCTCTTCGTTCGGAATCTACATAACAATGTGAGCAAAAATTATTACATCGATAAGTTAATGCAAGATCAACTCTATAAGGTGCAGAAGGCTCATGAGTGAATGGAAGAACTTCCTCAAAGCCAAGGTCTGTTGGATAGATCTCAGGATGCCGAATATAATCAAGAATCTTATTCTTAAAATCCGTAAAATCCTGCCGAATACGATTTTCGTCTTGTTTGAATCGCTTTGCAACACCTTCTATTATACGTTCGTCAGATTCGCCTTCTATAATTCCTTTGGCAAAATAATATGCGGAGTCGTTCAAAAATAGCAAACGTATTGCATCAATTACCAGGACCCCACCATGTTTATCCCTGCGAAGAATAAAACGATGATTTTTCAAGTCATCTTTTCCAATTTTAAGCTCAATTTTAGTCAAAGTTTCGCCTCCACATGAACCATAATAATGTCTTAACGAATATAGAATTTTTGGAAAAAGCGATTATGGATTTCAGTAGAATCTGATTGAGACCTATCAAAATTGCTTTATAAACACTCTGAAAAAGCATCGCTTTTAAAAGCGTGATAAATCGCATAAAAGTTCATAACAGTGTTTGTACATAATGGAATTGAGCAATTTGAGAGCCTAGAATGGATTGCGACTTGAATGTACACGGCGCATCCAAAATCATCACCGGAAAAAATTGGGCAATAATAAGATCCTCGCCGAGCACCACGAGTATGTGCATAAAGGCTACCACAAGGTAGAGTTACGCAGAACCCACGCAATTCAATATAGGGCATATGTCAGAAAATTAAGAAATAATTTAAATATAATAATATAAAACAAAGAATGGTGATATTAATGGCATTATATGCTATAATTAAAACTGAAAAGGGAGACATAGAAATCGAACTTCAACCTCAAGAGGCTCCAAAGGCTGTCGCAAGTTTTGTTTTTCTGGCAAAGAAGGGCTTTTTCGACGGGCTAACATTTCATAGAGTTGTACCGAATTTTGTAATTCAAGGTGGAGACCCCTTGGGAAATGGACGCGGTGGTCCTAGAGATGTCGGAATAAAATCATTCCCATTTGAAGGTAAGGAAATTCCGTATCCTTTTGAAGATGAATGGCATAGCTTATCATATGACCGTCCGGGAATCGTCGGAATGGCAAATGCAGGACCTAATACCAATGGGAGTCAATTCTTCATAACGCATAGAGCAACCCCACACTTAACAAAGAAACACTCGATTTTTGGAATCGTAACAAAAGGTATGGATGTCGTAAATGCGATAAAGCAGGGCGATAAAATGCTTAAAGTTATTATAGAAGAGAGATAGTATATATAAATCTCTCTTATTTTTACGCCAATATTTGTCTCAGGAATTCTGGACACTTTTCTACTTTACTTCCAAAAGAGTAGAACAAATCATTTACAATTGGATTTTCCAAATTTAGCATATATGCAAAAAATCTTTGTTTGGTAAATACCCGTTGAAGGAATTTGTTTTTACAAAGAAAATCAAAGACATGCGAATTTCTAATTTCGTCTTTCTTATAGTATTTATTCAATATTTCATAGTTTTTAATAGAGTTACATTTTATCTTCGATTTTCGTATCGTATTGTATATCAACCACGCTTTACTCTTGGAAAGAGCACCAAATGTTCTAACTAATTTTTGATAATCATGAGCTTTTAATGCATGAAAATATATAATCAATAGTTGAATTATTGCAAAATGTATTGATTTCAAGTTAATGATCTCTTGTTGCGGTTCATCGATCATATTATTCATTATCTCACTTACTATTTCATCACGGGACTCAAAAATTAATGATTTCTCAAATGCATTTAATTGTGAGATGTATTTTGTGAATTTTTCAGTGAGTTGTACATATCGGGGTTTATATTTTAGATATTTTGTAATTTCTTCATAACAAATTGCGGTATCATGCGGGAGAATCCCACCAATCTCATAATAAAGTGGATTCAATGAACCATATATTAAGTAAATTATATTTCTTAAGAATTTAATTGATTTTTCTACGGATTGGTCTATATTTATACTAGAATCGTTGGACTTTTTTACGAAATGTTTTGTATTCCTACCTTTAATAAAATACGAATTTGCATGAGTCAATATATAATACATAATATAAAAGTGACTCACTGCAAGTTGTGCCCCAAAAACGATTTTATACTTATTTTGATAATGTTTGTTAGATATATTTATTCTATAATATGATTGATTAATATAATTGATTTCAAAATTTTTGTCCATATTAACTTTGTTTATCTCAAAAGTATATGGGTCACTTTTTACAAATTTTATCGATTTGTCTATTCCATTCAATCCTACGTAAATATTTTGAAATTTCGCAAATTTACGATTAACAAAATCATGAATATGCAATATTTTTTTGTATATTGGATCTTCTTCAAGATAATGAATATTAATATCGACCGGGTCTTCGAAATTTATAGAAGATGTTATTAATGCGAAACCTTGAAGGAAAACCTCAACAGTTCCACCGATACTTCTTATGTTCTTATCGAACCACAAATTCGGATACTTGGCTTTTTTCAAATCGATATATCCTACAAATGAATATGGTGGAAAGAACTTTGCATATATATACTGATTGAACTTGTGAACCATCTCTTTTGTCAAATATCTCTTGCGCCATTTGAACTGTGAAACATTGTTTATATAAAAGTCCTTAATCGTATGCGTGAGTGGATCAATCTTATTATAAGTATCAATATTGCATATATATGAAATTGTTTCCTTTAGTTTTCGCCTATCGAGGATATGATCTATCAGATTATATATTGTAATTGTCTTAAATAACATTTAGCTCATCTCGAGCAATTGATTATTAAAAAGTAGTTTAGAGTAAAATAAAAATATTTTGACATTTTTGTAAAAATTACAATAAAAAAGATATTTTATAGAATTTTTGTTTTTTAATCTTTCAAGATTGAATGATACATAAATAAAAATCCATGATAAAAGGCTGGAATAGGGGCCGAGACTACGAGACGCCCTCACGGGTGTCCCTTCGTGGACCTTGCTTACGCATAGTATTGTTAAGGGCTCAAATCCTTAACCTGTCCCCGCGTGGGAATTAACTTCCCGCCGGATTATTTACTACTTAGGTTCGCCCCTATTCCAATATAATTAATTAAAAACAACTATAAAAATATATTGATAAATCTATAAAATTGTAATTTCAAATTATAATAAAAGTCGGTTTTAGCATCTACAAAATAGATTTGACAACAATTTTTTTAGATATTTTAGAAAAATCAAAAACATAACCATAAAATTTTATTGAATAACAACGACGTCACACAAAGTTTATATTTGGGTTTCACGCAAAAAAATAGTGAAAAAAATAAAAAATGGGTGTTGGTAGTAGGTATTACCAGCCACCATCGCCAGCGGGTGGAAAGATAGGATCCATCCTTCAATTTCACCTCCGTATTTTTTATTCATGTAAATATATGCAGGGCATGAGAAATTTGTTTAACGTAATTTTTGATTTTTTGAATGTTTTTTCAATCTCAAAGATGAAAATAAAGAAAAATATAGTACTTTCAAAATAAATGATAAAAATTATAGAAATCATGAATTATCGATACAAAAAATTTCGGGCAACAGGTATGGAAAAAAATTTAATTCTTGATGAAGAAAATTAATTTTATTAAATCATAAGGAAATAAAACAATAATGTGCGATATGTAGGAGAATTCTATGATCGGGTGTTTGGAAATCCTCGTGATGATTATTGGGTTAAGGTTCAGAGAATGGATAATTGAGAATAGTAATGGAGTTCCACGAACTATGGTGCTAATGGCACACAAACTTGCTAATATGGGTTTCGACTATGTAAGGCAAGTGGGTCTTCATGCTGCGATTCGTGAGTTAGATGCTCAAATGGTACAAAGTATCGATATATCTATTATTAATGACTTGCTTAGTTTGAAGAATGGCAGGGAGATGCTCGAATGGATAGTATGGCGTTCATTAATTGAGAAGGAAATCCCGATTCTAGGCATACGTAGGATACAATTAGATGAAGCGGAACGGGAAAATATTTGCACGATTGATGATCTAATAGATAAGGGTGTAGTACATCTATTGAATGGAAGCGTTGAAATTCGGACTAATTATTACTTGTTATCTTTAAAGAATGCATTAGGTTTAGACCATATTATGCTGAAAGACTTGCTGGATATATCCGGTCTAACACGAGATGAGGCATTAGCCTTGAGTAGTTGGCAGGTGAATGTGATCGGTGCTTACTTTGAGATGGCGGTTGCTCTCGCACTATTTCGCTTATCTCAACAAGGTATCTTTAACCTTGATAGACTGTTTAGCAATTCAAATGAGACAAAAGTAGTTGTTCCGAAATTCGAAAGGATTGAGAAACTGCCCTTTTATAGTAGTGAGTTAATCAAACCTAATGTGATATATGCAATGCCGAGAGTTAAAGGCGTGGATATCACGTTTAAGGATGTAGAAGGAAACATGGTTCTCATAGAATGCAAGAACTGGGAGCGAGCCATCTCAAGTCTAGAACTTTCAATAATCCACAGGAATATATTGCAATTCGAGAAAGAAATTGGCAGATCCGGAATTCACATTCTGGTGACTACATCGCAATTATCCGAAGAGTTGCTAAATCAGGCAAATGAACAAAAGCTATTTGTAATAAACGAAATGGACCGATTAGTCGGACGAGATATCATGGACTTCTTCGAGCAAGCTCTCCAACGTGCACGAAAAGTTGAACCCCTTATGGTCCGCACTGCCGTGGGTGGATTCCAAAGTATATAGACCTACATGAGTTATTCAATGTGTTTGTTATCGGATTAACATAATCAAGCTCGGCAAATTCCAAAGTATATCAACCAATATGAGTTATTCAACATAATTCCGAAATTAAAATACGAGGTTTTTGCAAATTTGCTGTTTAAAACAATTCTTTGTATATAATATTGATTATATCATACACAGTGATCTTTTTCTGACATACTCCCCATATTAAGATGTGAGGATTCTGCGTATAGTCTATCTTGTCATAACAATTTCGAGCATACACTCACCGTGTTCATGTGAGGAAACGTTTGTTACCGCCGCGATTTTCTTTGAGGAACTTAGAAATCAATGAATTTCAAGTCTGGATCCATTCTAAATCATCAAATTACTTGATTTATGCCGTATGCCTATACATTTTAAAAATATTTGACGATTCATTATTGTTTTAAAAAGGATGTGTATAATTAGGGGTGAAAAATGAGAATAGAGAATAAAAATCAATGAAGTTGTTAAAAATCGTCTTTAGATTAAACAATCGTTTGTACTCTCGTTTTATGAAAGACATGGGCAGAAAGCCCACGAACTTCAGTCGTGGAAGTATGTCAGAATGGAAGATATTACATTTTTTCATAAAATAGTGTGACTATTTTTTAAACTGTTGGAAAAAATTAGGAGATAATTAAAAAACCTTAAATTGATGTAATATGAAATTATTTAATTGATTGCGAAATTTTAGAATTGTATGTTTGTAACAAGGTGTAATTAAATGTTATATGCAGTTTGGGTAATAGACAAAGGCGGACTGCCAATTATTTCGCGTGAATATGCTAATTTTGGAATAGACTCAAGCTTGGTTTCAGGTTTTGTTGAAGCCCTCTATACGTTTGCCCTCGAACTTGGTGCAAAAGGGGTACGCGAGATAGATGCGTTATCTTTTAAATTGATTATTGAACGAAATATTGATGGTTCTTTGATCGTAATTGCTGCTGATAAGGATGACAAAGCATCATATTATGAGGATTTTATGACAGCCATTCGAAATGAAATTCTAGATGTTTATGAAGATCTCGGAGAGAATCCTGCAGCTAAAAAGATAGTTGATTCTGTTTTTGATAGATTAATTCAGCGATATATTGTTAAGAAAAGTCCGTGGCAAGCGAAACAAGCTAAAATTATATCGAATCCGAATGTTGTTAAGCTAATCAAAATGATGATAAATGGTGAAATAAAAAAAATTACGCCTACAACATCGAAAAACACTCCCGGGTTCAATTATTCAGTTGCAGAACTCGTACTTCATCAAGATGTGGAAGAAACTGTAAAGACCTTGGAAAAATTAGTAGATTATAGCATTTTACGAAAGAAACCCGTCATGAGCATTTTAACATGCCAGAATCGTAATGAGCCGGTCATCGTTAAACTTGTATGTCCAAAGTGCAATAAGAGTTCGCTTAGGCAAATTACAATCCTTGAACATTTTGATTGTGGTTTCATAGGAGAACTTCTGGATCCGCCTTTTGCCCGTGTAAAGCATTGCCCTAATTGTGGAGTGATTTTAAATAGAGAAGGCATAGATTATATACAACGTCGTGGATATATTTGCGAAAATTGCGGAAGCACAATTGAAACACCAATCATAAGCTATTACTGTAGGAATCGGAATAAAACAATTAAGCCTGATGAGGCAACTGTCACTCAGATATACGAGTATGAATTGAATGAACAATCTGTAAAAGAAACTAAATCGCTTCTGGCTTCAATTGAACTTGAAGAAGAAATTGCAAAGGCGAAGAAATATAAGAAAAAGACAAGCAAGAAATCTAGCATCCAAAAGGAAATCTTGGATCTTGAAAATCAAATTAAAATGATTGATGAGGATTTCAGGCTTGGTAAGATTTCCGCATCAGAAAGAGATAGACGATATATTGCAATTAGACGAAAAATTCGTATGCTTAGAAATGTATCTTCTGAATAATTTTCTTTTATTTATTTTTTTGCTTATTGAAAAACATTTAATTTATAAGATTATATGCTTTTTCTGTTAATTCATAAGTAAAAACTTTATATTTATGATAAAATATTATTAAATATTAGAAAAAATAAAATTTTTAAATTAAGATATTCATGAGGTGAATTTAAAAATGAAAAAAGCAATATTGCTGTTTCTCGTGCTCATAATGTTCATGAGTTCAATGGGACAACCTCTGAATATCCATGAAGCACAAAAAAACTCGAACCCAATAACACATGTAGGAATTCCAAATCTCGTGTCCGATACAAATAGCTTTGGCGATCGAGATGACGAATGGTGGAATGGAACCTACATGTGGCGAATACCGATTTATTTTAATGCAAGTGGATATTTTCGTGTGGATTATACCGCTAATATGGTGATTAATTTTACAGAGAAAATGCAAGAGGTTGAACCTGGAAATTCTTGGACATTTGAAGATGGTTCTATCCGGCTGATTGAATATGATTCATCAGGAAACATAATCGGAGAAATCCCATACCAATTTGAAAAGGCAAATGATTGGGACCCAACTCACAATGCCGTCGGAACTCTTTATTGGACAGTTGATGGATATCTTGCACCTAATGATGCTCGATACTACTACGTTTATTTCTCAGTGAATGATATATATAATCACACTGCTCCTTCATATGCAGATGATTTCATTCCTCTGACAAACTATGGTATCGGTGCAGCGACTACATTCTATGGATATATATTTCCAACAGGTACGCCTAGAAATGTGTATGTTGTTGGTATAAATGATACAACAAATGTAAAATTCTATGTGTGGAATTCTACAACGGAAAAATATGATTTAAGAAATGATACAAATATTAATCGAATGGATGTCGTAATATTTAGTAATTTAGATCAAAGTATCTATTACAAAGTAGTAGCAGACAAACAAGTAGTTGTGGCACAATATAATGGTCCATATAGTACAGCATATGGTACGTTCTTCTATCCAGCTGTAAATGGTAAAATGTCTGGAAAGGAATTTATATTTTACACATTTGATGATTATTCGCCCTACACTGTTTATTTCAGTAAAAATGCTGCCCATGTAACCGTATATGATTCAAATAATGCCATTCTGGATAGTTTTGATATTTCAGCGGGACATTATGTAGCAAAAAACTATCCATTAGGTTATGTTTATCGCGTAGTATCTAATACAAGTATTGTTATTCATAAGTCTGGAGGAAATGCATATACACAAGTCCCTGCTATTGATGGTGCAGCTGCTGGAAAAGAATTTTGCTTAACTCTGTCAAACTGGGCCCATTACGCTATGTATGTAATCGTTGCATTAGAAAATGCAAATGTAACTGTATATGACCTCCAAAATAATGATGCTGTTTTTGCAACACATCAGATCTCTGCCGGCAGTTACGTAATTAAAGCACCAGATGCAAATGAAATATTAAGAATTGTCTCAAATGCGACAATAATGGTATACGGAACATGTGGTGAAGGCGGAACAACTATTAACAGACTGGGAGATGATTTTACAAATCTACTTGGTATACGTGCAAAAGAATTTTGGGCAACCCTTACAACGGACACATATAGTGATGTTGTTGTCTTTGCATATTACAATGATACAGTTGTTTCTTACAATGGAAATAATAAAAAATTAGATGCAGGTCAATTCTGGAATATCAAATTAGTTGATGATATTGGAAAAATTACTGCGGATAAACCAATTAGCATCCTTGAAAAAGGCAAAGATGGTGCATACAACGATATGGTTGCTTATATTGCAGGTATGACTCCTGAACCAAACATCACAGCTGCTACAGCACAAGAATATTACAGAATTCAAGTCCATGTGACAGACGCTGATGGAAATGCATTCCAGGGTGCAAATGTTACTCTATATAAATCCGGTCAAAAGATTCGGTCGTTAATTACTGATGAGAACGGAAATTGTACTTTCTACAATATTAATCAGGATACGTATAC
>CAZPUN010000016.1:0-7134 GCA_964589775.1 uncultured archaeon
ATCGACGAAGCTGAATCCGAAGGAAAAATAACTAAAGAAATAGCAGATAAACTAAGAGAGATATTTATAATTTATAACGATAAAAAATAGAAATAAAAAAATTAATTTTCCAGATTTTTGAGTTTATATAATTTGTCTGAAAATGTACTCAGTTTAAACTAACAAACAATAAAATTTCCAGTGAAAACATGCTTATTGATTATTTAAAATATAGGTCAAATAATATACAATTGGGATATGAGAAAAATAAGTATATGAACATAATAAATTATGAAATTATTTAGCAAAGCAAAAACCCAATGATTTTAAAGTGCGATTTTTAAAATTTAGAATGGTGATTATTATGTGGGTATCAGACTACAAGGAACGAGAGGAAATAGATGTTACTCTAGAAGGTTCAAAGGGTGCCAAGATGCGATGGTTGATTGATAAATCCGTGGGTGCGCAAAGATACGCAATGAGAATTTTTGAAATACAGCCAGGCGGAGAAATACCATTACATCATCATCCAGAAGAACATGAGATCTTTGTTCTTGAAGGTGATGCTGAAGTATTCAATGAAGTTGAAGTTCATTATGTTACTGCAGGAAATATTTTGTATGTTCCACCAGAGGAGCCACATGGGTACAAGAATGTTGGTGATAAACCATTTAGGTTCATTTGTGTAATACCATATCTGGACAAGAATTAGTAAAAATGATTTTCTCCTCTTATTTTCTTTAATATTTTCGGATTACCCGCCAATAAGAATATTCGATTAAACAAACACTGTACATTATTAAAAAATATAGAATCTTTTCTAATGCACCTTTAGTATTATTATTAAAACAATGTCGGATAGAAAATATGGGTCAATTAACGAGTTGATAAATAGGATGGCAGATTTTAAACTAGTAGCGAAATTCAAACCCGCAGGAGACCAACCAAAGGCAATCAAGCAGTTAGTGGAAGGTTTAAAAGCGGGATATAGATTTCAGACATTATTAGGTGTTACAGGTTCCGGCAAAACATTTACGATGGCAAATGTAATTAAGGAATACGGACGCCCGACTCTTGTTCTTACACATAATAAAACTCTTGCAGCACAACTTGCAGCAGAGTATCGAAGCTTTTTCCCAGAGAATGCTGTAGAATATTTTGTATCATATTATGATTATTATCAGCCGGAAGCATATGTTCCTTCGAAGGATCTATACATAGAGAAAAATGCAGACATAAATGAAGAAATTGATAGGATGCGAAACGCAGCTACTCAGGCGTTAATGAGTAGAGATGATGTAATTATTGTTTCCTCAGTTTCATGTATATATGGTTTAGGAAATCCAGAGACATACAATAGTATGGTACTATTTTTACAAAAGGGAGATATAGTGTCTCGAAAAGCCATCTTGGATAGATTAATCGCGCTGCAATATGAACGAAACGATTATGAAATTAAAGCAGGTAGTGTTCGGGTTAGGGGTGATGCCGTAGACATTTTTCCACCCAACATGAAATCAGGAATTAGAATCGAATTATGGGGGAACGAAGTAGATTCAATTTATGAATTTGAACCTGTATCTATGAAGAAAATTCGTAATTTAGAATCCGTAAAAATATTTGCGGCACACCATCATGTTGCAAAACATGAACATATCTTAGAAATAATTCCAGAAATTGAAAAAGAACTAGAAGAAAGAGTTGCCAAATTAAAATCACAAGGAAAACTTGTTGAAGCAGATCGCTTATGGCGACGAACACGTTACGACTTGGAAATGTTGAGAGAAACAGGTTATTGTACAGGAATTGAAAACTACTCACGATATGTGGATAACAGGAAGCCGGGAGAACCACCATATACGCTATTAGACTATTTTCCGGATGACTTTTTAATGATTATTGATGAGAGCCACATGACAATACCACAAGTCCGAGGTATGTACAACGGGGATTACAGCAGGAAGAAGACCCTTGTCGAATTTGGTTTTAGATTGCCATCCGCATTAGACAACAGACCTTTGAAATTCCATGAGTTTGAAAGATATATGAGACATGTAATATTTACAACAGCCACTCCGGGACCTTATGAACTATCGGTTAGTTCTCAAATAGTTGAACAAATTAATAGGCCTACTGGACTTGTTGATCCTCAAGTAATTGTAAAACCTATAAAAGGAGCAATCGATGACTTAATCGCCGAAATTAAAGAGCATATACGTTTAGGGGATCGAGTTTTAGTTACTACTCTGACAAAGAAATCTGCAGAGATGCTTGTAGAATATTTAATCGAGCATGAAATAAAATCAAGATACTTACACTCCGAAATTGGAACAATTGAACGAATTGAAATTTTAAGAGATTTACGTTTAGGAATTTTTGATGTGCTAGTTGGCGTTAATCTATTACGAGAAGGCTTAGACCTTCCAGAAGTATCTCTTGTAGCAATTCTGGACGCGGATAAGGAAGGCTTTCTTAGATCCCAATGGGCACTGATTCAAACAATGGGAAGAGCCGCGCGTAATGTGCATGGGAAAGTCATTCTATATGCTGACAAAATTACAGATTCTATGAAACGCGCAATTGATGAAACAAATAGACGCCGTGCAATTCAAATCAAGTTTAACAAAGAGCATGGTATAACACCCAAAACAATCACAAAAGGAATAAGAGATATAGCTCAGGGTATCGAAACACAATCTATTAAGGACATTGTTCCAGAGCTTGGTGAGGCAGTATTAGATCTGGATTTGGAGACAATAATTATTGAACTTGAAAAAGAAATGAAACAAGCCGCACAAGACCTCGAGTTTGAAAGGGCAGCTCAAATTCGAGATAAAATCTTTGAACTTAGGAGGCAATTGACTAGTGGAAGCTAAAGCCAAATCCAGAACAATTCAAGCAAAACCAGAAAGTATTACAAAAAAAATAATTATTAGGGGTGCAAGCGAACATAATTTAAAACACATAAATCTAGAAATACCAAAAGAAAGGCTTGTTGTAGTAACTGGGGTCTCTGGAAGTGGAAAGTCATCTCTAGTCTTTGATACAATTTTTGCCGAAGGCCAACGTAGATATGTCGAATCATTATCAGCTTATGCGAGACAGTTCTTAGGACTTGTAGAAAAACCCCATGTCGAATACATAGAAGGGCTTTCACCAGCGATCTCAATAGACCAAAAAACGGCAGGGAAGAACCCAAGAAGCACGGTTGGTACCATTACGGAAATTTATGATTACATGCGATTATTATTTGCACGAGTTGGCATACCTCATTGCCCATATTGTGGAAAAGAAATTAAGCCTCAAACAGCACAACAGATTGTTGATAATGTATTAAAGCTAGGAGAAGGAAAACGGATAATAATACTAGCACCGGTTATAAAGGAACGAAAAGGAGAATACAGGAAAGAGTTCGAACTTTGGAAACGCGAAGGATACTCTAAAGTTCGAGTAGATGGCGAAATACGTGACCTGTCTGAGAAAATAAAGCTTGACCGATACAAAATTCATACAATAGAGATAGTAATTGACCGCTTGATAATTAATAATACAGAACGTGAAAGAATTGCAGATTCCATTGAAAAAGCACTTCAACTCGGAGATGGTGTTGTTCGTATTCTTGAGAGTAGTGGTCGTGAATATACATTTAGTGAACATTTCGCATGTGTAGATTGTGGTTTTAGTTTTCAAGAATTAGAACCACGCCTATTTTCATTCAATACACCACATGGAGCATGCCCAAAATGCATGGGCTTAGGGTATATTAGCGAATTTGATGAGAAATTGGTCATACCAGACGAGAATCTATCAATTGCAGAGGGAGCTATTAAGCCGTATAATTGGTTTTCGAATTCAAATTGGATAAAGGCTGTAGCTAAGAAGTACGGATTTACAATTAATCAACCATGGAAGACACTTACAGAGGAACAGAAACGAGCAGTACTTTACGGAACGGGAAATACAATAGTTGAGTCAGAATGGATCTATCATGGAAAGGATGGAATTACTCAATGGGAAGGCGTAACAAAAGGGACATATCCGGGAGTTATAAATGTTTTAAGAAACTATTACAAAAATACGACTTCCGAAGATGTACGCCAAAAATTAGAACACTATATGATTAAAACAACTTGCCCTGAGTGCCATGGAACACGCCTTAAGCCCGAAAGTAGAGCCGTAAAATTCAAGGGTAAAACAATTTCAGAACTTACGCAATATTCAGTCGCTAAATTGATTGACTTTTTTGAGCATGTTGAATTAACAGAAAAAGAGAAAAAGATCGCATCTGAAATAATCAAGGAAATTCTGGCACGATTAGGATTTCTAAGAGAAGTCGGTCTTGATTATTTAACACTCGATAGAGCGGCAAATACGCTATCTGGAGGCGAAAGCCAAAGAATTAGACTTGCAAGCCAAATTGGCTCAAGATTGGTCGGCGTTATTTATTGCCTTGATGAGCCATCAATCGGCTTACATCCTCGAGATAACATAAGATTGCTAAATTCACTCAAGGAACTACGAGACTTGGGAAATACTGTTATTGTAGTAGAGCACGATGAAGAAACAATGCGAAATGCAGACTGGATTATTGATTTAGGTCCCAGAGCCGGAGAACACGGGGGTAAAGTTGTAGCTCAAGGAACAATCGATGACATCTTAAAATCAAATTCATTAACTGCAAAATATCTGAAACATGAACTTGTTATAGACATTCCTAATAAAAGACGAAAACCAAATGGAAAATGGTTAAAGATTGTTGGAGCTCGACATAACAATTTAAAAAATATAAACGTGAAGATACCCCTTGGGGTTTTTACATGTGTTACTGGTGTAAGTGGCTCCGGTAAAAGTTCACTCATAAACGATACATTGCAAAAAGCACTCGCAAGAATTTTTCATCATGCACTTGGAAAGCCCGGGGAACATGACCGTATTGAAGGAATTGAATATTTAGATAAGGTAATTATAATTGACCAGAGCCCAATTGGAAGAACACCAAGAAGTAACCCCGCAACATATACGAAAGTATTTGATCATATTCGGGAGCTTTATGCAAGCCTGCCAGAAGCCAAAGCAAGAGGATATAAGAAAGGTAGATTTAGCTTTAATGTCAAGGGCGGGCGATGTGAGAAATGTAGAGGAGCGGGTGTAGAAACCATTGAAATGCATTTCTTACCACCAGTTCAGGTTACATGTGATTTATGCGGCGGTAAACGATATAATGAATCAACTCTTGAAGTTAAATACAAGGGGAAGAATATTGCTGATGTACTAGATATGACAATACAACAAGCGTATGACTTCTTTAAAGATATCCCACAAATCGAGAGGAAATTGAAAACATTGATCGATGTTGGAATGGGCTATGTAAAACTAGGGCAACCGGCAACAACCTTATCAGGTGGAGAAGCCCAACGCATTAAACTTTCAAAATATTTATCACGACCCGCAACTGGACAAACCTTGTTTCTTCTTGATGAACCTACAACGGGACTTCATTTTGATGATGTAAAACAATTGCTGAACGTGCTGCATAGACTAGTAGATCTGGGTAATACAGTTGTTGTAATAGAGCATAATTTAGATGTTATAAAAACTGCGGACTACATTATAGACCTCGGACCAGAAGGCGGTGAAAACGGTGGCTACGTCATAGCAACGGGAACACCAGAGGAAATAGCAGAAAGTAATATTTCATACACGGGCAAATTCTTAAGAACTATATTGGGAGGACAAAAGTAAGATGGCTGATACAACTGAAAGTTTTCCAATCAATCACACCACCCAGAATATAGATACTAGAAGATACATTGTTGTCAAGGGTGCCTATGAGCATAACCTAAAGCACATCGACGTAAATATTCCACGGAACCGCTTAGTAGTAGTCACTGGAGTTTCAGGAAGCGGTAAATCAACACTTGTATTTGATACCATTTATGCGGAAGGACAGAGAAGATATGTAGAATCACTTTCGTCCTATGCGAGAAGGTTTCTCGGCAGGCTAGATAAGCCGAAAGTGAATTTTATAGAAGGACTCCCACCAGCAATCAGTGTCGAACAAAGAAAAGCCAGCAAAAATCCAAGATCAATCGTTGCAACGACAACTGAAATTTATGACTATCTAAGGATACTTTATGCGAATATTGGGAAGATGTTCTGTGTAAATTGTGGGGTTCCAGTCAATAAAAAGACTCCAGAAGAAATAGCAAATGAACTAATTGATAAATATAATGGAAGCAGATTTATAATTTTAACACCTATTGTAAATTATACGGATTTCAATGAAACAATAAGCTCGTTAATTAAACAAGGATTTACAAGAGTAAGAATCAATGACGTAATATATAACATTGATTCCCAATTTGAACAACCTGATGACACAATAAAAAACTTTGATTTAGTAATAGACAGATCCGTAGCACTAAAAGAGAATTTCGAACGCATTGTAGATTCCATAGAGCATGCATTACGACGAAATAAAATTGCTAAAATCCTCATCGTAGGTCATGAAGAGTATTATATTAGTTCAGATCCAATTTGCCCCAAATGTGGCAAGACCTATCCTAAACTTGAGCCAAATGCTTTTTCTTTCAACAAACCACAAGGCGCATGTCCGGTCTGTAATGGACTTGGGACCAAACTCGAGATCGATATAAAGTCAATAATTCCAAATGAAACATTAACGATTCGTCAAGGAGCCATTAAACCATTTAAGCACAAAATTGAAAAAATCGCAATGTTCGATGCGCTTGGTAAGAAATATGGGTTTAGCATCGATACACCATGGAAGGATTTACCCGATTCTGCAAAGGAAATCATATTATGGGGTACAAAAGGTGAACCTGTAGAATACAAAGTAAATATACAATACTCTTCAGTATCTCAAACAGTTAAAGTTACTAAAGCATGGGAAGGAACAATTCCAAAAATTCAGCGGTGGATTGATAATTCAAAATCTCAGAAATGGAGAATTAAGATTGCAAGACGATTCTTCAAGAAAATCAAATGCCCCGCATGCAATGGAAGCAGACTAAGACCGGAAGTCCTGTCAGTTAAAATAGACGGAAAATCTATTGCAGATACAATACGATTGACAATCAAAGAAGCATATGATTTCTTTACAAATCTGAATATTTCAGAGAGAGAAATGAAAAT
>CAZPUN010000017.1:0-101265 GCA_964589775.1 uncultured archaeon
GAATTATAATTACTTGTTTATACTCAAAGATGTCACCCAAGGAGATTCACCAAAAATAAGAAAATTATAGGTCGAATATTTTTTCATCGTATTCTTCAGATGATTCTACAGGTGCTGATTCCTTGATTACAGGAGGCTCTAGATCTTCATCAATCTTTTCTTCTGATGAGGGAACAATCTTACGAGTCACATTCTTTTGAACAAGTTCAACTATTTCTTCCATTTGTTCAGTAGTCAGAGACACCGACGGGTCAATTGCAAAAAGAATTCGTAGCTCATCAACAATTCGAGGCGCAATATTGATAATTTGCACAGCTAGTGTCCTACTGAGACCATACTTTTTCATGAGTTTCTCTAAGACTTTTGCGGCATTTGAGGGGGACATTTTTGAAAATCTATTTGCATATTCTAATGCAACTCTTTGCTGATACATAAGGTCACTCATTTTTGATTCTTTTGCTCTTTTACTAAGAATTTTCTTAACAATTGGAAGAGGGAGCTCTTCCGATTTTAGGACACTCTTTGGCAAACATAGGCCTCCTTTAACCACGATTTGGAACCAAATGGTCTGGACGTACAATTATGGTCTTAATCTTATTTCCTACTTTTACATCAACAACATATGCACGACCACGTTGCCCTTTAATTACACCAGTAAGCCCATGAAATCTCTTATGTGGTTGTCCCTTTTGTACACTTGGGTCAATAATAATATTTACACGATCACCAGGATGATAATCAATGAGCATACGACCAAGTGGTGCAATTCCCTTCTTGCGAGGATGCTTTGTCATAATTTTTCTTGAACGACTACGATAACCATGAGACTTCTTCATTGTTAATACGTCCTCTAATTTTTTTATCTATTAAGCATTAATGATTTTATAAATAATAATCTTTGTCTAAATCATAAATAAATCTTCTTAAACATTTTGGTAGGAATCAAAAAAATCTTTAATGTTTAATTCCACGTTCAACGATTACAACATCCAATTCTTCGCAGATTGCGGGAGAGTTAAGTAATTCAGAAATAGAAGGCGAGGTACGACCATCATCTCCAGAAATTAATTCTTTTACGTAAAGACCACCCTGACAATTTATTCGTAATTTCATATGGTGGCTATCTAATTTAATGCCTTCAATTTCATATACACGCTTCACGCGCATAAGGTCTGCCCTTCGATTCAATACGCGCTTGGGCGTTTTTTGATGAATATCTATATTTACAAATGTACGCTCAATAAGATCAATATCATCATCGGTAATTTCTCGTTCCACATATACTAAAGCTTCATAGACTTTACGCGAAATTGGAGATTTTTCTTTAAGCTCCTGAAGTACCTTGCGAGACGAAAACTGTAAATCACTAACTTCAACTTTTCCTTTTGCGTTCTCATTAATAATTTGTTCAATCTTTTTAAGATCAATAGACCGCACCATAGGATTAGAAATTTCAACTACAAAAGGACGCCCGGTACCAAGCATACGTGCATCAACATCTTCACGCCCAGCTGCATGAAACTTATAACGCGTCCCCTTTGCTTCTTTCAAGATAGGAGGACAAATAAATTCTTCAATTGATTCATCATAATATCTACCCTTATAATTACATTTCTCACATCCTTTTCCACCGCAATATTTACAGATCCATTTTGCCTGTGAAATTCCACGCACTAACTTTTTGTACCGACCATAAACGAAAATTGGATTTGTATTTATTTCGATTGAAAAATCAGATAGATTTACCAAGATTACCATGTGTGGATTTTTTAGATCTACTGTCTTATGGAAGACATTCTGAAGCGCCTTACCTAAACTTCTATTGAATTCAGATTTTAGTGGTTCAGCGAACTCTAAATTAAACAGCGCACGTAAATCATCTTCAAACTCTTGAATGTGAGGCGGTACCACAGACCCGACTAAAAATGTATCAAATTCGATTTGCTCAGACATTTTCACAATTTTGGGTATTAATTCAGGAATTTTATCAAAAATAGAACCATGTTCAATACTGCATATAGAACATTTAGACTTTGAGGAAATTTCAATTTGTGCTTTTTCTAATACTTTTCGAGCAGGCTCAAACATACCATTTTCTGCAAGAGTCTTTAATGAGCTTATTACCTCATTATCCTTATTTATTAATTTTTGATGCAGTTCCATAGTAAGTGCCAACTTAATAGCAAAACCACGACTTTGATTTGTCGTTGCTGTTGCAAGCCATGCAAATTGTCGGCCTAAACATCTATCACATAATGGAAACTTTTCTAGTATTTTTAACGCAACATCGAGAACTGCATCATCCATAGACAATCACCTTTTAACATAGTTTTCCATATACATATATCTAAAAAGTATTAGCCTATATACAAAAGATTATGGAAGATATACAAGCACTTGAAAGACTATTATTTGAAAATGAATATAGAATAGGCTCAAAAAATCTCTATTATGCTGAAAAAGATAGATGCAAATGCAATCCATTCATAAAAGCTCTACAAATTATAGAGAAAATAAAAGAAAATAATAATGGAACAATCCATATAATTACAGGTTTCCCAATTAGCTGCTCATCTTTTGGCGAAACTGATGGACCATTAGGTGCGATAATACTTGCAGAAATGTTCTATGACTTGAAAATGAAACCAATAATAATTTCAGACAAATATATGATACAACCAATAAAGAAGATTATTGATCATATAAAGTTAGAGATAGAATTATACGATCAATATTCTTGGACCTATGACACTGCGGTTCTATTTGTTACTATTGAAACCCCAGGACATGCTATAGACAACAAGTATTATTCAATGAAAGGTTTGGAAATAAATTATGCAGCAAAATTTGATTTAATAGTTGAAAAAATGTTACATAAAATCCCAATAATTTCAATAGGCGATGGTGGAAATGAAATTGGAATGGGAAACATATATGATGCAGTTATTAAACACGTACCTCAAGGTTTGAAAATAGCAAGCGTAGTGAAATCAGATATATTAATCGTATCTCAAATATCCAATTGGGGTGCATATTTATTAGATCATATTGTACGATCGCATTTTTCCCTAACAAAAAAACATACGCCAGAACGGGAAGAGAAATTTCTAAAAATATTAAATAGTGCAGGAGTCGTTGATGGAGTTACATGCCTTAGAGAACCCACAGTTGATGGCATAAATATAGAAATTCATAAGGAATTTATCAGGAATCTAAACAAAATGAGGATAATGAAATGACGAACGCAATCGTAATTGGTGGAGGACCTGCAGGACTTATTTATGCAGAAACATTAGTACGTTATGGACATGATGTAATTGTATTCGAAGAACATTCAGAAATAGGATATCCGGATCATTGTGCAGGATTACTTAGTATTACAGGGTTAAATCGTATAAGAATAAAACCCCCAAACAAAACAATACAGAATATAGTATATGGAGCAAAAATTTACTCTGCAAAGGGTTATCCAATAGAAATACGAACAAAAGAACCAAAGGCGTATGTACTGAATAGAGCAAAATTTGATAAATTTTTAGCTGAACAAGCTGAAAAGAAAGGCGTGCAAATTAACTTGAATACAAAAGTATTAAACATAAATCGATTTAAAAGCAAGTTCTCAGGCATTTCGTATCGTAAAAATAATGAAATAAAGGAAATAAATGCGGATTTAATAATTAATACTGAAGGTGCATACGGCAGAATAGCAAAAAAACTAGGAATAGATACAGTATCAGATCAAAACAAGATTCCAGCAATACAGTATGAAATGGAAAATGTAGATGTAGATAGAAACGTAGTAGAATTGTATTTTAATAATAAAATTGCAAATGGTCTCTTCGCATGGATAATACCTACAGGGAAAACCACCGCACGTGTAGGATTAGCAAGTAAAATAAGACCGGCAAAAAGTCTTGCATGGTTTGTTAATAAGAGTGTATTTAAAGACCGATTTAAAAATGCAAGAAAAATTAGACAATTTGGAGGAATAATACCAATTACATTACCCATTAAAGACTTGGTTATTCAAAATCTAATAAATATCGGAGACGTAGCAGGTCAGGTTAAAGCAACCACAGGTGGGGGCGTTATTATGAATGGGCTCGCCGCACGAATTGCAGCCCAAGTAAGCCATGAATATTTCATTCATGAACAAAAATTGAAAACCTTGAAGATGTATCCAAAGATCTGGCGAAAATATGTTGGATTAGATTTATGGTTGATGTATCGCGCACGAAAAGTACTAGATAATATCAACAATCCAACTTTAGACAATTTATTCAAAATCATAAAATATGCAGGCATTATAAAAGATATTGAAGCAAAGGGTGACATGGATTTCCAACGAGACGCAATACTTTCTGTAATAAAAAGTCCAAAAATTGTATTTTCATTGATTACACCAATAATACGAAGTTTTCTTTAGAAAAAGCATAACTTTTTTTATTAATTTGACTACATATTTCATAGGAAAATAGAGAGAGTTGAGATAAGAATGAGCAGTGAGAGGCATTCAAAACGAGAAGATTATGCATATGTGCTAGCAGTAGTACCGGATATTAGAAGTAGAGAAGATGTTCTTCAGGTAATTGGAGATCGGTATTTCTCACTGCTAGAGGTCATTCCAATGAAGGGGAAAAGATTTGAAATTGGAGAACGTATATTTTTAGGCAGAGGGGAACGAAAAAAAATTGAACGCGTAAAGCGTCGCATAAGATATAGCGATCTTTCACAAGAAGCAGAAGAAAACATACAAGAAGTATTAGAACAAATAATAGAGAGGAATGAACCATATTTTGTAAATTTCTTCAATAATGCTAGACCAATCACTACACGCCTCCACTCACTTCAATTATTACCAGGAATCGGAAAAACACTAATATGGAAAATAATTGAAGAACGTAAAAAAGAGCCATTCAAAAGCTTTGAAGATATATCAAACAGAACAAAAATACAAGACCCTAAAAGAATGATCGCAAAACGCATAATTGAAGAATTAAAGGGAGACTGCAAAAGATATCTATTCGTAAAGGGACAAACAAACTAAGCAGGAGATAAAACTTGTTTTTATCAAAATCATCAACAATACAGTATACAAAAGAAATACTACAAAAATATAATATCCGCCCCAGTAAAAAAATGGGGCAAAATTTTTTGATTGATCCCGAGATTGCCAAACAACAAGTTATGTTTGCAGATTTAACAAGTGATGATGTTGTTTTAGAGATCGGTGGGGGGATTGGGATTCTATCATATTATATTGCAGAATATGCAAAAAAAGCAATAGTTATTGAAAAGGATAAACGCCTTTGTGAGCATTTAAAACAAATGTTCAGTACATCATTGAATGTAGAAATAATTTGTGATGATGCATTAAAGATTGATTTACCAAAAGTAGATAAAGTAATTTCTAATTTACCATATTCAATCTCATCAGACATTTTATTTAAAATAATAAATGAAACTCAATTTAAGATTGCAATTTTGATGTTGCAAGAGGAGTTCATAGAACGTATTTTAGCAAAGCCAGGAGACTCTAATTACGGAAGGTTATCAATCGGGGTAAAAAGATATTGTGATGTTAGAATTTTAAGAAAAGTATCTAAATATGCATATTTTCCAGTTCCAAAGGTGGACTCAACAATTATCGAATTGATCCGCAAAAACAAAAAAGTAGATTATACTTTTGAACAAATTTTTTATTATACTGTAAAAGGTATTTTTAATTTCCCACGAAAGACCGTAAGAGCAGCAATAGTACAGTGGTTGAAAAGAAAACCGGACATGCTATCAAAAGTATTACAATGCATAGAAGTTAAAGATCTCATGGAAAAAAGAGTAAGACACATTACCATAGAAGATATTGAGCAAATATCCAAATGTATTCAGAGGATTCAAAATTGAAAAAGATAATAAAAACAATAGAAAGTGATGATTACAAAATCGATGTTTTTCCACATGTATATATACCTGCAGAAGATACATATATGATAATTGATAATTTAAATATAAAGCCGGGTAGCAATATATTGGATTTAGGCTCAGGCACTGGAATTTTGAGCGTTTACGCATATAAATTTGCTAAAAGATTAGTTTCTATCGATCTGTCGCCATATGCCGTAGAAAATACATATTGGAATTTAAAACAAAACGATATGTTAAGAAAATCTTGCATAATTCAAGCAAATTATACATATAAACTACCCATTAAACATAATTTTGAAATTATACTTTTTAATCCACCGTATCTACCAAAATCCCAAGAGGATACTACAGATCTGTGGCTTAGGAGGACATGGAGCTCAGATGAAGGCATAAATGCAATATATAATACAATTAAGAACAATATTGATCTTTTTACAAATAAGACAGAACTATATTTACTTATTTCAACCCATACAGGACCGAAACATATTTTGAACTTTTTGAAGAAATATAAATTATCAGTAGAAATAATAGATGAACAGTCGTTCTTTTTTGAAAAATTAATTTTACTTAAAGCCAGAAAATTATAATCTTGTTTTTATCACTTATGAAAACTTTAAAATATGAAACATAGTTTGATGAAATTAAATTAAAAAATGAGGGAAAGTATATGGCAGAAAACCAGGAAGCCACCCCAAAGACAGAACAAGAAGAGATGACTGTCAAGAATGGTGACTTGATATATATCGATTATATTGGAAAGTTAAAATCAGACGGAAAAATATTCGACACAACATTAGAGGATGTCGCCAAAGAAGCAAACATCTATAATGCAGATGAATATTACACACCATTACTCGTTGCTGTCGGAAATGGGTGGGTAATTAAAGGATTAGACGAAGCACTCGTGGGTATGAAAAAGGGAGAAACAAAAACAATTGAAGTCCCACCTGAAAAAGCATATGGCGAACGAAATCCAAAATTGAGAAAAACCGTCTCGCATAAGGAAATCCGTAAGCAAGGAATCACGCCACAAGTTGGAGTACGTGTTAGAATAGGAGATAAATATGGAACAATAGTTCATGTTGGCGCTGGACGTGTCATTGTGGATATGAATCCCCCACTAGCAGGAAAAACCTTGATTTATGAAGTTACTGTAAAAGAAATACTCACAGATCCAAAAGAGAAAATTTTAGCATTCATTAAGAGAAACATTCCTGCAATTGAAAAAGATACGGTAAAAATTGAAATAAAGGATAAGATTGTAGAAATTGAATTACCAACGGCTGCACTCCTTGCAGAACATATACAGTATGCGAAAGTTGGAATAGCAAGTAGTATATTTAAATACATTGAAAATATAGAAGAAGTGCTATTCATCGATCGCATTAAAAAATAGCCTAACTTACTTTTCTTAATAAAACAAGAGACAAGGAGTGCTTCTCCTTACATTTTTCTTTAAATTTGTTATCCATTATTTTAATAATCTTAACTTTATCGCCTTTTTCTAAGCCAATTGGCTCACATAGATCATGATAAGGACATGCATAATTCTCGCAAACTATAGGCTCATAAGAAATTATTGCATTTACAAACACATTCCGTGAAGGAATCACAACTTCGATCTCGGCAGGTCGAACACGTACAACACTTACACGCCCATGAATCGGACATTCATGGATAACATCACGTACTTCAATTATTTCGTAAATCGTTCTAGGATTTAAATTATCTATACAAACGGGTTTTAAATTACAATTATTACATTCTGAAGCAGCTTGTGTAAATAAGAATTTGAAACCAATCTTCGCTTGCTTTTCACCGATTAGAGTAAATACTGACAGATCATCAACCATAATTCATCCCAACAATTCAATTAGGTATATATTGAAGATATATAAAGCCAACTAATGCAATAAATCATGTAGCTAATAAGAATATAGTTTTTTATGTATTTTTTAAAATTGTTGAAAATTTTCTTTTGTGTGGAGATTAAATAGGAAAGTCAGATATTAATGGGTGACCCACAATAAAAGGTGAAATCAAAAATGTACTCTCCACCCAATGACCCGCCCGACTTCCCATGGTAAAAACCATGGATCAATTTAGGGATGGCACCACCCGCCATCCACACTCATATTCTTTTTTATATAATATATAAATATCCGATAAATAATATAAAAATAATCTTAATTTTTTGAAAAATATTAATAAAGATAAGTTTAAATAACAGAAAAATAAACATAAACATGATACAAAATGATATTAGGATACATTATTATTTCATCAGAAGGTTTATTGATACATTACAAATTCTTTTCAGAGATTAATAAGAATGAATCAGAATTATCTTTATTTGCGGGAGGAATTACAGCAATACAGTCATTCGTAAATGAAATTTTAAAGAAAGATATTGATCATATTAAAGCAGGAGACTGGACAGTTACTTTCGTACATAGCAAAAAATTCAAAGTATTAATTATTGCGACTTCTACAAATAATATGGCAAAAGGAATTGCAAAAAAGATAAAGGACATCATAGAACCAATTATTGGAGAATATAACGGGATAATCGACAACATACTCACTGAAAAAATTAATGATATTTTATCACAAAAAATAGATAGTGACATTGATAATATAAACAAATCATTTTCAAATATACATTATATATAAGAGGTCTTTAGAATGGTATTTACCGAAAAAATAACAAATGATGTATATATGATTGGAGATTATGTACAGAATATGAATCTTTCAATCAATGTATATTTAATTAATGAAAAATACCCAACGTTAATTGATGCTGGGTCTCTTTCAGTCATCCCACAAATAAAAGAAGAAATTGAAAAAATTATACCCCTTAAGGATATAAAATACATATTTCTCACCCATGAACACCCAGATCATATAGGAGGGCTACCTGAATTAATTTCGGATGCATACGATGCAAAAATCATTGCAAGCAAGCATATTGAAGTTCATTTAGGATTTATGGGAATTGCAGGTAGGATAATTTCAGTCTCAGGCGGAGAAACATTTGATATTGGAAATGATACAATAAAAATATATTACACACCAATTGAAACACTTGGCACTATTTCATTTTATTTAGAAAACCGAAAAATATTATTTAGTGGGGATTACTTTGGACAAATTGAAAAAGAATTCACACCACGGGTAAATGTTCCAACTAATGAATTAATTAATCAAATAATTGCGTTCCATGATGGGTTAGGATATAAAACATCAGACATAAAGAAATATTTAGGACCATTTTTAAAAACACAAGTAAAAATAATTGCCCCGGGACATGGTTCAGTAATAACAAATGATATTGAACAGATAATGAAAACGACTATTAATGCTAAATTAAAAGGTAGTGAAAAGGGAGGACTTTGGAAAAAACTATTTGGAAGATAAAGTTTTTCATTCCATTACAATTTTTTATTTATTTGTTCGAAACCGCTACACTTATAAACGTCTAAAGATTCAATTGTAAAATGAACTAATTCTTACTTTAATAATCAATTTGGAGAGTAACTATATGGCTTATCCTAGGTCTATGGAACTAAAAACAGGAACCACCACTGTTGGAATCACAACAAAAGATAGTGTGGTATTAGCCTCAGATTCAAGAGCTACAATGGGCTATTTTATAGCAAATAAAACAGCGAAGAAGATCTTTAAAATTGATGATCATATTGGTGCAACCATTGCAGGTTCTGTTGCAGATGCACAGACAATTATGGATATTCTAAAAGCAGAAACTAAATTATATAAATTGAAAAACGGAAAAGCAATGAAAATAAAATCCGTTGCAAGATTATTATCAAATATCTTATTTAACGCAAGGGTCTATCCATATATGCTACAAACAATTGTTGGCGGAATTGATGATACAGGTCCGCATGTATATTCATTAGACCCACTTGGTAGCGTAATGCCAGAAACATATGTTTCAACTGGCTCTGGTTCTCCAGTTGCGTATGGTGTCTTAGAATCAGAATATAGAGAAGATCTTACAATAGACGAAGCCGTTGAAATTGCTGTAAAAGCAGTACATTCGGCTTTAGAAAGAGATGCCGCAACTGGAAATACAATTCATGCAGTTATTATTACGAAAGAAGAGGGCTATCAGGAAGTGCCCCAAGAAAAAATTGAGAAAATTAGACAAAAGTAAGAATTAGTTCATTTTAAATTCCTCCTTTTTGGAGGTTTATTTGATATCTCTTTTCAATAGATATCTAATCTAACAATAAAAGTCGTATATAATAAATCATTATCAAATTCTGTGGTGTCAAACCATGCCAAGCTATGACACATTAAACGAAATTAAGGAACAAATAATTAAAGAACTTCCAGCAAATGCCGAAATAACCGAAGTTGAATTTGAAGGGCCAGAAATCGCAATATATTCAAAAAACCCAAGAATTCTTATTGATGATGGCGAGCCCGTAAAAGCATTGGCTAGAAAGATCCGAAAGCGAATTGTAATTAGATCCGCGCCTGAAGTACGAAAGGATAAGGAAGAAGTTAAAAAAATAATTTTGGAATTAGTACCTCCGGAAGCTGAACCTACAAATATTGTTTTTGACGATAGTCGCGGAGAAGTAATAATAGAAGCCCAAAAACCAGGTCTTGTAATTGGGCGTGGGGGAACAACACTAAAGGAAATAACAAAACAAACATTGTGGAGACCCACAGTAAATAGGACACCCCCCTTAAAATCAAAGCTAATAGATCAAATCAGAGCAATTATAAATAATGAAAGTAAAACTCGCCGCCAAATATTAAAACGCGCGGGAGTAAGAATACATAGACAAGTTTTAATTAAAGATAGTTGGGTCAGAGTTACCGCACTTGGAGGATTTAGAGAGGTAGGACGAACTTCAATTTTAGTCCAAACTCCAGAAAGCAAAGTTCTAATTGATGTTGGTGTTAATGTAGGAAATCCTATGTCCTCATTTCCACATTTAGATTTACCTGAAGCTAGCTTGGATACAATAGATGCGGTAATCGTAACCCACGCACATCTTGATCATTCAGGTATGGTGCCATATCTTTTCAAATACGGTTATGATGGCCCAGTATATACAACAGCACCAACTCAAAATCTAATGACATTGTTACAATTAGATTATTTAGATATAGCAGAACGTGAAGGAAAACTAAGGCCGTATCGCGAAAAGGATGTTAAGGAAACAATTCTTCATACGATACCCTTAGAATATGGAGAAGTTACAGATATTGCACCAGATATTAGATTAACATTACATAATGCGGGACATATTTTAGGCTCAGCAATAGTACATCTGCATATAGGTGATGGCAAATACAATATGGCATATACAGGAGACTTTAAGTTTGAAAGGACACGATTGCTTGAACCCGCTGTAAGTCAATTCCCACGACTTGAAACACTAATTATGGAAAGCACATATGGTGCACCAAATGATAAAATGCCACCACGCGCAGAAACTGAAAAAAGACTCGCGCGTATAATAAGTGAAACATATGAAAAACGTGGCAAAGTTTTAATTCCAGTTCTTGCAGTAGGACGAGCACAAGAATTAATGATCGTTCTTGAAGACCTTATGAGTAAAAAGAAGATACCCGAAATTCCAATATACATCGAAGGTATGATTGCACAAGCTACTGCTATCCATACTGCACACCCTGAATATTTGTCTAAGAAATTACGAGACCAAATATTCCATCAAGGATATAATCCATTTTTGTCAGAAGTCTTTGTGCAAGTAGAAAGCCCAGATCAAAGACCAGAAATCGTAGAAGGCGAACCAGCCATAATTATGGCAACATCCGGTATGTTATCAGGCGGTCCGTCAGTTGAATACTTCAAAATGATGGCTCCAGATCCAAGAAACACACTAATATTTGTATCATATCAAGTTGAAGGATCATTAGGACGACGAATACAGAGAGGCTGGAAAGAAGTACAATTTATCGATAAGGAAAGTAGAGTACAAGTAATAAATGTAAAAATGCAAACTCACACACTAGAAGGATTTTCAGGACATTCAGATAGAAAACAACTTTTGAATTACATTAAGAAACTTCAACCAAAACCAGAAAAAATACTCACATGCCATGGAGAAGCATCAAAAGCTATAAACTTAGCAGCAACAATTCATAGAACACATAACATAGATACAAGAGCACCATTCAATATAGAAACAATCAGATTAAGATAAATTATCAAATATTTCTTTTTCTCCTTTTCTAAAATAAAAAGAATGAAAAATTAAGATGATGCAATTTTTACATATCTGGGAGTGACTACAATATAGTCTTTCCCAATTAAAGCCATTTCAGATTGAATGCCGCGAGTTTCACCACGGAGGCGCTCTACAACACGCCTTAGTTCAAGGCGAGATTGTTCGCGACCATCATTAAATTTAGAGATATCAAGTAAAATTATATTTCCACGATCAAGTTCTTCTACAATAAAGGGAACATCCGCCAGTCCAGTTAATTTGTGAGGTTTTATGTAGATCGAGTTTGAAGACATATTCATTTCGGAGGGCTTAACAGAGCGTGAAATAGGTTTCTCCTCGGGTTCATATAGTCCAAGCTGCTCAATGATTTCTTCAGCATCAATTTCAGATAATGGTTCATTATATGGAGAGCGCTTATTTTTTGATCTACCTCTTAAGAACGGCATTCTAACTCATCTCCAAAGATATACAAAAAAATATAATGAAAAATACAATACAAAACCTTGTATTACATAGTAGTATAATTCCAAATTTTATCACTCACATAATGGAGACTCTTAATTGCCTTTCCTTTATGAACTTCTAAAATCTCATTAGGCTTCATAATCAAATAACCAATGGCTAATGGTTTTCCATGCGTTTCATCCACGATAACTACAAGATCATCAACATCCAAATCAGTATCGACCTTACGTATACCCGGTGCCATAATGTCTGCACCTCTAGCAACGTACCGAACTGCACCCATATCAACAACAACCTGAGGAAGAGAAAATATATTTTTCAATATGCCGTGGAGAGATGGAACAAGACGTCCCTCAGTTTCGAATAGAATTATTTTTCCATCTTTTAAATAAAAGCGCTCGCCAGTATTCGAAATGGCTTCTTCAATTTTGTCTTTTATGTTAAATGAAACAATTGTAAGTCCACGAATATTATTTAATTGTTTCAATAAAGATTTCTTAGAGGAATTATTCATAAAGTGCCTTCGTTTAAGTTTGAAACTTGAGGACATTTTGGTTCAACCAATTCATTTTTATAATTAATGCAATATAACAATGTTTAAATATGCTGTGTAAGAAGCAGTCTATGATTCCAATACATAAGCGGTGTTGTATGAAACACAGAAAGGGTCTACTATGAACGCAGGCAAACCTATGGACCTACTTACTAAAGCTTTAGGCTCCCTTGTACTCGTAGAGTTAAAGGGAAAAAGGAAGATTAGAGGTCGATTAATGGGCTTTGACCAGCATCTAAATCTGGTGCTCGTCGAAGCAGAAGAATTTGATGAAGAAAATAATGAATCTGTTCAACTCAATACTGTAATAGTACGTGGTGATAATGTAATTCTAGTATCACCACCACCAGAAGGAAAAAGTGAGGGAAAATAAGTGACAAAAGGAACACCATCCATGGGTAAAAAGAATAAGAAGACACACATTCGTTGCAGACGTTGTGGTCGTAGAGCATATCATGTTCAAAAAAGAAGATGTGCCGCTTGTGGCTTTGGTAGCAGCAAAAGAATAAGGCAATATAATTGGGCAAGTAAAAAAGTATACGGAAAACGTATAAAATAGTAAAATATGAAATTAGGCGCCATAAAGCTGCTAAAAGCAAAAACTGAGCGCCTAAATCAAAAATTCCCTAAAAAGAAAGAGTTAAATTAGAATCATGCAAATGAATAAAACAGACAAAATGTGGGCCGGTAGATCAGTGGTAGATCGCTGCCTTGGCATGGCAGAGGCCGGGGGTTCGAAAGTAATAAGAAATTACCGAAAAACCCCCCCGGTCCACCAATAATACTACTTTTCAAACATTTAAAAATTCATCAAAAATAACTATGTATGTAACCTAACAAAAATTAAACATGATAAAACATAAACAACCGCCACTTTTATAACTAATCTGTACCGTTAAAAATTCAGTAATGAATTAACGTAATTATTTGGTGAACTAGAGATGTCATTAGCAATCTGGTGGAAACGAGGAAGCAAACCTGGACTCATACTAATATTTATTGGGTTATCAGGATTAGTACATATACCAGTCCTATATGTCGCTCAAACATATCTAAAATTACTGAGCATCGAAGTGCAACTATTAGTAACTATTGGATCAATTTTAGTTCTTGCTGCTGCTTTTGTACTAATGGCAGAAGCAATGTATAGATGGAACGCTAGACAAATGAAAAAGAAAAGAAAGAAGAGACAAGTACATATTCCAATATATTCACAATTAAAAGATTTCTCAACAAAAATAATTAGAGCACATCAAGATATGCCAGCATTAGTAGGCGCACTATTAATTACATTAATATTCTGGGGCATTTCAATAGCACCACTAGGTTATGGTCTAGCTACATTAACACCACCACAATTAGCACATGTTGCAATATTAGACCCAATTTTCAAATTCCCGTTAATGGTAAATATTGCATCAATTACAGCGATAATTATTGCAACATTACTCAATGAGAAGGTCAAATAATTGACCTGTCTATATTTTTATTTTAAAACAAAATACATAATCACAATTTAGTCTTATTTTGTAAAAATTATATTAGAAAACAAGTATATAGAATGGTGCCGTCGGCCGGATTTGAACCAGCGGCAACGGGATCTTCAGTCCCGCGTTTTCGGGAATAGCAAATTACTCCCGGGCTGAACTACGACGGCAGTTGTGGTGGGTTGGGCCGGACTTGAACCAGCGATCTCCGCGTTGTCAACGCGGAATCATAGCCGAGCTAGACCACCAACCCATTACATTTTCATACGCTATTGCGAAACTTATTAAGATTTCGATTTGGAAATTCAATATAATGTGATAGATAGGTGATTCTTTTTGTTATAAATATAGCGGGCGCCTTAATAAGGAAGAAGGAATTATGCATATACTTGCGGTAAAGTATTTTGCAATTCCAATCTTCCAGGTACCATTGGCGCAAATGCTGAAATTTCCTGTAGTATCTCTGCAAATGTGGATTCTATAAATCCAGATTGTTCATGCCAAGGTATGTTCGGATTCGCAATGTCATTCCATGAGACTTCAATTTCAAACGTTAATGGCATTCCCCGAACAGGAACACCAACGGCATAAAGATGAATTCTGCGTATGAGATCATTACTATCCTTAAATGGACCTGAGAATCGCTCAATATTATATACAACTATTTTTGCATTACGTGCAAATTCCTTGAAATCTTCAATATTTTCCAACATAATTGGAGGTATATAGACTGGCTCTTTTTCCATTTTTATCACTCCATCACCCCTTTACTTCCAATGGAAGATCATTCCATTATTGCAAAGGGTTTTTGAACAATATTGTAATCAATATTGCATGTAATATTATAACAAATAAGTATATAAATATTTCTAGATATGAATAATTCAGGTGATTAAAGAATGAGTTATGAATTGACAGAAACCCAAAAACAGATCATTGAAGCGCTAAAAAATGCCAAAAAGGAAGGCAAGATCGGAATGACAACTCGTGAAATTTCAGTCAAATTAGGAATAAATCGAGCGAAAATAAACTTAAACTGCCATATATTAAAAGAGCGGAAAATTCTTTCATCACAAAAAGTAGGACATTCAACTCTTTGGTTTATTGTCCCAAGTTAAAATTGCTAAAGAGTAATATTTTTAAGAAAAAACACCACTATTGGTGTAGAATTGCGCCCGTAGTATAGTCTGGCTAGTACCCCAGCCTGCCACGTTGGGAGCCCGGGTTCAAATCCCGGCGGGCGCACCATTTTAATGCGGCTGTAGTCTAGTCAGTGGATTAGTTTTTAACCACCTAGATTGGCTAGGACGGAGGCCTTCCAAGCCTCTAAGCCGGGTTCAAATCCCGGCAGCCGCACCATTAAAAACACATTTTCTCAAGATCTTTTGCAAATAGAGGCGTATTATGCAAAACATAATTACATACGGATTGTGTTGTTATTGGCTCCTTAAAGATAGACAATTTACTAATTTTGAATTTTGAAAGATCCGATGAAATATGGCCATGTGAAAAGCCACCAATAATGAAAAAAAGATTTGTATATTTTGAAGATAATTCATAGAATTTTGAAGGCGATACAAGTGTTCCTTTTGAAGTCATTTCAATCGGATAAAAATTATGAAGGATATAATGGTTAACTAATTCGGATAGTGTTTGTCGCTTTACGTAAATTAATGGCTCACCAGAAACAGGCGCCTTTTTGTAATAAAGGACTTGCTCCATAAGTCCAATAAAGCGAGCATAATGGCGAGGCAATCTAGTATTCTTTTTAAAATATAATACATCATCGTTAATTGTATGAACAATTACATCAACAAGACCACATTTATACAGCAACGAGTCAAATATCGTAAGCAAAGAACGATACACAATATCAGGACGACCTCTACGTTCGGCATCGGGTAATTTCTTGATCGCTTTCCAATGATAATTACTATCAAGAATAATTTCTTCAGGTTTCTTTTTTCGTTTTTTTGCATATTTTACAATATCATGTTCGGAAGCTATTGATTTCGGTATTAATTCAAGAGACGATTCTGCCAAAATAATTAAGTGCAATAAATCACCTCAATAACATAATCTAATAAGTGCATTATTTAAGATGAGAATAAAAGTCTAAGGGATTCAAAGTGAAACTGTCAAGACGAGATAGAGAAAAAATAGCTTTCGAACGCATCGAAATACTTATGCAATTGGTACTTAAACATTGGGACAAAAATGAGGATCTATCTCGTAGATGGATAACACTTGCAAGAAATATTGCGAAGAAAGTTAGAAAACCGTTTCCAAAAAAATACAATCAAATAATTTGTAGAAAATGCAACACTCTGCTGATTCCAGGAAAAACATGTAGAATCAGAATAAGGAATAATAAGCAAACACATATTACGATAACGTGCTTGAATTGTGGACATATAAAAAGAAAATACATAAAGAAATAGCAGTCATAGGAAACGTTTTAAACTTCATATTAAATTTTTACAAAAATTTACTTTATGATTTCAAAGGTGCAAAATATGACAGAGAGAAAGACAGAAAAACAAAAAAACATATGGAATTCAAAACCATTGATAAATATTGGAAAATCTGGAATAACAGAGAATTTAATCAAGGAAGCAAAGACTATTCTTAAAAAGAAAAAGCTGATAAAAGTTCGTATACTCAGATCTGCCTTAGTAAATTCAGATGTACAGACACTTGCTCAAGAATTTGCATCGCAAACAAATAGCACATTAATAGAGACAAGAGGAAATACGTTTATCGTATCAAAAAGATAAGATGCAAGAATTAATAAGAGTAAACATATTTCGCGTCTCTACCGATAGCATTAAAAATAGATTTATGCCAACTGTTTAAATGATTGGCAGACTTTATTGAGTTTGAACCATCTAAGTAAAGTAAAAAAAGTAAAATTAATGATGGTGACAATAAACATGGTTTCGGTATATGATGTACCAGCAGATGTCCTCATAAAGAGAGTCGCAGAGGAACTAAAACAGAATGACAAGGTCGTGCCACCAGAGTGGGCACCATACGTAAAAACAGGTGTTCATAAGGAACGTGCTCCAGACGATCCTGATTGGTGGTATATACGATGTGCATCCATATTAAGAAAATTATATATTGATGCACCATTAGGAGTTTCCAGACTTAGAAAGGTATATGGTGGGCGAAAGAGACGTGGCGTAAAGCCAAATGTAAAAGCCAAAGGTAGCGGTTCTATAATAAGAAAGGCGCTACAGCAACTAGAAAAGGCAGGACTTGTTACTAAACAAAAGAGAGAAGGACGCATACTTACTCCTGAAGGCAGATCATTCTTAGATAGAATATCTGGAGATATTGCATCCAAATTACAATAATAAAGCAAGTCTGCCAACAAGAAGGTGATATCCGTGAGCGATGAAGAACTTGAAGCAATAAGGCAACGAAAATTACAACAGCGCTTACAACAAATGCAACAAAGCGCTGCAGAAGAGCAACAGAAACAAGAAATGGAACGCGCACGGAGAGCACAAATTGACGCTATATTAAGGCAAATATTAACTCCCGAAGCCCGGAGTCGTCTGGAAGCTTTAAGACTTGTTAAACCACAATTTGCAGAGCAAGTAGAAATCCAGTTGATTCAACTTGCACAATCGGGTAGATTAGGTGGAATAATTACCGATAATCAACTAAAAGCTCTGCTGTTACAAGTTCAAAAGAATATTCGTGAGCCAAAAATCAAATTTAGATAAGGTGTCATAGATGGCTAGAAACAAACCTTTAGGTAAAAAACTCCGTCTAGCAAAGGCAGGAAAGGAAAATAAGAGCGTCCCAACTTGGGTTATTATGAAAACTAATCGAAAGTTCAGACGCCATCCTAAACAAAGGAACTGGCGAAAGACCTCGATAAAGCCATAATGTGAGGCGATTGAAAAATGATATACGAAGAAGAAGTAACAGACAACTCTATTGAAACTACAGAAGAGGAACTAGAAGAAGAAACAAAAGAAGTACCTGAACCAGAAGTTACAGAAGAAGCTGAAGAAGAAGAGGAAGAAGAAGATATTATCTTAGAACGCATATACACAATTCCGCTTAGAAAGGCATATTGG
The DNA here is from genome assembly GCA_964589775.1 of uncultured archaeon. Taxonomy (GTDB): domain Archaea; phylum Asgardarchaeota; class Thorarchaeia; order Thorarchaeales; family CAZPUN01; genus CAZPUN01. The sequence goes on from CAZPUN010000017.1 coordinate 18,764, forward strand.
CTAGGTCCAAGATGGAAGAGAGCAAACAAAGCCATAAAAATCATCAGAGAATTCATTCAGAGACATATGAAACCAGAAACAATCTTGATCAAACCGGAAGTAAATGAAAAAATATGGTCAAGAGGTATAGAAAAGCCACCCCGAAGAATACGTATCAAAGCAACCAAACTTGCAGATGGAACAGTAAAGGTCTCATTAGCGGAGGCATAGAAGCACATTGCCACTATCTCACTATAATTTTGGAGGTGACCCAAACGTTGGTGCATTCGCAAGAGGCACTAACGATTTCCTCATAGTACCTCCAACCCTTCCTGAACAAGATGTTGATAAACTTAAAGAATTCTTTAAAATTAAGATAATAGAAACGACCATCGCCAAAATTGAGATAGTTGGCATTATGACTGCTGCAAATAAAAATGGAATTCTAGTTCCATATACAACAACAGACGATGAAATTAAAATCCTTAAGGAATCAGTCGATGTCCCTGTAGAACGATTGGAAAGTAAAATGACAGCACTAGGTAATTTAATCGCAGTAAATGACCATGGAGCTTATGTTTCCCCTCGTTTTTCAAAAGAGTGTGTAAAAGTAATTTCAGATGTATTTGATGTAGAGGTTGTCCAAGGAACAATTGCATCATTACATATAGTTGGTTCAACAACACTTGTCAATAATTTTGGTGCATTAGTACATCCATTAATCAAAGAACATGAAATGGATGCAATCAATAATGTCCTAAAGGTTGAATCTGAAAAAGGCACATTGAATAGAGGCATTCCATATGTGGGAATAGGCGCAATTGTAAACGATGAAAATGCAATGATAGGCGAGGACACTACAGGTTTAGAAGCAACAACATTAGTTCAAACTTTAGGAATCGAATAAAATTATCATTAAAATGACAAGCCGTTAAAATTAAAAACTTAATTCTTTTTCATGTGTATAGATAACTAATATTCTCCCATAATTTAGGAGGCATCTTTTATGAGTAATACGCAAGATACAAAACAGGATATTTTACGTGAATTAGAAATTGCAGAAGTATCAGCAAATTATCTAAAACAATCATTAGATTTACTTAACACAATGATTGGAGATTTACTTCTAAGTAAGGATACATTAAATGAACTTAAGACTAAAAAACCAGGCGATGAAATGTTGGTACCGATTGGTGGCAGCGCATTTATTCGTGCGAAAGTAGAGGATGTTGATTCTACAATAGTAGGAATTGGTTCAGGAATTTTTCTAGCTCGTAAGATTGATGATGCAATCAATGTAATTGATAGATTGTTGAAAAAATATAATGAGCAAAAAACAAATGTGTCAAATCAATTAGCACAAATATATACAAGAATTCAGTTACTACAAGCTAAAGTTGCAACAAAATAGGAGCGCCCCACAATGTTCGATAAATTAAAAGATGGAATATCTAGCGCTGTTGAGAAAATCACGACCAAAACTCTAACTGATAAAAATATGGATGATGTTTTGTGGGATTTACAAATAGTTTTAATACAAAATGATGTGGCTGTAGAAGTTGCAGAAGCTATCACGAAAAAAGTGAAAGAAAAATTATTGGGCTACAAAGTAGGTCGTTTTGAAAAGGTTGCCAAAATTGTTAGACAAGCATTATATGAATCAATTTTGGAAATACTTACTCCTGAAGAACCTATAGATCTTTTAGAAATTATAAAGAAAAATAAAGCTAATGGGAAACCAACTGTAATTTTATTAGTAGGAATAAATGGAACGGGTAAAACAACTACATTAGCAAAACTTGCTTACAAATTTAAAAAAGAAAAATATAGTGTAGTTATTGCAGCAGGAGATACATTTAGAGCAGGCAGTATAGAACAATTAGAAAAACACGCTAAAAAATTAGGCGTAAAAATAATCAAACATGAATATGGTTCAGATTCTGCTGCAGTAGCTTATGATGCCATAAATCATGCAAATGCAAGGCACATTGATGTTGTTTTAATTGATTCAGCAGGACGTATGCAAGTAAATAAAAACTTAATGGATGAAATGAAAAAGATTGTAAGAGTTGCTTCGCCAGATATCAAAATTTTTGTTGGAGATGCTTTAGCAGGTAATGATGCACTTTCACAGGCTACAGAATTTAATAATGCAATAGGAATTGATGGTACTATTTTAACAAAAGTTGATGCAGATCCAAATGGGGGGGCAGCTTTATCTATTACATTTGTTACAAAAAAGCCAATTTTGTATGTAGGAATTGGTCAAGAATATAAAGATTTAGAAAAATTTGACCCGAAATGGTTTGCAGAAAGAATTACTGGAGTTTCATGAATGACATGACCAACAATAATAAAAGGAAAAACCATTAGAGGATTCGTGAAGGTGATAAAAATGAAATTCAAAGGACGAGATTTTCTAACCCTTCAAGACTTTTCTTTTGAAGAACTTAGGTTCATGCTAGATACTGCGCATGACTTAAAGAGAAAGAAGAAGTCTGGCGAACCTCATCGCTATTTGGAAGGAAAGAACTTAGCTATGATCTTTCAAAAACCATCAACACGTACAAGAGTGTCATTCGAGGTTGCAATGAATGATTTAGGGGGTCATGCACTCTTTCTAAGTTCAAAAGACTTACAATTAGGAAGAGGCGAAACAATTTCAGACACCGCAAAAGTTCTTGCACGATATTGTGATGGAATTATGGCACGTGTATTTGACCACAATGATCTTATTCAATTAGCAGAAGGCGCAGATATTCCAGTAATCAATGGTCTATCAGATTTGCTACATCCTGCACAGATATTGGCAGACTTAATGACGATTGAAGAACACAAAGGAAAACTACAAGGACTAAAATTAACATATGTCGGAGATGGCAATAATGTAGCACATTCCTTATTGATTGGATGCTCAAAAATGGGAATGCACGTCACTATTGGGTGTCCTGAAGGATATGAACCAGACCCAAAAATTGTAGAGATGGCAAAGGAAAATGCAAAGAAATGGGGCACAACAATTGAAATTATACATGATCCAGCAAAAGCAGTAGAAAATGCAGATGTAATATACACAGATACATGGGTTTCAATGGGTCAAGAAGAAGAACAGGCTCGCAGAGAAAAAGTATTCCCACCATTCCAAGTCAATAATGATTTATTGAAGCATGCAAAATCAGATGTAATTGTCATGCATTGTCTACCCGCACACAGAGGCCATGAGATTACAGATGAGGTAATGGATGGACCTCACTCAGTAGTATTTGATGAGGCCGAAAATAGATTACATGCTCAAAAAGCAATCTTATCATTACTATTATAGAGGGATTTGTGAAATGCCGCATGAAGTCACCGCAATTGGAAATGTAAATATAGATATCATATTAAAAATTGATGAATATCCAGAAATTGATGAAAAGGCTATCGCCAAGATTGGACATGTTTCCTGCGGTGGCTCAGCGGCAAATTTTTCTATTGCATTATCAAAACAGCAAGTGAAAACTAAGCTAATCGCATGTATTGGCGATGATCCTTTTTCTAAAATTGCTTTGGCAGATCTCAAGAAATCAGGTGTTAATGTAAAAGATATTATTGTTAAAAAAGGAGAATTAACAGGACAAGTAATTATCGTCACAGATCAGGAACTAAGACAAAGAATGTTCGCAAACAAAGGAGCAAATAAGTACTTAAGCCAAATAAGACCCGAACGAGAAGTTCTTTCAAAATCGAAATTGATACATATGACAGGAATTCCCCAACAATTAATACAATACATTTCAAGAATATCAAAATCAGATGCGGTGTTATTATCATACGATCCAGGAAGAAGTTCCTCTAGCAAGGATGTCCAAGAAGTGATAAAGTATCTTGATTTCTTATTTGTAAATGAACGCGAATTTAGAACATATTTAGGAAAAGAACCAAATGCAGATAACCTTAAAGAAATAGCTAGTAAAATACCGGGAATTATCATATTAAAACAAGGAAGCAAAGGAGCAATAGCTTCAGATGGTATAAAGGTTTACACAGCAAATGCATTCAATGTAAAGGTCGCGGATCCTACAGGAGCAGGGGATTCATTTGCAGCCGGATTTATCGCAACATGGTTAAAAACAGATGACTTAGATTTTGCTCTTGTAAATGGAGCTGCAACAGCTGCTCTAACAATTCAAAAAATAGGCGCACATGAAGGCGCACCTACACCCGAAGAAATTGCGAAATTCATTCAAGAATATATATAATGTATGTAATACTCAGACATTACAATACTTTTTCTTTCATTTAGACTTTGAATATATTAGTTAAAAGAATGTTATAGAGGTTTTGAGAATGGATTCAATTATTGGAGATGTTTTGAAAAAAGAACAAACAAATGACAGAGTTCCACCATATAGAAGAGTTCCCGGACTAAAGAGTCGTGACGATGAGATCGAAGAAATATTAAAAGCTATTACTGCAAAAATATTAGTAGTTGGTGTAGGTGGTGCGGGAAACAACGCAATCACAAGATTAATGCAAGTAGGTATTGAAGGCGCAGATACTTTGGCAGTAAATACAGATGCTCAAGACTTATACTACACAAATGCAGATTACAAGTTATTAATTGGCAAGAAACTCACAGGAGGATATGGCGCAGGAAATAGACCTGAGGTAGGAGAAGCTGCTGCCGAAGAAAGCATAGATTTAATTAGAGAAGCCGTACAGGCGGATTTGGTATTTATTACATGCGGATTAGGTGGAGGTACAGGTACAGGCGCAGCTCCTGTTATCGCAAAAGCAGCAAAGGAAAGTGGAGCTTTAACTATTGCAATTTGTGGATTACCTTTTGAAGTTGAAGGTCAAGTTAAACAAAGAAATGCTGCTCGAGGATTAGAAAAATTGTTAGAAAATACAGACACATTAATCACAGTACCAAATGAGCGTCTCCTTGAAATAGCGCCTAATTTATCATTGTCAGAAGCATTTCGAGTTGCAGATGAGGTACTAGTACGTGCAGTAAAAGGAATTGCAGAACTAGTATCTAAGCCAGGTTTGGTTAATCTCGATTTTGCAGATGTACGAACTACAATGCGCAATGGCGGAATGTCAATTATCTCAATGGGTGAAGGCGCAGGAGAAAATAGAGTAGAAGAAGCCGTCGCATCAGCGTTACAGAATCCACTCCTTGACGTAGATATCAGAGGCGCAAGAAATGTATTGATCAATGTTTCAGGAAGCTCGGACTTACAATTACAAGAAGCAAAACGTGTTGTAGAATTAATTGTAGATGAAGTAAATTCGGATGCAGAAATAATTTGGGGTGCTATAATAGATCCTACACTTGAAGACAAAATACGAGTCACATTGGTTTGTTCAGGAGTAACATCCCCACACGTATTTGGTGAAACTACAATTAAATCAGAAAATTTTGATTTGGAAGATGATTTAGGCCTTGAAAAAATTAACTTTAGATAAATAACTCTCTTTTTTATTTTTTTAAAACCAGTGCACTACGCGAAGGATTTTTATACATTAAAGAATTGACAACCTTAGAAACATTTAGTCATATGCGACTGATCATATGGCTAAATAAGAAATACAGCGGTGAAATGTTTTGGGAATGTCAGAATTTCTAAACAATGCACGAAGAATATTAAAATTAGCAAGAAAACCCGCACGCTCAGAATTTTGGGCTGCAATAAAAATTGGGTTTATCGGACTCGTAATAATGGGTACCTTAGCATACATGATACAATTAATTATGGCAGTAATTACAACAACATGGCGATAAAAAAATAAGGAAGGCGTAAAACAATGCCCCCTCCAAGAACAAATATTAGCGTTATAAGAACAACAATCGGACAGGAGAAAAACGTAGCAAATATCATTGCTACCACAGTGAATACGGATAAAATAGCAGGTGTAAAAGCAATACTTGTACCAGAGACATTAAGAGGTTATGTCTTTATCGAGTGCAACCAGTATAGAGACGCTGAATTGGCAATTGCAGGAGTCCCACATGTTCGAGGCAGAGTGTCTGGAAAAGCAACATATGAAGAGATCGATAAGTTCCTAGTACCTAAACCATCAGTCGAAGGTCTTGCAGAAGGTGATGTAGTAGAAATCATCATGGGAACATTTAAGGGCGAACGCGCAAAGGTTGTCCGAATTGATGTTTCTAGAGAAGAAATCACATTAGAATTACTAGATTCTCCTCACAAAATACCAATTAAAGTTCATGCAGACCTTGTAAAATTAGTTGAAAAGAGCGAACAAGAAAAAGTGTTTGATTAATCCGCTGTACAAAAAGTGACCGTTGCAACATAAGGTTTTTAAAGGCACTTTCAATCAGTGTCCTTACTCCTTAATGCAATGGTCATCTGTACAAGATACAATGACCGGAGGTAAGAATGTAAATGTCATCAAAGAAAGTATCAGTAGATGTTCTTGTCGAAGGTGGCAAGGCATCGGGTGGTCCACCAATAGGACCAGCCTTAGGACCAACAGGTGTAAATGTTTTTCAAGTAGTCACGAAAATCAACGAATTGACTAAAGATTTTGCTGGACTTAAAGTACCCGTAAAGATTACTGTAGATCCAGCAACTAAGCAATTTGAAGTTGAAGTAGGTACTCCACCCACTTCCGCGCTTATTCTAAAGGAGTTAGGTATTTCTAAGGGAAGTGGCGAAGCAGGCTCAAATATTGTAGGAAATATTACAATCGATCAAGTGATAACGATCGCAAAAGCAAAGAAGAATGATATGACTGCTCTAACATTAAAAGCAGCAGTTTTAACTGTTGTTGGAACATGCCGTAGTCTCGGTGTCACTGTTGATGGAATGGATCCCAAAGAAGTCACTGAGAAAATTAGAGCAGGCGAATATGACGATAAGCTCTCAGGCGAATTCTAGTGGAGTTGATAAACAATGGAAATTACAAGAGATAAAGTTCTGGAAGCCGTAAAAAAGGCTCGCGAGAATGCAACCAAGAGAAAGTTCAATCAATCTTTTGATTTATCAATAGCATTAAAAAATATAGATTTATCAAAGCCAGCAAATCGTATAAATACAGAAGTAGTATTACCAAATCAGTTTAAGCCTGAGAACAAGATTTGTGTATTCGCATATGATGATATGGCAATCAAAGCAAAAGAAGCAAATGCCGACAGAATAATTGGTAAAGAAGAATTAGCACAATTTGCTGGGAATAAGAAAGAAGCTAAGAAATTAGCAAGAGCTTTTGACTTCTTCTTAGCACGTACGGATATGATGCCCCAAATTGGTAAAATTTTAGGTCAAGCATTAGGTCCATTAGGAAAAATGCCAAAACCTGTACCTCCAGCAGTTGATATTAGACCAATTATTGAAAAATTTAGGAAAACAGTACCAATCCGTATGAAGACAAATCCAGTTATAAATGTCAAAGTCGGCGATGAATCAATGACAGATGAACAAATCGCAGAAAACATTATGGCAGTAATCAACTTTCTTGAAAACAAACTAGAAGGACTACAAAACATTAAGGGCATCACTCTAAAAACTACAATGGGCAAGCCTGTAAAAATAAAGGAGTGAAAGAGTAATGAGCACAGCACACACACATAAGATACCGGAATGGAAAATACAAGAAGTCGAGAATTTAGCCCAACTATTAAGCGACTACAATATTATCGGTCTGATCAAAATAGAATCAATAGGTGCACGACAGCTCCAGTCAATACGCGATAAACTAAGAGGTAAAGCCGTTATTAAAATGGCTAGAAATAATCTGATGAAACTGGCTTTGAAAAAAGTCTCGAAGAAAAACATCGAAAAGCTTTCAGACTATATCAAAGGCCCAGTAGCATTTATTGTCACAAATGATAGCATTTTCAAATTAGTAAAATTCCTTAGAGAAAACAAGACATATGGACCCATAAAAGCTGGTCAAGTTGCAAATGCAGATATTTGGGTTCCGGAAGGAAATACAGGATTCCCTCCTGGTCCAATTATCACTGAACTTGCAGCATTAAAGATTCCAGCTAGAACAAAATCCGGTACTATTCATATTACTGAAGATACTTTGGTCGCGAAAAAAGGTGAAGTTGTATCGGGCGCACTTGCACAAATGCTGACAAGATTAGGTATTGAACCTCGTGAAATCGAACTTAAGATCATTGCAGCTTATGAAAATGGAGACATTATCACAGAAGAAGCACTTAGTATAGATCTTGATGAGTTCATAGACTTATTGGGTCTTGCACACCAAGAAGCATTCAATTTGTCAGTATACATAGCATATCCAACTAAAGAGAATATTCAAACACTATTATCCAAGGCGCACAGCGAAGCACGCAACTTAGCACTAAATGCAGGTATATTAACTCCAGAATTAATTGGAGACTTCTTAGCAAAAGCAAATTCAGAAGCTTATGCACTTGCAATAGTAATTGCACAAAAAGATCCTAACGCAATCCCCGAAGATGTTTTGGGAGCAATAAGCACTCAACCTGCTCAAACAACAACCGAAACAAAAGAAGAAAAAGAAGAAGAGCAGGAAGAGGAAGAAGATGAAGGCCCTGCAGGTCTTGCAGGATTATTCGGTTAAAAATAAAACTGGAGGAATAACATATGGAATATGTATATGCAGCACTCCTATTACATAAAGCAGGAAAAGAAATCAATGAAGCAAATGTTGAAGCTGTATTAAAAGCAGCTGGAATCGATGTAGACAGCGGTAGAGTAAAAGCACTTGTAGCAGCTTTAGAAGGCACTGATATTGAAGAAGCCATCAAAACTGCAGCCGTTTCAGTAGCTCCCGCAGCAGCTGCTGCAGCACCAGCTGAATCTGCAGCCTCAACAGAACCCGAAAAGAAAGAAGAAGAGGAAGAAGAAGATACCGAACCCGCGGGTCTTGGCGCTCTATTTGGTTAAATATAGGGTGCCATCCCATCCTCTTCTTCCTAATATTGTAATTTTTTTTATTGGAAATATCGCAACCTTTAAGAGGATTTAGAACAGAAAACAAAACAAAGGGGCCGTCGCCTAGCTTGCTGAGGATTTGTTGGTCCCAGCCTAGAAAGGATAGGGCGCTGGCCTTCTAACCGATTATAGCGAAGAAAGTCAGTTGTCGGGAGTTCAAATCTCCCCGGCCCCGCCACAATAGCTTTGTTTTATAAATTTTAGCCAAATCTTAGCAATTATAGGAATGCCTATAAGTATTTTAGACACCTACATAATTGATTAACCACATTCAGGTGGCATAACTGTGAAAGGCATAGATGTGCTCTTCTCGCCGAAATCAATCGCCGTAATTGGTGCCAGTACAAATCCAAGCAAATTGGGACATGTCGTTTTAAAAAATATAATAACAAGTGGATATCCAGGTAAAATATACCCTGTGAATCCAAAAGCAGATGAAATATTAGGATATAAGGTATACAAGAGTATATCTGAAATTCCGGATCCTGTAGATTTAGCAGTAATTGTGATACCTGCAAAATATGTAAATAGTGTTGTAGAGGAATGCGGAAAGAAAAAAGTACCAGCAATTATTGTTATAACAGCAGGATTTAAAGAAGTCGGACATGAAGGCTTAGAACGAGAACTCAAATTAAAAGAATTATGTAAGAAGTATAATATTGCAGCTTTAGGCCCCAATTGCTTGGGCATGATAGATACAGCTACACCATATAATGCCAGTTTTGCAGACGGACATCCAAAGAAAGGAAATATTGCTTTCGCAAGCCAAAGTGGAGCAATGATGACAGGAATTTTAGATTGGTCATTAACTGAAGGCATAGGTTTTTCAAAGTTTATCAGTTTAGGTAATAAAGCAGTATTAAATGAGACAGATTTTATTGAAGCTTTAGGAAATGATGAACATACACGTGTTATATTAATGTATATTGAAGACATAGTAGAAGGTCGAAGATTTCTAAAAGTAGCAAAAGAAGTTACATTAAAGAAACCAGTAATTGTCATTAAATCAGGTGTTACAGCAGCGGGAGCTAAAGCTGCAACTTCACATACGGGTTCTCTCGCAGGTAGTGATGTCGCATACGAAACTGCATTTAAACAAACCGGTGTATTGAGAGCTGAAACAATTAACGAATTATTTGATCTTGCTATTGCATTTTCAACCCAACCAATACCAAAAGGAAATAAAGTAGCTATAATAACAAATGCAGGCGGTCCAGGAATTGTTGCTACAGACGCTTGTGAAAAATCTGGATTACATATAGCAAAACTATCAGATGTAACTAAACAAACATTACGTGAACATCTACCACCTGCAGCTTCAGTGAATAATCCAGTTGATGTCTTGGGTACTGCGACAGCTAAAGATTATGCTATGGCGGCAGAAACTGTACTCAAGGATGAATCTGTTGATATGGTACTAGTAATATTAACACCACAAGCAGTTACTGAGCCAGTTGAAACTGCAAAATTATTATCTGAAATACACAAAAAATATCCCGAAAAACCAATATTTACTGCCTTTATGGGAGGAATTGGTGTTAAAGAATCTGACGAGATACTTACAGAAAATAAAATACCATGCTTTGATTTTCCAGAAAGAGCAATAAGTGGAATGGCTGCACTCTATGAATATAAGACAATAATTGAACGCACTAAAAAAGAAACATATCCCCAATTCATTGTTGATAAAGCTAAAGTTGAGAAGATAATACAAAAAGTAAGAGAAGACAACCGCGTAATTCTTTTGGGACACGAAGCCCATGAAATAACAAGAGCATACGGTATTGATACTGCAATAATAAAACTAGCTAGAACACCAGAAGAAGCTGTAAAAATCGCAAATGAACTAGGATACCCCGTTGTTATGAAAATTTCAAGCCCTCAAATCGTACATAAAAGTGATATTGGGGGTGTTGTAGTCGGCGTAAATTCAGATAAAGAAGTAGTAATGCACTTCGAAGAAATTATGAACAATGTTAAAACTAAAGTGCCCAATGCAAAAATCTACGGAATCGATATTCAAAAAATGCTACCAAAAGGTCGTGAATTAATTGTTGGAATGAGTAAAGATCCTCAATTTGGTCCATTAATTATGTTTGGCTTAGGAGGAATTTATGTTAACTTTCTAAAGGATGTTTCATTTAGATTAGCGCCACTATCAAAGGAAGACGCTTACGAGATGATCAATGAAACAAAAGCAGGACTTCTACTAAAAGGCGTTAGAGGCGAAAAACCAGGGGATATTGATGCAACCGCAGAAACAATATTACGAATAAGTCAACTTGTATTAGACTTCCCAGAAATCGCAGAATTAGACATCAATCCATTATTTGGCTATGATAAAGGAAGCGGTACAACTGCAGTAGATGTAAAGATTACATTAACAAAGCTAAAAGATTAAAAAGCATCAAACTTATATATGTGTAATACATAATATGATATGAGTCTTTTACACCCGCATAAGACTCAAAGCGTGAGTAAAACCGTGTGCTAGGGGAGGATGGCCAGCCTTTTTTAAGGCCTGGCCGCCTCCATCTTAGTTTTCCTTTCTCGTTTATGAAATATTTATGTATATTAAATTGAAAAGGGAATAAATTATGCAGGCAGGGGATACGACAATCAGCAAAATAAAAATAATAAAAGGGTGTCCTTGTTTTAAAAAAATAAATGATTTGAATGTCTGTATCTTGAATGATGTTGCACGCAAGATTTCAGTAATGGAATTAGATCCTGCAATTATTGGAGATAACCCCGATATTGAAACATTAAAACAATTCAAAGCAAAAGATAATGATGAATGCTATCTTCTAACCTACCTAAATTATGAAGATAATCATGTATATTGTATATCAAAAGATACAAAACTCATTTTAAACAATCAAGAAATTCGAAGTAACGATGTTGAAGAAGCGCTATTTTTTGTTTCGCGAAGTGAATTAGAAAGTAATGAGATCTGTTCAACATGCTTATACAAATATATAATTACAATAAATCCACTATTTGAAAATAAATATAGCCGTGAAGAAAAAGCTGAGAAGATCAAGGAATACATAAAAAATATAACCGAAAGAATTATTGAAGCGCTAAGCAGCACTGAAGAAAAAATGTTCGCAGATTATTCCTTAGGCAAACCAGTAATAGATGATGCAAACTATTTTACAGCACTAAATTTATACATAGAATCATTAATGAAGCATGAAAAGTACCTAGAGCACTTGTTAAAAACAACCCGATTTAGATATCGTAAAGAACGCCATCTTTTACAAAAAAGAATTGAATTGGTTAAATTAGAATACAAATTTTATTTTCAAACAAAAGTATTAGAGAAATCAACAGATATTCAGACTACAGAAAAGATTCTTCAGATATTATTAGACACTGCAGATAAAATAATTGATGTAAATAAATCACTAATGGAAATTATAAGTTATCTAAACACAAAGAAACGATTTGCAAAAAAGGAAATAAAAGAAATTGTTAAGAATTATCCAATAAAATCACTGGCAATTGAGCATAATTTTGGAAATCTACTAAAGATTCTAACATTTTAACCATAGAACTCTTTTAGCCAACGTACATATTTTCGGATGCCATCTTCTGTAGAAACTTTAGATTCCCAACCAAGATTCTTAAGCTTTGATAGGTCTGGTAATGTTATGGGTACATCACCCACCCAGCCACGGTCACCACCAGTATATCTGAATTTCACGTCTCCCAAACTTAATTCATCAATTATGATTTTTGCAATTTCATTGACAGTTATTTGAGATTCACTACCAATATTAAACGGAATATAGCCTCCAGACACATGAGACGCCACAAATAAACTCGCATCAATACAATCAGAAATGTACATGTAGGATTTATTCTGTAATCCATTACCTAGAATTTCTAATTCATGAGGATTCTTTTTTAACTTGAAGTAAAAATCGTATATGACACCATGATTGGAACGTGGACCAAAAATATTAGCATATCTTAGAGATACTGCAGTAAATCCATATGAGTTTGAAAAACTTGATAGGTACATTTCGATAGCTGCTTTTGCAGCACCATAATTACTAATAGGGCGTAATGGTTGATTTTCCGGAGTAGGTAACGGAGGCTTGTCACCATAAATAGTTCCTCCTGAAGATGCAAAAACAATTTCACTAATATCATTCTTTCGCATTAGTTCTAAAATATTAATACTACCACGAACATTAATCTCAAAATCGTAAATTGGTTCCGCAATACTTTTCTTCACATCAGGTTGTGCGGCATAGTGAAAAACTAAATCAATATCACGCAGAGAACGCTTTACATCATCAATATTTCTAATATCACCCTTTATAAACGTAATTTGATTACTTTTTATTAAACCATCTATGAATTTTGTAGTGGATGCACTTAAATTATCGAGTACAGTGATTTCATTATCATTTACAAGCGCATCTACAAGATGACTCCCAATGAATCCAGCACCACCAGTAATTAATATATTACGATCTTTTAGCTTGACCAAAAGAATACACCTCTATGAAATTAAATCACCTACAAAAAATGGTATTAACTATATATAAGTATCGAAAAGATTATTCAAAATACGCAATGATTCTTGATATAAAAGTGTATAAATCATCGCGCACCTTTTTAGAAAAAACTAACAAATTCCAATCACGAACAAATGAGTAGAAATCATTTATTTCGGAAAGTACAATAGTGCCAAGATTAATTAGATCATCATCAGAAATTTCATCGCCTTTTCCAATGCCTTCGCAAATAGAGTATTTAAAGGAAAATCCCCATCTTAGCCAACTATTCTCTTTAGAAAATGTAAAAGGAAATGAACGGCATACAAGAGGTCGATATTCATAAATATTACATGTATTATTACTATTAAGGAAAATACATTTGCCAGAATTATCTTTCTTCAATGAAACAATATTATTATGGTCATACAGCCGAACCGTTGGCATAACTAATGTGTGTTCAATTGGATCTAAAATCAAAGAAATTTTAGACATTACTTCTGAAATATCATTGAATTTAAGATAAAGTCGATAAATATCTTTGTGGGTCAATGTTATGTAGATATCAGGGTCACTACAACATCGACCACACAAAGTACATTTGAATTTGACCATACAAACACACCAAGAACCAAAATAAAAAAGAAAAGATAGATAAAGATTTCCAAAATCACGAGATTGCAAAAACGTTTTCTTCAATGTATTTCTTGAGAAGCCCTAAGCCCACTTTTAATTCCTCTAACGATACTGAAAATGAAATTCGCAGATGACCTTGCCCAGCTTCACCAAACGCACTTCCGGGTGTTGTGCATACCCCGGTTTCTCTTAATAATTCCTCAGCAAATGTCTTATCTTCAATACCAAGTTCAGAAAAGTCAGGAAATATATAAAAAGTACCTTTCGGCTTAGTCACCTTGACACCATCAATACTCTTAACAATTTTATAAACAACATCTAATCGGCGCTTATATTCTGAAACCATTCTCTTTATTGAGTCTTGAGGCCCACGCAAAGCTTCTATTCCAGCATATTGCACAAAACTTGTAGCACAAGTAGTAGTATTCTGTTGAATGCGGACCATATTTGAAATGACTTCAGGGTTGGATAAGGCATACCCTAATCGCCAGCCAGTCATACTATATGATTTCGAAAAACCATTAATAATCACAGTGTGCTCAAGATTTGGATCAATATCTAACATGCTTGTTATAGGCTCATCAGTATAAATTAGCTTGTCATAAATTTCATCCGAAAAAACATGAAGATTGTAATCTTCAGCAATATCAGAAATAGCCTTCATTGCATCTTTATTTAAAATACCACCAGTAGGATTATTAGGAGTATTAATTATAATTCCTTGAGTTTTAGGGGTCAATCTAGACTTTAAAACTTCCTCATCAAAATGATAATCGTCTCCTGCAGGAACAACAACTGGTCGAGCACGAGCCGCACGAACCATCACTAAATAAGAAGGCCATGCAGGCGTAAGAATTAACACCTCACGTAGTGGATCGATTGATGATAGAATTGATGCGAATAACGCAAATTTTGCACCAGGAGTTACAATAACTTGAGTTTTAGGGTCTATATGTCCATGCATCAGATATGTTTCGCTAATAGCTTCGCGAAGCTCAAAGATACCACGTGCAGAAGTATAACCAGTATGCCCTAATTCCAAGGCATTTCTTGCAGCATCAATAATATTTCGAGGTGTTGGAAAATCAGGCTGCCCTACTTCAAAATGATAAACACGCTTTCCAGTGGATTCACGTTCCTTTGCAAGCTCGAACATGCGCAACGTAGCAGATTCAGGGATATAGCCCATCCATTTGCCAGTCCAATTCATCTTAAAGACCAGACCATTATTTTTAATTGAGTAATATAATGCATTTCGTGCGGTACATTTAATACTTTTAATCCTTACGATTTAATATATTTATTTTTTAAGTAAATAAATGTATAATATATAAAAATGATTTTCGAAATAAGTATATATATTTATGAATATAATACAAGGTGAATTTTGTGACTGATCTCCTAAAAGAACGATACTCACGTCAAATTAAGGTTCCAATTATTGGACAAAAAGGCCAATTAAAAATAAAACACGCACGAGTAGCAGTCATAGGAGCAGGAGGATTAGGATCACAATTAATTTACCAAATTGTAGGACTTGGAGTTGGATTTTTGAGAATAGTAGACCGCGATTTTGTAAGTATATCAAACTTGCACAGACAAATTTTATACACAACAGAAGATATTGGACGCCCAAAAGTTGAAGTTGCAGAAGAAAAATGCAAAAAGATGAATCCGGAAATATCAATCGACGCAATACATACAACGATTAACAAATACAATGCATATGAGATCGTAAAGGATGTAGATATAGTTCTAGATGGCTTAGATTCGTTCCAAGTTCGAAAATATATTGCAGATGCATGTTGGGAATTAAATAAACCATATATTTTTGGAGGTGCAAAACTACTATATGGGAACGTATCAACATTCATACGGGATAAGAGTCCATGTTTTAGTTGTGTATTCGAAAACATGATGGACGAAGCGCCTTGTGTAGAATTTGGAATAATACCCGAAATATTAGGAGTGGTTGCATCAATACAAGTAATGGAAGCACTCTATATAATATTAGGAAAAAAGCCAAATTTAATTGGAAAGATGTTATATATTGATTTGAGTGACCTTTCATTTGAAAGAATAGACTTATTTGGAGAGAAAAATTGTAACTTATGTAATAAAGAGGATGATAAAATGATAGACAAACAGGATGTCGTCATTTCAATCTTATGTGATGGAAAAACATATGACATTTCACCAAAAAAATTCATAAATATCAATTTAAGTAAAGTCAAGGAAATTGTTGAACCAGAATATAAAGTAGATGTAATGACAAGAAATGGTATAATTTTCTGGTATTCCCCAGAAACAAAAATAAGCTTAATGAAACGGGGATCCATGGTAATAACAGGTGTAGATACAGAAGAAAAAGCATTAAAAATTTATGAAACGATAATGAGTAAAATAGAAGATGCCATCAGCTAGGCACTGAAAAACAATCGACGACGACGATCATCAATATTTTCTTTTTCTTGCTTATTTACAATTGTCTTTGTTTCCACAGTATCATCAGACAATCGAGACCAAATATCTTCAAGATCATCAATAAATTCCGGTTGAGTATCAAATTTTTTATCCTTGTTAGGTATAGAATCATTTGATTCTGCATAATCAAAAGTTCTTCTCTTTTCATAGACACCAGATGTGACTTGACGGGAGGTATGAATATCAACACCAAGTAAATTAAACAGAGACTCAGTATAAGTATCACTTACCTTCTCGATGGCATTAACGATAAATTGTGCAGTTTCTACATACAGTTCAGGATTCTTTTTCAATTCTAAATATTTCTTAACAAGCAGCAGTCCATCTAAAACGCCTTTCCAGTAATCAAAGTCACTCTTGGTATTTAACATAATTAAATTCACCAAATAGATTTTACTGAAAAACAAATTAGACTTTATGTATTACGTGCAATCATATAAAAAAGCCTTTTATAAAGAAAATTAGATATTAGATATAATATAGACAAGGGAGATAGAAGATGACAAATAAAAAGAAGAAATATCTTTTCAAGATTACCGTAGATGGTCCAAATGATGCTCTAAATCAAGATGTTTTAAAAATTATAACACAATCATATGTACAGATACACGGACTTGGAATTTATGAAACTACAAAAGAAACAGACAACGAACAAATAAATACTGTGATAATGTCTCCAAAGCATGATGCAATGCATTTTATCTTATCGCTTTCATATAAAAGAAGTTCCGGAGCCTTAATTGTTTTGGAAGAAAAATATAAAGATCGAGTCCATGAATACGAAGAACGCGTTGTCAAAAATGCAGGAGAAATTCCAACACGTATAATCGTGATACCAAAGGAAACAAATTCAGAAGAGCTTAAGAAATTAGTAGAGAAATATCTCGACGAATTAATAGATGCAATTATTGAAATAAAAATAGGTGGAAATAAGTGAAATACACCTATTTTATATATATTGGTTTTAGTTTAATTTTGTTAGGGAGTATACTTTTAATTTTTGGAACTGAAAATATGGACTCTATTCTAATTATATTTCCATTTATAATTACTACAGATAATAATCCATTAATAATTATTATCACGTTTAGTATCGCAATATTCATACCACTCCTTATAATGCTTAATATTTTTAATTTTAATAATGAACAAAAATACAAGAAATGCCCAAAGTGTAAAGCAATTTCCGTAAGAGATGCAAGTTTCTGTTGGAATTGTGGATACAAGTTTGATGATGAAAATGATGAGCATATCAATTCGGAAAGCAACAATTGAAGATATCGATGTAATCGTAAAAATTGAGGAATCCTGCTTTATTGATAATTGGGATTTTGATACATTTTATGAGATTTTAACTTCAGGAAGTTCGTTTAGTCTAAATAAAAGTAACATACACATATATGTTGCAACCTTTGAAGATATTATAATAGGATACATATGTTTTTCAATCAACAAAACAGTTGGGCATATTCTTAATTTTGCAGTTTTTAGAGATTATAGAAATAAAGGAGTCGGTACCAAGTTATTAAAAAACGCAATTAACATAATGAGAGAAAACGGATGTAAAAGAATAATTTTAGAAGTTTCTACTATTAATGAGAATGCAATATCGTTATATAAAAAATTCGGATTCAAAAATAAAAAAATATTGAAAAATTATTATCGAATGAATGATGCATATCGTTTTGAATTGATACTTTAAGATCCTCTCCTAAATTTTATTAGCTGAGGTCCAATGATTTCAGAATAGATTTTTACATAACCAGGATCTATTGATACCAATGAAACAATGGGTGCTTTTTGTGCTTGTGGAGCTAATAGTAATTCTTCAGAATCCCTAAGACAAATGTAAGAAGGAATTTCTCCAGTCCAGATTTCCCAGCCTAGGTCCTTTATTTTTTGATACAACTCATGAGTTTTCTTTAATGGTGAAATAAGAACACGCTTTGCACCTGTTGGGACTTGTGATAACTGCTCAACAGAAATTGATTCAATATCTGGAACAGATAAAATAACGATCGATTTTGTTCTACTGAGCATATCTGATATGTGGGCAATTATTGCGTCTTTTCCGGTGATATGCCAAGTGAGTTCAGAACCAGGTGGGATAAACCGATCTGTGATTTTCCATAATTCTTCTAATAATTGAGAGAATTTGGTAGTTTCAGAAATTGCAGATTGCGAACTTTCAATGATCTTCTTAAATGATTTGTTTATTTTTGTATCATATGAAGAAAGATCAGTTTTTACCTTTTTACCAATAGTGTCAAAAATTTCTTTTGTTTCAGAAATCATTTTTGAACTTTCACGATTTATAATCAAATTGAGTTCATCAGACACACTATCAATTTCGGATTTTGTTGTTTGATTTATTTGATTTACCAAATTAGATATTTTTGTCTCAAGAGATTTGATATTACGTTTAACAATTACATTAATATTTTTCCCAGTAGTTTCTGTAACTTTACGGATATTATTTATTGAACCTGAGATAATACTTTCAATAGCTTCAGTATTACCAGTTAAGTGCTGAATTACTGAATTAAGAAGCTTAGAATGCGTATCACTAATTGAATTTGCAGTGCTTATGAATGCAGTATTAGAGCTATTTAGAGATTCTGAAACTAATGATAATGAGTTATCGATATTGTTTATAGACATATTTTGATATTCAGATAAAGCAGAATTGAACTTTGAGAATATTTCATCATGCTTTGATTTTAGTGCAGTAAAGTTATCATTTATTACGGAAACAATATTGTCATTAATTTGAGACGTTATAGTTCGAGTAATATCGATTGATTTATTGATTTCATTTTCAAGAATTGTTCGCATCTTACCAGTGAGATTTATCTTTAGTGAATTAAGTAATTCGATGTTTTCAGACTTAATGTTATCTATTTGCTCATATGAGTCCTTAATTATTATAGATACACGATCTGATGATGCTTCTGCAGTAGTTACTAAATTCAATAAGCCAGAAGAAATTTGGTCGCGTGCATTTGCAATAAGACCATCGGTCTTCATTTTAATCGATTTAATAGTATCATCAAGGGTCTTATCTAATAAAATTCGATCTTCGGATATAGATTCAACAAGCGTATTTATAGAATTAATAAATACACTCTGTTTTTCAGATATTGATTGATCATAGAATTCATCAATTTTCGTAAATGAGTTAGATATTTCAGAGAATATATCTTGCAAAACCTCTTTTTGGGAGTTTGCATAGGATTCGACATATTTGTTAATAGATAGGGAAATTTTGTTAATCTGATTTATTGATTTAGATATAGTAGATTGAGATAATTCTCGAATTGTTGATTCAGATTCATTAATTTTTGATGAAAGAGATTCACTAACACCAGTTAATTCCTCATGGATTGGTGTAGAGATACTATCATATAGATCATGAGATCGTTGTGTATAGCTTGATAATAATTTCTTCAGAGAGGTATCAAGGGTAGAAACCATTTCTTGCGTTTCAAGAATGTTGTTGTTAACAAGTTCATTGAGTTCTGCCTGAACTGCATTAAGCTTTTCATCAACCGTTTTAACATACTTATCTAAGACACCCTCAATATTTGATTTGATTAATTGAGAATGCTCGTTGATTTTCTTCAATTCACTGTTGACGAGTTCAGTAAATTCAGTATATGACTTTCGAATCTGAACTTTAGTATCATCAATATGGCTTTCTAGAAACTGGTTCATAGAATATTCAAACGAATGTACCATGTCAATAAAACTTGAAATCATTTGTTCAGAGAATTTTTTGAATTCTTGCTTTATTCTTTCTTTTTCAGCATCTAGCTTTGAAACTTGGGAATCTACAAGCTTTACTACTGTCTCATTTAAAGATCCGGCATAATCATTTATTTTCGTCAAACTAGAGGTTATCTCTTCAAAAATTACTGTGTCAAGATTGTTTAGTACATTTCTAATTTCATCACTTAGAGATTTTGAGATTTGAGAATATGCAGATTCAACCTCATCGATCTTTGAAGATATTGAAGATTTATAACGATTTATCAAATCAAGAATTTCATCTAATGTTGATGTGGATAATTCATCACTGGACTTGCTAAACTCATCGATATATGTTTTAACAATTTGCTGAACTTTAGATAGGGATTCATCAACCGCATTTTTTACGTCTCTAAGATTTGATATAGAGGTATTCGCAGTTGAATCAATAGTATCACGAACTTCTTTGATTAACTTCTTGTGTTCAGCATCAATACTTTTTGTTATTTCATGACTCTTAGCAGTATATTCTTCATTTAGTAATTTGAATGATTTTTCAATTTCGTCTTTGATTGTTGATTCAACACTATGTACAACTTCCTTACCAGATAGACTTATTGACTCAGCTAATGATTTTAATTGCTCTAGATATTCCTTTCGCTTTTTATACAATTGCTCGTATTCATTTAAAATTGCAGAACGAGAGTTTTTCAAAAAAGTATCTTCTAGACTATGGATTCTTTCCAATTGTGCTATTGCAGAAGATCTTATAATCTCAATATACGTATCAATTCCATTTCGCCATTCATCAATCTCGTTATTAACCGCAGCTAAGCTATCACGCGCATTCTCAAAAGCCTTCTCCACAGATTTTAGAATTTCTTGATTACTTGTATCAATTTCACCAATTGCATGTTCTAAAGAAGTTCTTGCATCATCACTCAATTTTGATAACTCTTGAATACTATCTTGAGAGATGCGTTCAATTTTCTTCGAGATTGTTGCCAATAAAGTATCTATTTGATTAGTATCCATGGATTTAATTTCAGATACGCTTTTTGCGATATCAGAAAGAACTGAAACAAAATCAGATTTAAGCTTTGATAAAACAGTCTCAATTTTTTCGGATACATTAGAAATTGTTTCATTTAAAGTATTGAGTGTCTCATCAATTTTTTTATCAGCCGACACCTTTTCATTATTAAGAGAATCAATAATTGTATCAGAACGAGTGGATATTGTTTTATTAATTTGCTCACGTACTGTATCAAGTTCAGATATTATATTTTTTAAAGACGTATCAATTTCATTTTTCAATGATGAGACGATCTCATTGATATTTGATTTGCTACTTGAACTAACACCTGAAAGGTATGAATCTATACTTTTTTCAAGTTCATCAACGATTTTCTTTATCAAGCTTTGAGTTTCGGACATAATAGCTTTTGATGTTGCTTCAATGCTTTCCGTGGTTTTTGCAAAGCTATTTTGGAAATCATCAATTATTTTTGAAATCAAATTTATTACTTCAGATGATCCAGATTCTGCAACCTCACTCATTTTTGAAAATGACTTAGTAACCTGACGTATCGTTTCACTTAATGATTCAAATGGAGGAGCAGCTTTATATTTTACTACAACGCCTTCAATTTTTATTATAAACTTACGGGCAATTAAATTAGACAGAATCGATTCGACTGAGCTAAGAGATAATTTTGATAAAATTGAGATTTCACCAGAAGTTAAAGGACCTGCAACCAAGATAGGTAAATATACGGAAACTTCATCAGTACTTAGCTCAAAATTTTTTGAGAGTATGTCTTGAATAACTTGATATTCATCACTCATTTTTCTCCCTCCTTGATCTCATCTGAGATAAGTGAAAAAAGCGTTCTAAGACTACGTATCGGCATATTAATACCCCAATGTGAATCATTATCTTCAAAAACTTCAATAATTACATATGATTTAGATTCAGAATTTTGTATCTCAACATACTTGAATAGTTCACCCAATTTTTCAAAATATATAGACCGATCAATCAAGTGGGGTATTTCAAATTTTAAAATGCCCCAATTCCGTATTGGATATGATAAGACGTAATCAATTGCATATATTTTCTTAAAGGATTCTAAATAAAGCTCAAATTGGTCTATCGTGGAGATTACAGAATTCGTGGGATTTACAATAGCAATACCTTTTATAAAGTTAAATTCGATTAACAGGTCATTAGCTGATATAAGAAGATATTTAGCCTTTCTAACCATAAAGTAATCGTCCCATTTATTTTTTGCAAAATTTATGAATTCGCGCATGGAACGTACTTTTACTAATTTAAATAAATCTTTAATATAAATTCGCTTATCATTAACACTCATACCATGCCCATCAATAAATGCTTTAATTTCAGTCATATGTTGAGAATAACAATACTTAGGGAGGTGCTCATGCTTCATACCAATATCAATCATCATGTTTAGAAGATTTCTATTTTCACAATCGGGCTTTATGCTGCATGTTAAACGATCTGATTGGCATTGCGCACATTTTGTTTCAACCAGTTTTAACATTTCTTGCATTATACCATTATCATCAGTTCTATTAAGAAAGCATACACGAGATGCAAAGTCAAGACTATATCGTGCATAATCCAAATTCAATCCCACCGAGATTTTAGTTTAGTTCTAAAATATAAAATAAAAAAGAAGATATTTAGCTTTTCTATTGCCCATTAAATTTTATTTTCGGCGACTGAGAACTTTTTCAATTCGTTGTATCCAAGAATCAATGTCAGATTTTAATGCATTTACATCTGCATCGTTCAACGTCTGGCCCTCAGGATATGATTTTAAATTCTTAGACCATTTTCCCATTTCGAAAAGTAGCGGTAGATATGTGGGTAACAAATCAGGCATACGATCTCGGAGGATTTCCATCGTTCTAGATAGTTCATGCGCATCTAAGTTCACTGAAATTTTTGATTTTAATTCTGTTAAAATACCAATTGCAGTGGGAGATTCGGAATTCAGTGACTCTAATTCAATACTATCTCGCTCAGGTTCAGGAACACTATGCGAAATAATTTGTGATGATGAAATTGTACTAGCAGTAGAAATATAGGGTTCACTTGATGTTTCTTTACTCTTTTCCTCTGAAGATACAACAGCAGCTGTCTCATGAACTGCAGTCTTTTGTGACGCCAGAAAAGATTCAATTTGATTTAGCGCCTTATTGTATTTTCGCTCCAATGAATCCATTTGTTGAACAATTATTGCCACAATTTCACGAATTTCTTCTGTAAATTCTCTCAACTCATTAATTGTGGATTGCATTGAAGACAGTTCTTCAAGCTTATTTTCGATTTTTTTTAATTTTGCTATAATTTCTTTATTTTCATTACTTGTTTTCTTTTTCCCCGCTGACATAAATAATCCCTATAAAAAAAATAATTACTGACTAAAAAACTTTGGCATTTTTTAGAATCTGCTTGCCCTTATAATATGGAAGACCTATCGCCTCAAAAATATCGATTAAATGACGCCTTTGCTTGCCTGAACACCCTTTCCAATCAATAATTGCAAAATCGATTTTGGAATCGGTCCGTTCAACCATCTTACGTACCATGTCTTCATCTAATTGGTCAAGTACATATTTTGCGGCCATATGTCCAATAGCGATGTCTGTCGAATACACAATATCATTAAATTTTGAGACATAGTGCCCTCCACCAAAACCAATAGCATTCTTTTCTGAATGCTTATATTCTAATGCGATCCGCATAATAGAGCGAGCTACAGCCAAAGCACCCAATTTGTTGTTCCAATGGGTTTCATCACTACCCAATTCAACAAATATAATGGGAGTATTCAGATCAGTTGGACCATGATGCGTTGCTTCGAGCGATACATCAAAATCGTTCAAACTAAGAATTATCTTTTGACGCATTAATTCGATAAGTGCGAGTTTTAATGCCATAGGCGCAGATACCGCAATTTCACGCGGATTTCCACCCAACGATGCATCATTACCAAGATTTCCAGGAGTATGTGCTAATAATGCAGGTACGCCAGATTTAGATTTATGACGAGATGCAAAAATAAATAGGTCGGTCTTGAATTTTTTCTCGATATGATTTGTATTGATTAAATCTCTATCAGATGTTATTAATAATACATCAGTATCTTTGAACCTATACACGATATAGCCGTCAAATTCAATTTCAGTTGTATTAAATTCAAAGTGTGTCAACAATTGCCGTTTAATTGTCAAAGACGCCATGTCCTTAGATGATGCAATGATATAGGGCATTTATAATCGCCTACAATATGATTTCAACTGATTCTTCAATTCGCTCTTGAATTTCAGACTCAATCTTTAATTTATATTCATGTATTTTCTCATGATGCTTTTTAAGATCGTCTTGCGATTTTAGTAAGACATTTTGATGATATTCTAGATTGCGTTTTGCTTCTTCTAAGGCGTCTTCTAATTCCTTGAGGCGTGTATAAACATTTGAATTTTGTAATAGCTCATTCTTACGTGAAATAAGCTCTTTCGCTTTCTTTTGAATTTTTAATAATGAACCATTAATTATTTTTTCAGATTCTTCAATTGCTCGCCTTTGCAGGCGGTCCTTTAAAGAGAGATTTCCGGCATTTATCGTTTCAATTAGTCCGCGCAATGCCGCCTTTAAAGAAGGATAACCATCATCATCTTCATAAATAGCATTTAGTGGATCTTCAGAATATGATGAAATAGCCTTTGCACCACCGGGATATACCGTAGCAGTATGCTCATCCATTGCCTTTTGATACTTTTTAAAGGCTTTCTTCAATGGACTTAATTTCATTTTAAGTTCGCTTTCAAGAGATTTAATATCTGCATCTATAGACAAAAGTTCAGCTGCCTTTGTACTCTCCATAAATTTTTCAAGTTCGGTTTGTGCTTTCTCTAATTCAATTTTCGCAGTTTTAGATTTTGATTCCGCCATTTTGATTTCTTCTTCATAAAAACTAATCTTATCGATAAGAGAATACATGTTTTCAATATGATCTTTGACACGTTCAAGATCCTTTACCCATGAATAGGCCTGCATAAATTTTAGCAATTTTTGATAATCACTCTGAAGTATTTTTAATAAATGGTCTAGATCACGAATTATCGGTTTATACTTTTTGTCTAATCTAGGGATCCAACGCCGGCCCCAATCAGTAATTTCAACGAAAAATGAACGAATACTTTTCTCCAAATTTTCAATACCGGAATATGTTATCTCTTCAGGAATTTCAATAGAATCTACAAGTTCTTTTATTTTTTCACCATATCTATAAGCAATTCCTTCAAGTTCTGCAGTTTCTTCAGGGCCACTAAGACGCTCTGCCACTTCAATTATATCAGGTAATAACTTCTTAATTGAATTTACAATTTTTTTACCATCATTTCTGAAAGACTTTGTTTTCTTACTAATCTTTTTAGAGTACCATTTCTCCAATTCCGAGATTTTAATTTTGGACGGCAATGCATCGACACACTCCTAATTAGAAAAATAAAAAACAAAAACACTTTTCAATATTTGTATATTAGATAAAATCTGGCGCACGTAATCCAAGCGCCTCCATTTTGGCAAAACCTTGTGAAAATAAACTCATATAATGTCTAATCTCTGTTTCAATTTCTAATAATTCAGAAATGATTAATGATGCTTCATCTGTATCTTTTTCGCTGATTGCATCAATAAGATCTGTTAATAAATCACTAAATCGCATTAATAATTCTTCAATATTGTCAAGAATATCCAACATGGATTGAAGAACTGCACTATATTCCGGACCAGAAACAGCCGATAAAACATCGCCAATGGCTAATCTACAATTATCAACTTGAGAAAGCCTATGTGCAATTAAGACATCTCGTAAGTCTATGAGATAAGTTAACATTTCTTCATGCGTGAATTTTAATAGTTCATCAAGAGATAGATATTGAACTTGAGGACCAAATTCAGTACCTTCAAAAGACAACCATTGATTAAAAGCTTCTATTACCCTTTCCCAGTTTTGAATAAGATCGTCCATATAATACCTCCTCAAAACGTAATATTCATATCTATAAATATTAAACGAATCATTGAATTACATTGAAATGTAGAAAGCATTCACTATCCATCCTCGAACCATACTATTCGAATAATAAAATCTATGACAAATATTCATTCTTAACAAATATAAACTATTTTAAAGAATGCGAGTCAGAACTTAAAATAGCAATATATCCGTATAATATCGATGAAATTTTAGATGAAATTAAAACAATCCCAAATTTATTAGTAATCTCAAAACAGAATTATATTTTTGTAGATCATGAATTATCAATCAATATAAACATGTTTAATGACTCAAAATTAAGAATTATAGATGTAGGAAATGTAAAATTTGGGATAATTCAAAATGACGAACTTTTTGATAATTCTATAATCGATTTGCTAATTAACGAAAAAGTCAATGCAATAATATATGTCTCATGGACACTAAACACCGAATTTTCAGAACTACTTGATAAAATCATTCAAGGCGATTCTGTAAAGCTAAATGTATTTTTTATATATCTAACATTAGGCAATCCATTAGGACCAAATAAAACAAAAATATACAATGCAAAAGGGATAGATATAACAGAAGAAGACAATTTTAAAATTGCACCAATAAAATTAGCAAAACAAATAGAGATACGAAACTCAATTGGAGCGCCATATTTCAATTTACCAAAAATAAAGTATTCAAAAGAAAAAGGAGAGCCGAAAAGAAGAATAACAGGAAGAGACGAGGGCGGATTAATTAATTGGATATCAATTTCTACATATGATGTAATAAATTTGAAACATGTCATAGCAAATAAGAAATTTACAATACTAAATACAAAAAATATTGCACAGATAAACCAAATATTTAGATTTGCTATTGAAGAAAAATCCCTTGTGAAAAAGGCATATATCGAATTTCATAATGAGATTTTTGATCTTAAATATGTAATTAATAGCAATACAATTACATTTACATTACCCAAGATGCTTTTACCTGGAGAGCAAATTACATTCCATATAGAGTATGAAATTTTTCAATCAAATGCACTTAAAGTATTAACAGGAGGATTTATGAGTTCAATTGGAGTCATTAATGTGCATAAAAAAGAGTATACATTTACAATTAATCCAAATAAAATTATAACAATGGATGGAACTATCCGAAATGTTTGGAGCAATAACAATCTAAATAAAGATTTAGAAATTGGAATAAAATATGAACAGAAATAATCTAGAAATTGATTTTTTGTTTAAAATATTAAAATTATCTGTAGGCGATAAATTAGAAATAAAAGATATAGACAATATTGCGTATTACGAATCCACAAATACTATAACAATAACTCCACATCTAAAACTATTTGCAGCTGAAAAGCTCTTACAAAATCACTTTGATATCGAACAAATTTTACAGTATTCAACATGGAAAGACTTTGAATCGTTTATTGAAGAGATCCTCAAAGAACATGATTTTATTACGGGCAAGAATATTAGATTTAGAGACAAAAGAACAAAGAAATTATATGAAATTGATGTAATTGGAATATCATATAATTATGGAATTGCCATAGATTGTAAAAAATGGAAACATCGCCCAAGTAAACACTCAGCACTTAGAGCCGCAGCGATAAAGCAAAAAGAACGTGTGATCGCAATGAAGCGATCTTATGAAAATATAGAAAAATATCCAATATTAAAAATAATAAAAGAGAAAAATGTAAGAATGTTTCCAATAATAGTAACATGGGCAAATGAAGATATGGATATAATTAATGGAATTCCAATAATACCAGTAGCAAATTTTAACGACTATCTATTAAAATTTGACGAGTTTAATGATTATTTATTCTCAATATAATGAAGGGATATATATGAAAATTGGAATAGCATATCACAAAGACATTAGTAATTGGACTACTGCAGAGTTAATTAAGGCAATTAAGGATGAAGGCGAGGAACCCGTACCATTTCAAGTTCAAGAAGTTACTGCAGACATACCCGACAACTTTTCAATAGGAAAACAATTAGAGCCCTTGAATGATCTTAATGCAATAATATTAAGAACATATGGATTTGGTACAACAGACCAACTTACGTATAGAATAAGCTTATTTGAACACTTAGAAAATGCCGGGATACCCGTAATAAATTCAACCCACGCATTTAGAAAAGCTAAAGACAAATATGCCGCATTATTCACATTAAGTAAAGCCGGTATTCCAGTACCAAAAACTAGAGTCACGGAAAACTTAGATGCTGCAATTGAGTTCTTAGATCATGTGAAAAGCGTCATAATAAAGCCATTATTGGGCTCCAGGGGATATGGTATAATAAAAACTGATAATAAAGATTTAGCATATCGAGCTTTAAAATTCATATTTTCTCTTGGACAAGTCCTCTATTTACAAGAGTATATTGAAAAGCCAGATAGAGATATACGAGCTTTTGTAATTGGCGATGAAGTAATAGGTGCCATGTATAGATATTCTACAAATTGGAAAACAAATGTCTCACAAGGTGCGAAACCGGTTGGTTGCAAATTAAGTGAGGAATTAGAGGAAATAGCAATTAAAAGTGCTCATGCAATAGGACTTGATTATACAGGAATTGATATAATTGAGGGAAAAGATGGACCCTATGTAATAGAGACAAATGCGGCGCCAAGTTGGCATGGATTAGAAGAAGCTATTGGTGAAAACGTATCAAGAAAAATAATAAGATATGTGAGAGCAAAAGCTCGAAAATAAAAAGTAAAGAAATTAGAGATATTGTTCTGTTTCAGTCTTATTTAAAATTTTGAATACTTTATCAGATTCATCAATAACGGCAATCTCAACTTTAAGGTTCTTAAATGCGTCCCCTTTTACTTTTTTGAGCGCATCTATTGCTAGTTTTATTGCCTCAGCTTGTGTGAAATCAGGCTTATAATTATCTTCAAAGTATTCACGAATAGCATCAGAGTCACTACCAATTGCTGTAGCTTTCCATCCCCAGAAACTTCCTGAAGGATCTGTAGTGTATAATTGAGGTCCATCAGAATCAATACCAATAATTAATAGAGACACACCAAATGGACGAACTCCACCATATTGAGTGTGCAATTGCTTGGTATCACAAATATCAATAACTAATGAACGAATCGAAATAGGTTCATCATATGTCAATCTGTTAATCTGACATTTTATCCTTGCTTGGTCAATTAATTTGCGAGCATCGGCAGGCAATCCAGCAATCGAAGCCCCAACGTGATCGTCAATGATATATATTTTCTTTAGTGAATCAATATCCATTAGAGGACTGGAAACGCGTTTCTCAACAACCATAATCGCACCAGTCTTGTACTTTACACCAATTGCAAGAGTTCCATGACGAACTGCTTCATTCGCATATTCTACTTGATATAGTCGACCTTCAGGGGAAAATACTGTAATTGCACGGTCATATCCAATTGACGATGGCATAAACAATTAACTTCACCTTGCCTATTTTCAAATCTATTGTTCATAGATTAATTTACCTTATTAAAGTTACTCAATGTTCAAAAATTTTTTGATATAATTTACTCAATTTTGAGTATATACGCAAAATTTATTAATGAAGTGATTGTCGATTTCTTCGATAAAAATGACCGAAGACAGTTTAATATATACAACTAAAACTCAAAAAATAACTGCAGCATCCATTTTTGGTGCAATTTCATTAGTTTCTGCATTTTCTGCAGCATATATTCCAAGACTTCCAGGTTGGGGTTTCGCATTGTTTGACCCAGTATCAATAATCTGGATAGTTGCATTTTTAATATTTGGAATCACAGTTGGAATTACTACTAGTCTTTTAGGCACATTAGGTTTAATGTATTTTGATCCAACTGGAATTGGTCCATTTATGAAGCTTATTGCAACACTTCCAATGATGTTAATTCCATGGATTTTTTTCAAATATTACAGCAGCAAAACAGAGGATATAAGTTCAGATTATATACTTAAATTCAAAATATATACAATTTCAATGATTTTCGCACTCATTGTAAGATTAGCACTAATGATACCACTCAATTTGATAATAGTCCCATTGTTTTTCTCAGATAGCTGGCCACCACTTGCAATAATGGAATATACAATGATGCTAAATATAATTCAATGGACCGGTGATGCGTGGATACCATATTTGGTGGTTGTAAAGTCAACATTACGAAATAGTTTCAAGTATTGGTAATGATATACAGATACGATAACTAAAAATATGTATTTAACAAAATATAGTAATATAATAAACTCAGAGAAACAGGAGCAAATAGCATGCCATTTGAGAAAACTTGCCCAGTATGCGGTATGAATGTTAGTATTGATACAATTATATGTCCATATTGCGGTTCGAAAATAGGAGAAGAAAAACTAGAAAGAATTTTACCTTTCTTAAAGCGCGACACCACTCCCGAACCAGTCCCATTAGGAACCTTTCGAAGAATATATGGTGTATTAAGATATCCAGCATCTACATTTCGCGATATTGCATTAAGACCCGCAAAAGGATCTTTCTTTATCATAATGTTATTTGCTTTACTTAACCTTGCATTTATGTTAATTGCTGTAAGTCACATATACATTACAGAAACAGTTTATGTAACCGTCGGAAATAGTACAGTACCACAAGTAGTAGATTCAAGTATTTTACTTTCAAACACATATGGTCCTAGTGGATTACTAATAGTTTTCGGTTGGTTTATACCAATGCTATTAACAATAATAATTATTTGGTTCATTGGTTCATTCTTTGCATGGCTAGCGTACAAATTTGCTGGGGGAACAGGAAAATACAAACATACCTTAAATATGATTGCATTTACAATGGTACCATTATTATTACTACGAACGATGTTCATACCAATTTTAATTGTGGGATTACCAAACATCCAATATGGGGGTTCAGAATATACATTTGATGCATTAAATACACTAATTGTAAACAATCCAATATGGGGTGTACTAAATGCACTTACAGCAGTTGGTTTAATCTGGGCAGGTTTTCTATTAATCTTTGGGATTAGAGAAGTCCATAAAACACCAACATTACATGCAGTCATTCTTGCAATTATATCAACCGCAGTAATGATTGGAGTTTTTCTATGGGCACTATAGATGCCCATAGATTGCTTTTGCTATTTTTATATCGCAATTAAAATATACGAAATTAATCCGATCAATGCGCCTAACTTATCCAAGGTACTGGCAATCATTTGATGTTTTGGTGATTTGTAATTAATCAACAAAGAGATTGATGAAAATATAACTACTGACCCACCTAATATGAGTAATATGATCAAGTTTACTCCTGCATAGCCAAAATACCAAATAAGGAAAAATGAAATGACACCGATTGTATTCAAGATAATAGCAACCACTGCAGCTGTTTTTAGACCATATACTCTAGCTATCGTGCGTACATCACGTAATTTATCGCCCTCAATATCTTCCATACCTTTAATAGTTTCACGAGCCTGCAAAATAAAGAAACTCGCCATGAAGAAAAGAATTATTGAAAAATGAATATTGTAATTTCCGATAAGAGTACCATAAATGAATGCACCATAAAAAATACCGAAACTAAACGAAAATGCAACAGTAAAATTGCCCCAAATACCAAGAATTTTGACTTTAGATGCATAATAAAATCCAACGATAATAAATATCAATGCAACAAGGAATGCGAAAATATGTGTGAATAAAGCTAAAAGGCTTCCAATTGCTGAAAGAAATATGATATAATATTTTGCCTGTCGCAACGACATTTTTCCACTGGGTAAAGGACGATGTGGTCGATTTATTTTGTCGATCTCAATATCATAATAATCATTTACAACATTTCCTGCAGCAGCTATAAAGAAATATGTAAAATATCCAAGAAGTAATAAAGGCATGAGCTCGTTAATTGTAAATAGAGAACCAAACATTTTATTTGACATAAGTATTCCAGCTAATACAGTAATGCCGCCAATAATACAATTTTGCGGTCTGATTATAACCAAGAATGCACTCAAGGATCGTTTCTGTTGACCGTTCGACATCATTGCAGATACAACCTATTTAATATATATTAACATAAGATAACATATACATCATAAATATATATATTTCCAAATAAATATGATAGGAAGGTCCATATGCCAAAATATTTGTTTGTTTTAGGGAAGAACTGGAGATTAGCAATTGCTGAAATTATCGAACTTCTTCAGATATACAATATAAAATTTAAAGTTGTAGATTTATCTCCAAAAGTATGTATTGTTAATGTAAATCGAAAACTAACATTAAAAGAACTTGATAAGATTCAGTGTAGACTTGGTGGAACCTTAAAAATTGGTTCAATTTTATTTGAATCCCCAAATAGGCTTCTATCTGAAATGTTTGGTTATGAAAGAAGAAAGAGAGAAGAGATAGAACCTGAGAATTGGATCCCGAAAGTTTGGCAAAAAATCAAAGGAAAAAGGATAAAATTTACAATAAGTATTTATCCAATAATAGACTCAAACCCGGAGTTTAATGTAATTCAAGCAATTAATTATCTTAGCAATAAAACAAAGCAGAGATTATATGATCTAGGCGCATCCAAAGCTAGATATTATATATATAAAATAAAAAATATGGAGACATCAAACAAAAATCCAACAAATCCATTATGGCCAAATATGATTATAAAAGAACGTTTAACAACACCACCAAATGCCGAAATCATGATTGTAGAAACATATAAAAATACATACATATCGCGAACTGCAACTGTTTATGATTCTATATGGCAACAAGCACGAGATAGAGGAAGACCATATGTTTTTCCAGAAATCTCAACAAGCCCGAAGTTATCACGGATCATAATTAATTTAGCCAGAGCTAGAAAAAACGATACAATATTAGACCCATTTTGTGGAACCGGTACAATACTTATGGAAGCGCTACTTATGGAAATCAATGTAATAGGAATGGATATTGACGAAAAGCAAGTAAAATATTCTAGAGCTAACCTACGCTGGCTTATTCCACATCTAAAAAGACAAATGAAAATAAAGATAATACAAGGTGATGCGACAGAACTTAAGAGACATATACACGAAAAAATAGACGCAATTTGCACAGAACCAGATTTAGGACCGGTACAAAAAGAACAAATACAATATAACAAAGCAATAGAGATTAAGCAAAAATTAGAACAATTATATTACAAAGTATTAAGAGAAGCCATTCAAATATTAGAACCAAAGAAGAGAATTGTACTTACCACTCCGCGATATAATACAAATAGAGGAATAATTGCTGTGGATATTAAAAATATATCTCAGAAGCTCGGATTTAAAATTGTAAAACTACTACCTAACAAATACATTTCAGAGGAACTAAAAGATTATGTTGAAATGAATAGAACGATTATAGTTGATAAAAAACCAAACCAATATGTGGAACGACAAATTATTGTGTTAGAAAAATAGGTGATTCATATGGCAAAAGATTCAATTGATACTTTATTAGAGAATATAACAAAAGTGCTTAATGATGTAGATAGTGAACAAATAAATAGTATGATCGAACGAATAATAATTACAAAGGTAAAAGGTGGAAATGTTTTCGTCGTTGGGGCTGGAAGAAGCGGATTAGTTGCGAAAAGCTTTGCAATGAGATTATATGCAGTAGGATTTTCAGTTGTTGTCGTTGGAGAAACAATAGTACCAAAAGCCAGAGAGAAAGATTGTATTGTTGCAATAAGTGGTTCTGGTACGACTCAGTTTACTGTTAATGCCGCAGAAGCTGCAAAATCACAAGGAGCAAAAGTAATAGCTATTACGTCTAGACCAAAATCGCCACTCGGGGAACTAGCTGATGAATTGGTAGAATTAAAAGGGCGAATCGAGGATGCTGATGCAGCACTAGATTATGCTCCACGACAATTAAGTGGCTTACATACACCACTACATCCATTGGGTTCATTGTTTGAGCTTAGTGCAATGATCTTATTAGAGGCAATAATTTCAGAAATTCTTACAAAAGTAGGGATATCTCCGGCAAAATAATTTAGAAATAAAACTACAAGAAAGCATCACTTTTGAAAGGGTGATGAATCGCCTAAACACTCATAACCGTGTAACGACATCAAATCAAGTAATTTGAGTATTTAGAATATACTACATCTTGCATATATTATATCCAAAAACATTCTTAGAAAAATAGAGTGATACCCAAAAACCCTCTCATCTATGCATGATGTGTATATCCGTGAAATGGCTATCGCAGAGCATCTAACGTAGGATAATTGCTTATCAATGCGCGAACTGTATCAGAAAACATGATATATAATATCATCATCAATTGCATAAGCTCGAATTCTAACCCAGTCTTCTTTTATATAAGGAACAATGTAATAAAATAGATTTTTTCTATAATTTTCTTCACCAATACTTTTACGAACTAAATCAGAGATATCTTTAAGAATTTGTTCTAAGATTGCACGTATTTCGCGATATTTAAACGATTCTAATTCTTTACTGGAAAAATTAGTTAATGCGATGCCATTTCTATCGAATACAAATTTTTGAGTGTGAATATATTTGTTTAATGCTTCGGAATGCATATTTTTAATTTTGCTAATAATTTCGGCTCTATTTTCTTGATCGACCATCCGTAGCAGGCGATAATACAACTGTTCATAAACTTCAAGACTATCCATTGCTTTCTTTGCAATTACATTTTCATCAATTAATTCAAACTGCCCTACAAGTTCATCAACTTTATTATCTAGTATAGACAACGCTTTAGACAATTCTGAATTGAATTTTAAAAAGTGTTCAAGGGTTTGACCACTCTCTTTTAGATATTTTTCAAAAATTTCATATAACGTTTCCAGCATAGCTTTGATATAAGATTTGTTTATTTTTAATGCAGTTGCAGCCATTAGAACGATTGGCCCACGCTTAACCCAAATAAAACGCGTATCCTCAGTATCTACGCTTTTCAATCGATCATCGATCATTTCATTATTTAGAATTGCATATATTCCACTAAGTTGACCAGATAATAATTCAAATTGATTATTAAATTCTGCAGCATAAGTCCTTTGATATATACTACGGCCCGATTCAGCTTCAATTATAAAGACAGCTTTAATATCATGTTTAGAATTCAATTTAAATCATATAAAAATAGGCACGTTTACATTTATAAAATATATTAAAGAGAACCTCTCACTGAGGAGAAGTTCCCATAATTTTTTGAAGAATTGAACTAAGACCAAAACCAACTAGAAAATAGAAAGACCAAAAGTATAACCCAAAACCAAAACTTGTAGATATACCTGCCCAACCTGCTACAGGTAAAATCTTATCTAAATTAAAAGGCAATATTGCAACAACTTCATCACCAAATAATGCGCGTAGCAAGCTAAAGAGGATCAAAAATGGTATAAAGAAGATTAACATAGGCTTAAATCGAGCTTTCATTGTATATGATTGAATTTTTGATATATATTTTTCCTTTCGTTTTACTTTTTGCAATAGCTTTTTATTTTGCGTCTTTTGTGCTTCCATTTTAAGTTTTTGAAATTCCTTAATTTCTTTAGAATATCGAGCTAATTGTTTGACATCTGTAGTTAGTTTTAACGCAATATTAGATATAAAAGAAATTGAAAGACTGACTACGACAATTAAAATTATAGACATTGGTGGATTTTTAAATCCATAAAAAACGGAAACAAACCACGCTGTAAAATCGCCCCATGGGTCCATTCATATTCACTCCATTAATGTTGAAACAAGTTCATTAATAGCGGATTCTAATTGATTATCGTAATTTTTAATAATCCGCACAGTTGCACCGGTCAGCGTACCAACAGATATTGCTGCCACACGGTTTAATATTTGATGTTCATTAATTGCGGATACGGCTTCACCATCACGGATTCTTGCCTCATCTGTAACTCGCCTTGTGGCAATTTGCTCAGGTTCAGCCTCAATACAAACAACAGTCTTAGGAGATAATGGTTTGACAACCCATTCAGGTAGCCCAATAAGATAACCATTATTTGTTTTGATCAAGGCATGCGTATCAACAATGACAATTGAACCAGTACTTTTTTTCGCGATCTCTTCAGCAGCCCGTTTTTGTAAGTCACGTTGTATAGAGGTAGATAATTTGCGAATTTGATCTCTATTTTCAACAAGGTTCTCTTTGATAGCTAGGTTTAACATTTCTGTGCCAAAGTTTAAAAGCAGAACTTCTTTGCCATATTCTTTTTTTATCTTTTCTATCGCACCAGTAATTACAGTTGTTTTTCCAGCACCAGGAACACCAACAACAATGACCAAATTTCTTTTTGTACTCATACTATTAAACGCTCCAGTGCAGTTTATAATTATCAAATAAACGAAATAAAGTTTCATTTATAACAATTACTAAGACACATAAAAAAAGATTATAAAGTAGCCTATTAGATTATACCTAATAGGCCACCAAGACCAGGTTCTGCACTTGCAAGTTGTTCTTTTGCAAGTTGTTCAGCATATTGATTAATAATGGATACCATCAGGAGAATTCCCGCACCACTAGATAACGCACCGAGAACGTCTGCAAATGCTGCAAGAAGACCAATAATTAAACCGCCCACACCGGCGACAACAGGTATATAACGGTTCAACAATTTTTCAAGGACTTTCTCAGATCTTCTGAATCCTGGAACAATATAGCCAGAATCTAATAGCTGGCGTGCAATATCACGTGGTGCCATACCAGATATGTCGACCCAAATAACACTGAACCAGTAACACAACAACGTTAAGATCACAGCATAAATTAATGCATGTAAAGGATCTGCAAGTGTAGATTCAAGGCCTTGTGGGGGCGTGATATAATATACCAAGCTATCAGGTTGTGGAATTAAGCGATTGCTGGTTCCTTCTTTGTAATTACCAAGTAAGTTTAACCAGAAGTTACTACCACCTGTACGTTGCCAGAGAATCTGTGTAAAGAAGATAATATTTGCATAAAGTGCTTGAGCAAGAATGACTGGAATATTTGAAGTGTACATAAGCTTTATTGGATAACGTGCTTTTATACCACGATATTGAGCATATTGAAGAGGTATCTCAACTTTCACAGATTCAAGATATATAACCGATAGGAAAATGAATGCAGTTACAACCAAGCCCACTATACTAGGAGCATTACCGGGGCGATACAAAATTTGTAGCCAGTCTACTGGTTGACCACTAAATGCATCACGAGCTAGAGCTAGAATCGCAGTTATTACTCCACGAGGTAAGGTTGAACCACTTGCAGGGTTTGGATCAAAACTGTTAAGAAATACTTGCCCGGCTACATTTGCCATGATAAATAGACTGACACCACTTCCAAGACCCCAACCTTTCTGAACTAGCTCATCAAGCATGATTACAATTATTCCGGCAGCAGTTAACTGAAGAAATACTAAAATTGCATTTGTAACCGATAATTGTCCAAATGCATTTCCAATAATATATGCTCCAGCTTGGAATAAAGTCATTAAAACTGCCAATACTTTTTGACCGCCGGTAAACATTGCTCGGTCTTCAGGATTTGAAAAATCAACATCAATGATTTTAGATCCTGAAAGCAACTGCATGACAAGCCCAGCAGTTACAATAGGACCAATACCAAGTTCCATCAAGGTTCCTCTTGATGATGCCAGAATTACACGCATAGCCCACAAGTAGTCATAACCTGAACTTTCAGGATTTACACCATATAATGGTAGATGTGCCATAATGAGATAGATAATTAAAGCACCTAATGTCCACATCAATTTCTCTCGTAGAGTCAGTTCTCGCTGAGGAGATTTAACCTCAGGCATGAATCTGATGAAAGGACTTAAGGCCCTTAGGAATAAGCTTGTCATGAGTCGATTTCTCCAGTAAATTTTTTGTTTTTTATTTATAATTTCACATATTGATTAAAATAAAAAATGTTTCGTATAAGTATTAAGAGCAGGCTGTAAGCCTACTCAGTTTCTTCAACGATTTTACCATTTGCCGCCTCAATTTTTTCTTTTGCCTTCGCGGAATAGGCGGACAAATTGGTAATGACAATGTTCTTTGTAACTTTTCCAGCACCAAGTAACTTGTCATAGTCTAGTTTTTCCCAATCAACTTGGTAGGTTTTACCATCAAAAGTGGCCAAACCTCGTTTGACAAGATTGGGTAACATTTCGTCTAGTTCTCCAACATTAATTGTTTTTGGAGAGTAAACTAACTTTTGAGGTCGTTTAAAGCCATGTTTTCCAAAGTACCTTGGATTTTCAATAATTGTTTTAATCCATAAATGCTTATGACGACCCGCTTTGCCGACACCACCCTTTTGTCCAGAATTGAGGTGACCACTAACTCGACCGTATCCTACAGTACGGGTCCCACGCTTCTTTCGAATTTTTTTAGGCTTACGAATCATGATATTCACCTTTTTAGATCATTCTTTGTGCGAGTTCATTAATGGCATCACCACGGTACCCGGTAATACCACCGTTCTTGTAGGCACGCATCTTCTTGCCACGGAATCCTTTCTTGGGTGGGCGTAGACGAAACACGGGTTTTAATCCGGGTACTTCATCAGGTCTGATTTTTCCATCATATAACGCCTTTGCTAAGTCGGATATTGATTTAAATTCAGTATTTTCTTTAAGATACTCTTCAGTTAATCTTTTATTACCTACAAGGCGCCCACGTTTTGATAGGAGCGCTTCTAAGGTTTCGAGGGTAGGTTCACCCCAAGTAATATAATCCTTAGATTTACGTATCATTCCAATGAAACTTGGGGTTTGAGGAATCAAAACTGCATGATAGAGTCGAACTAAATGAAGCATTTTCATGTTATCTTCGATATCTTGTCTGATTCCTGCAAGACCTCTTACCCTTATTACTAAGAGGGGAGTTTTTGTTTCGCTCATATATAGCACCACCAAATTACCAATCCATTGGCGTTAGAACTTTATAGGTATGCTTAAGTGCATCGACAAATGCCTTCGCAAAGTTTGCAGTAGTTCTAGTCATTCCAAAAGATTTGGACCATGCGTCAGTTATACCTGCAAGTCTCAATACGGTTTTGCCAACTTCTGCGGTAACAAGACCCGTGCCACGTGGAGCAGGCATAAGTTCTACGCGAACGCTACCTGATTTTCCACGTACAGCAAAGGGTAATGAGTGAAGATCCTCACAGCGGCATTCCCAGCTACCACAGCCACGACGAATTATCGTCAAGTTCAATTTAGCACGTACTTCAGCTGCACGTATTGCAGGTACAAATTCGGCTGCTTTTCCGGTTCCTATACCAATAATTCCATTTTCATTTCCAACAACGACAGTAACTCTAAATCGTTTTTTCTTTCCCGCATCAGTTTGTCGTTGTACCATAGTAACATCTACAACTTCCTGCTTTAAGTCAGGAACAAGGAAATCAACAATTTCAGGTTCACGAATCTTCAAATTGCGAAGAAAGATTTCTTCGATTGAAGTGATTTGACCTTCTTTTACTAACGCACCCAAACGGGTTTTGGGTTTCCAATCACTAACAGTATCCCGTTCAGATGATCCTCTACGATTTCTACGGTATGACATGATTATTACTCACCTTCTTCGCTCTTCTTCTTTCGGCCTCTCTTCTTTGGTGCCTCTTTTGTCTCTTCCTTTGCTTCCTCAGTCTCAGTCTTCTTCTTTCGGCCTCTCTTCTTTGGTGCCTCTTTTGTCTCTTCCTTTGCTTCTGTCACTTCGCTCTTCTTCTTTCGGCCTCTCTTCTTTGGTGCCTCTTTTGTCTCTTCCTTTGCTTCTTCTTTAGAAGGCTTAGATTTTCGCTTTGAAGGCTTTTTCACCTCAGATAGAGAAATTTTACCACTAAGAATCATTTCTTTAATTTTCTCAACTTGTGTTGGGATTTCATTGGATTTAATTTTCTTATTATAATATTCTGCAAACATGAATCCATCGGACTTTTCGAAATGTTCCAATGCCTTAACAATATGTTCGCCTTTAAGTCGGCTTTCATCAGGAAATACATCAGGACTATGGGGGACATTTAGACCTGCATCAATAACACCTTTTAATGCAGCATAAATTCTTCCACCCTTTATAGGAAGATGAAGCCCAATATCAAGAACAGCTTCAGTATATCCTTTCTTAATTGCACGGATCCCAGCAAGGAGTCCTGTAAGATATGCGGCAGGAATATTCTTTGTAGATATATTCCATCCATATAATTTCTTTAATTCTAAGGATATTGCAGATGCAAGTGTTTTATCACCTTGTACGTGGGCTTCTATAAGTTGAACAATTGTATTTCCATTTGTCTTTCTTATGACTAATCTAGGTTTTCGTGAAAGTAATAAACGCTTTCTACGATAATAGTTTGTTTTACCTTCACGGCGTCTTCTAAATCTTACTTTATATCGTGGTCCTTTTGCCAATTAGATTCCCCCGTTATTTTCGATATAGTTTCTTATCGCGAATATATGTATCCAAGTGAGATACGCTACGGAACATATTTCCTTTAGCTTTAAGATATAGATCTCGATAAACAGATACATCGATTTTTCCAGATTCTTTTAATTCCTTAAGATGTCTACGTAGGGGTCGGATTTTATTTATCCAACGTCGCTTGCTACTAATTATGGTATTTCGACTACCTTTTCGGGAACCAGGTCCGCGTCTTTGTCCTTTTTTCTTCTGTTTTTGGATGAATCTAGTTCGTCCGCGACTGATTCCTTTTTCATATTTTTTACCAATTATACCATCCGAGATGAGCTTTCGAATATCTTCCTTTCTAATAGCAAGAGAGATCTCATCCAAATAGTCCGGATGGAACCAGACGCGACGAACACCAACGCCAAGGACTTCAGCAGCTAATCTTTTTTGTACATCCAACTTCAATTATAATTCCTCCAATTAGAGTTCTTCGCTTTCTTCAATTAGTTCGCCGGGATTTACAATACGAATCATTAATGATTCTGCACGATCAATAATTTCCATACGCTTCTTACGACCAACAGAGGAGGCAATACGCGCTACATCACGGTCGGCATCTAATTTTTCTAGATCCTTAACATTGTAAACTATATGCTCCCGCAATCCAGATGGATGAAGATATCTAACTGCACGAGGATTTCTATAACCAACGCCGGGTTGCTTCTTATAACCGGCGCGCTTCATTCGAACCTTATTATCAATACCTCGTGGTTTTCTCCAGCTAGACTTTACACGGACTAAGCGGTCGCTTTCATGTCTGATGAATTTAGGACGCTTCTTTGCAATTTTCTTACGCAACTTAAATAATCGTTTTTCAGTCATTTTAATCCCTCAATGAACTATTCTTTTCACATGATCTCCATGGCGTTTCTCATAAACATAAATACCATCCATGAAGGTTCTAACATCTTTCTTGCGGATTTTTGTTGCTTGTTGAATATTTGCAGCTGTTTGACCGACTTCCTCGATGTTAATTCCTTTTACGATGATATCATCATCTTTCACGATTACTTCTGTATCACCAACTGCTTTAGCCCGCCTAACATCGCGCTCACCAATTAGATTTTCAATTATGATATCGCGTCCTTGAACCTTAACAGTCATTGGAAAGTGGGAATATACAATCTTTAATTTATATTCGTATCCCTTTGTAACACCAATAATCATGTTTCTAATGTGAGCTGCAGTTGTACCAATTAGTGCTTTTTCAAATGCGCGGGCATTTCGAACAGATAATTTCACAACATTATCCTCTAACTTAATATCTACAGGGGTAATCCCAAAGTCACGCTTTAATGTTCCGAGGGGACCCGATACGGTTATAGATTTTCCCTCGACATTTACGGTGACATCGGAAGGGATTTTTACTTCCTGTTCAATAAGGGGTACTTTAGGCATTCTTATTTTCCTCCTAGTACACATATGCGATTAATTTTCCACCGGTTCTCTGTGCTCGTGCCTCTTTGTGCGTCATAATTCCAGAGGGTGTGCTTACGATGAGAAGACCAAAGTTGTATGCAGGCAAGAACCGCTTTTCATATTCTTCAAATTGATTGTATTTAACGGCATACCTTGGCTTAATGACACCACAACTGTTTATTCTACCCATAAGCTGAACTCTAAATCTACCTGCACGACCATCATCGATGAACTCAAATTCACCAATATATCCTTCTTTCTGAAGAACACTAAGTACGTTAGCAATTAATTTCGAAGCGGGTTTGACAATTACCTCAGTATGACCAACTTTTTCGTTATTTAGTATAGTTGTTAAAGCATCTGCTAATGGATCCAACAAAGTCATTATTTACACCTCATTTTAACTTCTTAAATCCAAGTTCACCAGCTACCTCTCTGAGGCATCGTCGGCAAA
Organism: uncultured archaeon; assembly: GCA_964589775.1. Lineage (GTDB taxonomy): Archaea > Asgardarchaeota > Thorarchaeia > Thorarchaeales > CAZPUN01 > CAZPUN01. Next base: position 61,530 of record CAZPUN010000017.1, read on the forward strand.
TCATTAGTCCATATGAGCGTATTACTGCACGATGAGTACCACATCTGATACAAACCCGGCTTCCCTTTCCAAATTTTTTCTTAATAGTAGCCATATTGATATTCCTCCTCTTTTTCTGCGATTTTAATGCCGAATTCTTCTTGCAAGAATGCCATACTTTCTTCCGGCGTCAATCTGTGACGCTTTGGAATGCGTCTTCTAGCAATATGTCTTCGTTTAATTCTAAATCCAGGACGAATAATGTTAACTGTAATATTCATACCAAATATACCAATATTGGGATCATACTTCACACCAGGTATATCGATGTGCTCTTTTATCCCAAATGCAACATTACCTTCACGATCAAATTGCTTTTTCAGTAATGTATTGTTTTTGACCTGAAGTACTCTCTTTAGAAAGTCGATAGCAGCCTGTCTACGTAATGTTACACGAACAGCTATTGGTTCTCGTTTTCGAATACCAAACTCACGAATTGTTTGTTTTGCTCTTGACTCTACAGGCTTTTGACCAGTTAGCGATTCTAATAATTGGGAAGCCTTTACAAGAGGTTCACCACTTTTTCCGGTACATATATCGACTACGACTTTTTCAATTCGGGGTTTTCTCATGGGATGCTTTTCCCAATCTTCCAAATATCGCTTTGCATCAACAGACATTTTTGTCAGCTCCTATTACTCCAATGTAATTATAGGCGACTCTTTTCCAATTACAAACACGTAGTCGAGTGCCGTTTGGAATAATTCACCAGATTCACTTTGTAAAGTTGCAACACTTGCATGAGGACCGAATCGAATTTCATATTCTACAAGTTTGCCGGTTTTACCAACGTTTTTACCTGCAAATACAAAGGCTAAAGAACCAATCTCGAATTTAACAAAGTCCAGAATATTTTGCTCAGGAACTTGTATTTTTACGACATCCTTAGTACGTAGTGTTTTCAAGTCAGGATTTTCTTCGAGCCGCTCTTTAGTAAGTAAGATATTACGTCCATCATGCAGATTGAGTTGAATAAGACCGCCTTTAGTCATAGTCTTATTGACAATACGGCATAGTTTGATTTTACTTTCTTCTGAACTTATCTTCACAAGTTTAAATCCACTACCACTTTTGGGGATCATACGATAGAATTCGCCCGATGGAACAAATTCAATTGTATCCATTAACCCCACTGGAAAGTGTGGATCTCGACGAATTTTACCATCAATTTTAACTTTATCTTCACGGAGTATTTGCTTTACCTCACGCATTGTTCTTGCATAACCTAGGAGGTCACGAACAATTAATGCCAGAGGTAAGCTTTGTTCAATACTGTGAGGTCCAGGATGTGTTTTCGCAATCCATTTCGTAACTTTTCTTTTAATTTGCCAATTTCTAGGGGATGCAACACGTTTTATTTGTCTAGTCATACCTTTTCGTGCCATTTTTCAGTCCTCCTAGGCCAGTTTACCCTTTTTTTCGAGAGCTTGTTTTCTGCTCTTTGTCATATTCAAAGACATTATCATCAAATTAGACGGGGATATCGGAGCTTGTGCCTCACTACCGTCTCGCTTTGTTCGTACAATTCCTTCAACATATACACGAAGTTTACGGTAGTCTACTTCGGTAACTTTTCCTTCTGCACCTTTAAAATCGCCACTAAGAATTTTCACAGTATCTCCAACATGAACTAACATAGACCTCGTATGATATTCCTCACGAAGGTCAGGATGAAGATGTACTCTCATGAATCGCTTTCTAATATGATTAGGAGCATTCCTAAGATACGATCTTTGTTTTCGTGGCTTGCTTGATTTTGTCTTGGGATTCATTAAATTCACCTCAAATCACTACACTAGCAAGAGCAGATAATCTAGGCCATCTTCGTGTAACTTCACGAGCTATTGGACCTCTAATTTCAGTCCCTTGAGGATCCCCACTGGGTTTAATAATAGCAACAGCATTATCCTCAAATTGTATCCAAGTGCCATCAGGGCGTCGATAAGGCTTTCTTTGCCTTACAACTACAGCTTGCAAGACTTGGCGACGCATGTCTAATGTGCCTTTCTTAACAGATACAGTGACAGAATCACCAACACCTGCTTTTGCATATCTGTTTAATCTACCTTTGTAACCATAAACAGCAATAATCTCAACTATTTTTGCTCCGGAATTATCCGCACAGATGGCGCGAGAGCCAACTGTAAGCCCCTTTGAAATATTCGGGACAAATTTCACAATTCCTCTTGTTAATTTACGTGACATTCATAGCCCTCCTTATTGCTTACTAAGATTTTCCACGACTACGAAAGACACTGTCTTACTTAATGGTCGACATTCTGCAATTTTCACTTTATCCCCTTCCTTCACTTCAATACACGGCGGAAGGTGTGCATGGAATTTTGCCTGACGACGCTCATAACGATCATATGTCTTTACATAGTATGAATAGTCTCTACGAACAACTACGGTTCTATACATTTTTGTACTTACAACAACACCTTCATGAATTTGTCCTCTAACGGATAAATGACCGTGAAATGGACAATATTCATCATCACAGGTGTTTTCAGGGGGCTTTACATCAATTCCTATATTTCTCACCATATTTTCCAAATCCCCTTAGGCGTTTTCTTTAGACGATTTTCAGGACGTTCTACAAGATTTTTTCCAATTATTCTTATTTTTGAACCATCTGGTAGTGTTATTTTAAACACACAGATTTGTTTTGGAATTTTCATAATTCTTTCATTTTTCATTATTGCAATCATGTTCCTTGATTCGTCGATTATAGTACCGCGAATGCCCACTAATGTAGGATCTCGCGATTCCTCTACAGTGAGCTCAAGACCAATGAGTTCATGATGAATCAAATTTTTAGGACGAATCAAGGCAACCACATCATTACTCATTATTTTCATGCATAATTGTTAAGAGACGTGCGATAGATCTCTTAATATTTCGAATTTGGTAGGGATTTTCACTTCCCCCACCAGTAGAGACTTGTATTCTCGTTCTTGCCAATTCAGCGTATAATTCAGTCAATTTTTTCTTACGCTCAGCAGGAGTCATTTTCCGAATGTCTTTTGGCTTTAATACACCCATATATCTCACTCACCTTTAGACTCGTTGGACTCTTGAGATTCTGTAGCCTCATCTATTGCCTCATCAAGACTTTCAAGTTCTTCAAGCTCTTCAAGATCTCCGATTTCTTCAAGCTCTTTCTCAGTCAGGGAAATATCTTCTTCGAAAGTTTCCTCTTCTTGTTCAGAAACTTCTTCAACTTGAGATTCTTCCTGAGGCTTTACAAGCTGTGGCTTCTTAACTTGTCGATCCTTTGGAGGCTTGATTATAATCTTATCAGGCAGACGGGCTTTTGGCAACATGATTTTTACTGTTACACCAATTGTTCCTGCTTTTAATACTGCATAATCATGAGCTATTGTAACATATTTTACAGCAGGTTCACCAGATTTTCCAATAGTACCTTCACGGAACTTCTGGTATCTTGCACGAGCACTGGATATTTTTCCTTTTACAATGATCTCACACCCCAGTGCACCTGCACGCATTACTTTTTTCAGAATCCAATATGCAGTCTTTCTAAATCGAATACCACGTTCTAATTGTCTTGCCAATCGTGAAGCCATAACTTGTGCATCTAGCCATGGATTCTCTACTTCAGAAACTTCAACTTGGGGATTTTCAATACCAAATCGCTTTTCTAAGACATCGGTAATTTCACGAATCTTACTACCACGACGCCCAATTACAACACCAGGTCTAGATGCACGGATAGTAACTATTGTACGAGTGGGTGTTTTTCTAATATCCACTTTCGAATATCCGGCTGCGTTTAATTCTTTTCTTAGATACTCATCTACAGCCATTTTACGAGTATTAAGAGTTACAAAGTTTTTTATGGCGGACATTGATTAAATCTCCTCTACAGCAATTTCAACATGTGTTAGATAGTTATAATATGGAGATGATCGGCCAAAAGCACGTGGAATATTCTTTTTAATAACACGTGCACGATGTGCAGCAGCATGAATTATTTTCAATCGGTCAATATCAAGGCCTTTATTATCGGCATTAGCCTCTACATTCTTTAAGACTTTTAAGATAGCCTTTGATGCTCTAACTGGATAACCTCCAGTATGCCATTTTTTAAGCCCTGCATGATGACCTCGCTTCTTATGATGACGCTTATAGGGAACCATAGCGTTCATCGCGATTACTTCTTCGAGATAATCAACTGCCTTATCAAACATCATACCTTTGATAGTATTGCAAATCTCTCTTGCCCACTTGGGCGATATATTTAGATCCCGACCACTTGCGATTGCTGTCTTGTCAGGATCAAGACCAATTATGGAATATTTCATATGCGGCATCTAAATTCCTCACTTCGATTTTACTGCTTATCCACAATTTTGAGATTATTGTAGATGCATACGCAAGAGGTCAAGCACGCTGAGCTAACCGCCCCATTTAGCTTGGCCATGGATTTTAATGCGCGAGCTTAGAATGATTCAAACCATTTAGCCAAACTAAAATTTTGGAACGGCAGCAATTATATTTTTGACCATGGAACAATCAAAAGCTAGAATATATAAGGATTTCTTTAAATACACAAAAATTAAGGCACATGACCAAACTCATCCATAAAGGATTTGAATGCATTTGACATATACTTCTCAATTAAATTTACACCTTTCTGAGTAAGAACAACCTTAGCAAAAATTGGACCTATTGAAATAATATGTAAATACTTTTTGTTTGCCAAACTTTTAAGGATCCTTATAACAATATCCGTAAACTCTTGCTCAGAAACTTTTAAAAACCCTGAAGCATCTTGAAATTCTTTTGTACGTCGTAATATATCTTTAATTGATGCAAGATAGCGAATATTTGTAGAATACGGATTTGAATAAAGCCATAACAATACAATTAATTCGCTAACTATTAAATTAATTTGTGGATATTTCTCAAGAGTCTTGCGGGCAACTAATTCTACAGCAGGCATAATACATCCCCAGATCACACCAAAGATATCCAATTCACTCTAGGTTCATATAGAACCCCAGAAGCAATTAAACCATTTATTACCTTTTGAATTTCTTCATCAGAATATCCATATTTATTGAACTCTAATATAAGTTCAGATGTTTTAATAGGCATATTATGTGCTTCTAGAAATTCAATAATTGCACGTTCTAAGGATTTCATAGATTTTTTAGATTTTACGGGCGTAGTCTCCTTGATTCCAGGAATTTCAGATTCGGAAACTAATTGAATTTCCCATGGCTTGGGAAAAATAATAATTCCATCTTGAGATAACTTTTCTAAAGAATCGGTAACCCATTGCCAGTCTAATTTATATTTTTCAGCAAGTGCTCTAAACTTATCAAGTGTAATAGGATTCTTAGCAAATTGCACTAAAAGTGAGAATAATGTCCGAGATTTGCCACCGGAAATATAAGTTACTTTATCATCGCTAATACTTTCAGTTTCTTGCATGTCTAAATATTCATATAATTTAACAATGCTTTCACGACTTGCCTCAACAGCCATTATGAATTCGTCACTATTCTTTTTTGCATTATATTGTTTTACTAATTTGGAAGCTTCTTCTATGGACTCTACAAGCTGAGATTCTGCGGGATTTATTTTTATAATATGATTACAATATGTACAACGCCTTGTCTTTTGTCTTACTGGAGCGTAAAGAAAAGCGCCACATTTCGGGCATTTAAATACTAAAAACTTTTGCATTTTGAGATTCCTCGATATCATAATTCAATTAATTTTTCATTTAAACGCTTTTTAAGGCATCGTTCTATAAATTGATAGAGATCCGTTTGAAGGGATGAAGGAATTATACTAAGTTTATTAGTTAATTCATCAACAATTTCATCAGCAATAATTGATGTCGAACGGGATTTTAAGGGCTCTAAGGCATTTTGAATCTTACTTATAGAGATATTATATGAAATACGAGTATTAATAATACAATAAGAAACATCATCAGGCGGAATGAAGTAAGGAAAATGTTGTAGATCATGCAATACAATAATATTAAGTGATTCACAAATTGTTTTGACATACCAATCAAAAGAAGACTCTTTTACATTAAAGCGAGATATAAATTCGATTTTTGTAAATGGATTAGGATATGTCCAAGGATGCCTAGAAATAATATATAATATCGATGCATAAAAAGGATATGGCTCCCGAGGTTCTGTTGCTATGAGATAATACGCACGGATTAGATTCAATGCAGGCTCAATATATTTATCATCAACACTATTTTTTTCATAAAATTCTTTTGCTTCTTTTAATACATTAACAAGATATGCATCATCAAATGGGGGACTCTTATGAGCATGCACTTTTTTCAAATCCCTTTATTCCTTTATTTTTTCAAATGTCCATCGAATAGCGCCAATTAGTTTATTTAAATCTTCATTGGAGCCATAATTTGAAATTATGATTTTTTCTAAGATTCCATCAGCATCCTTATCAATTGTATAATTAAATTGCTTTTTGTGATCTGTAGATACTTTCTTATTCTCAAATATCTTTTTTACCAAAAATTTAGTAAAAGGTCCTAAATTTGTATTTAATCGGACGCCTTTTTCAGGAAGAATAATCAATTTGTCAGGATATACTTGTACTTTAGCAAGACTACCAAATGCAGGTGTCTTTATATCGATCGTTCTTATTGTTGAGGTTTTAAGGTCGGGTTCGGACATGCCAACTAAATCTGCAGCGGTCGTAAAACTATTTTTCTTAAGAACAATATCTAACGCATCAACATATGATTGCAACTCATTAATTTTCTCTTGCAATTTTATAATTTCACTCGTTAAAGATTCTCTAAGTTCGGCAAGTGCTTTTAAAGTGGAATCATCCAAAAATTTTCACCTCAAATATAATAAATATAAAAAAGTAAATTAAGTTAACACTATTTTTCAATATGGATTGCAAAATCTGGGCAAGATAATTCACATAGCATACATGATACACATTTTTCAAAATCAATAATTATTGGTACATGTACGCCACGTTCATTAAATTCCTTTGACATTGCAAGAACATTTTTAGGGCATACCGCAACGCAGATTTGACATCCTTTACAGAGTTTGTCGTCGATAAGTATTGCTTTAGGAGGTTTTACCAATAAGAATACTCTCCTTTTTTATGCGTTGAAAATATTGAGGTGCTATAAGTCTTATTATGATTACGCTTTAGGATTTTATTTGTGTGTCATCTACTATTTTTTTACCAGCATACACTTGATCAATGGAATGAATGACAGCACCAGATTCTTCTAATACCTCCTTTATGCGGTCAAAATCTAGATCTTCACCCTCAACGACTAATTTTATAGATTCGGTATTTGCATCGACCTCGGCGACCATAAGATTGACGCCTTCAACATTAGGAATAGAAACTAACATCAAAGATAAATCAGTCAATCTAGGACTATGTAATTTCAAGACATCCAATACTAATTTACGTATTCCGTTTCCTTTGCTCAATTTTTAAAACCTCTCATTTTTTCAACTATAAAAAACAATAAATGTATAGAATAATAAAGCTTATGCTATGAAAACAAATAATAAAAGTCTGATAAAAATGGATTTACAAGATTTTACAATAGATGAAATTATTGAACTAGCGAAATTTCATCCACTATATAATGGCGCTCTAAACTATGTTAAGAATAATGAAAAACTAAAAGACATGTATTATGAAGACTTATCAAAATACTTACAGATTCCTAGGGCAATGGCAAAAGTAATATTATTAGAAATTAAATCCGAAAATGAGGAATAAGGATGACAATTTTGAATGAAATAGAAAAAGGTCTCAGAGACCCAAATAAGACAAAAGAGATCATTCAGCAGATTAGGCAAAAATCGGAAGGCTTGAAAATTAACATAGTTCATGTATGTGGAACCCATGAATATACGATAAGTCATTACGGATTAAGGTCTATATTACCAAAAAATATACGATTAATAGCAGGACCAGGTTGTCCGGTATGTGTTTGTGCAGCAAAAGATATAGATGAAGCAATATATCTTGCAAAAAATGGCGTTACTTTGACAACCTTTGGAGACATGATTAGAGTTCCATCAACTAATGAAACATTAAGTGAGGTACGAAGTAAAGGTGGAAAAGTAGTTGTAGTGTATAGTATTCATGATGCAGTAGAATACGCAAAATCACATCCGGATGAAGACGTTGTATTTTTTGCAGCAGGATTTGAGACGACTGCACCAAGCATTGCTTATGAGGTTGTAAGTAATCCGCCAAGTAATTTCTCAGTTCTTACATCTCTAAAAGTTGTGCCACCAGCAATGAAAATTATGCTTGATATTAAAGATATTAATGTAAGTGGGTTCATATGTCCAGGTCATGTATCCGCGATAATTGGTTCAGATGCTTACAAAGAATTTCCAGAAAAATACAATATACCAACAGTTGTGGCAGGATTTGAACCGATAGATGTATTATATGCAATTTTACTGATTGTTGAGCAAGTACGAAATGGCGAGGCAAAAAATATCAATGAATATTTTAGGGTTGTTAGACCAGAAGGTAATATACAAGCGAAAAAGATCATGAATGATGCATTTACAATAATTGATACACAATGGCGGGGATTAGGCACAATAAAAAACTCGGGATTAGAAATTTCAGAAAAATATTCAGAATACAATGCTAGAAAGAAATATGATATCAAAATTGGAAAATCAGTAGATATTATTCCTGGATGCATCTGCCATTTAGTCATCGTAGGACTTGCAGAACCCGAAGAATGCCCATTCTTTGGAACAAAATGCACTCCACAAATGCCATATGGACCATGTATGGTTTCATATGAAGGCACATGTAGAATTCGATATGAGACAGGAGAAATCGAATTATAGATTTCTCTTCTTTAATATGTTTGTAATTTTTGAAAGATCTGCACGTGTATTAATATTCATAAACGAATACAGATTAGGATCTATTTGACGAAAAACTTCTGTAGAAACATATAATACATTACGTAGTTCATCAATTATTTTATGAACGCGATACTCTTTATTATCTAACAGATCATGAACAATTTCTCGGGTAGAATTTGTATGATAAACTGAATGGAGGGGTTCGATATATCCAGAAGGCCATCTTGGAATTACTGCACCATGAGATGGTGCAAATGATAAAATAAAGTGTACAAATTCCGGAGAAATTAAGGGGGTATCTACGGGCAATACAAGTACATAATCTGTATTGATGTTTTTTAATCCAGTATATAATCCAACAAGTGGTGCAAAAATATTGGAGTTGTCTGGAATTATATTTATATTAAAATTGGACAATAGAGACTCGTAATTATTTTTTTGTGATTCAGTCTTTACTACTACAACAATATCAGAAACAATTTGAGAAACCGTAGAAATTATAAAATAAGATAAAGGCTTTCCATTGATTAGGAATAATCCTTTATCTTCTGAGAATCGCTTTGATTGACCACCTGCTAAAACAATTACACCAAAAGATACATCATGCATAACTTAACCTTCCTGATCTTGAATAAATTCAGATCCGATTTGTAATGCTTTCTTATTAAGATCTGCAAATCTGGGCCATCTAACTTCAACGGCCTTTTCTGCGGAATCTAATGAGATAATTTTTGTAACTTCTATGAGTGATCCTAACATAACCATATTTGCAACTTGACGACGATATAACTTTGTTTCAGCAAGCTTTGTAGCGGGAACTGAAAACATTTTGACACCAGCAGGTAGTTTTCTATTCTTATCGACTGATACAAGATCAGACTCCACGAGAATTACACCATTTTCACGAATTTGCGAACCATATTCAACGTATGAACCTTGGTTAAAGCAAATTAAGGCATCAGGCTCCAAGACAAGAGGATAATCAATTTCTTCATTTGAAATAACAACTTCACCTCTACTTGATCCCCCTCGTGCCTCAGGGCCATAACTCTGAGTTTGTACAACATTTTTTCCTTCAAACATTGATGCAGCATATCCTAAAATATATGCGGCAGCCACAATTCCTTGGCCACCAAATCCTGCGAATCGGACTTCATATCGCATTATTTATTTTCCTCCTTAACAGAAAGGATTAGTTTATCATATAATTCAGTCAACTCAGGCTTTGTAGTATCTACAAATTCTCCACAAACTAGAATTTCATTAAAATCAAAATCTGCTTCTTCAGGAGGTACATTTTTCTTGACTTCAATCTTCTTAAGATGCTCAAGCATTTCTGGGGCATCACCAAGACGATTGTAACGCCCATAGGCAGTAGGGCATATACCAACGAATTCTATAAATGAGAAACCTTTGTGTAAAATTGCTTTCTTTATACTTTTTACGCCTTTAAATACGTCTAGGGGGGTCCATCTAGCAACATAAGTAGCTCCCGCAGATGCAGCCAGCTTAGATAAATTGAATGGCTGCTCAATTGTACCATAGGGTGATGTCTGGGTTCTACTTTTCAGTGGTGTAGTCGGACCATACTGACCCCCGGTCATGCCATAATTAAAATTATTAATAGCTATGACAGTTATGTCTATGTTTCTACGTGCTGCATGAATTAGATGATTCCCGCCAATAGAAGCAAGATCACCATCACCACTAATTACGATTACATTTAGTTCAGGATTTGCTAATTTTACACCAGTTGCAAATGGGATTGCTCGACCATGTGTGGTGTGAAATGCACATGCATTAAAATAACCACTTGCACGTCCAGTACAACCAATACCTGAGACAACCACAGTTTTTGTTAAATCAAGATTTAATTCTTTCATAGCACGAGCAACCATACCAATTATAGTCCCAATACTACAACCAGGACAAAAGATAAAAGGCAGTCTATCGGTCCGTATATAATCTGCAAGAGGATGTGGGGATACTTTTTGTGCCAATGTTTATACCTCCATAACAACATCCAAGATCTCCTTAGGCAATGGAATATTTCCTGTTAATTTAGAAAATGGAATTACAGGAACAGTACCAGTAAATCGTTCAACTTCTCTAACAATCTGACCATAATTCATTTCAGGTACGACAAATGCCTTTGCGGTCTTGCTTAATTCTTTTACTTTTTTACCCGGAAATGGCCAAATTGTAATTAAACGTAACAAACCAACTTTAATGCCCTTTTTTCTACCATCAATAACAGCTCGTTTAGCACTTCTAGCAGTAGAGCCATATGCAATAAGAACGATTTCTGCATCATCTAACATAAATTCTTCATATTTTATAATTTTATCAGCATTTTTACGAATCTTATCACATAATCGCTTCACAAGAGATTCATAAACCTTGGGATCATTATCGGGATAACCCATTTCATTATGAGTTAGACCCGTAGCATAAAATCTATAGCCACTTCCAAACGTTGCCATGGGAGGAACAAGAGATTCATCAACTTTAAACGGCTTGTATTCCTCAGGCTTACATGTGGGCTTTTTGCGATTTACAATTTTGATCTCAGACTTTTTAGGAATTACTAATTTTTCACGCATGTGGCCCAAGATACCATCAGCTAGAACAAATACGGGAACACGATATTCCTCAGATAGGTTAAACGCTTCAATTGTAAGTGAATACATTTCCTGAACAGTAGATGGTGCGAGCGCAATTATTTCGTAGTCACCATGGCTTCCCCATTTAGCTTGCATAATGTCGCCTTGCCCAGCATTAGTAGGAGATCCAGTACTGGGCCCACATCGCATAACATTAATAATAACTAGAGGCGCCTCGACCATAGCTGCCAATCCAATATTTTCGAGCATAAGACTAATACCCGGGCCAGCTGTCGCAGTCATTGCCTTGACACCAGTATATGATGCACCAATAGCTGCTATTATAGAAGCTATCTCATCTTCCATCTGAATATACTTTCCACCGACCATCGGTAATCGCTTTGCCATGATTTCCGCAATTTCAGTAGCGGGTGTAATTGGATAACCTGCAAAAAATCGGCATCCAGCGGAAATAGCACCTTCCGCACAGGCAAGATCACCCATTGTGAAATGTTCACCAGTTAATACATCTTTATCATTATTTGACATTAAAAATTACGCCTCCTGTTTTGCGCGCTCCTTTTTTTGCTCCCATTCGAGATAAATTGCAAAATCAGGACAATTATATTCACATAGTAAACATCCAATACAATCATCAGGCTTTGACAAAGTTGCGGGATAATATCCCTTTGAGTTGAAGTATTTAGCAAAATCTAAACATTTTCGAGGGCATACCATTATACAAATGCCACACCCTTTACAATAATCCTCATTAATTACAACTCGCCATGTTCGACCACGCGAGGATATAGGTTTTGATACTACATGAGAGGACATTGTTGGATCTCCCAGATTATTTTTTTAAAGTTTTATGTATAAATGTAATGATATTGAATTATGATTGTGGCAAAACACGATATGAACGATATAAATGTTCCTTAATGAACATTGAGGAGAAGGTATGAACTTGAAAAGATGGCATAAATGTGATGTTGCAAGGATTAACAAAATTCTTTATGAGATTTATAATATCAAAGCAAAGTCTATTGAAAATATTGGTGGGAAAAAAAATATTGTGTGCAAAGTGACTATGGAAAATAAAGAATTTGTTATAAAAATATACAAAGTAGGCGATATGAAACAAGAATTGAAACTTCTTCAAATTTGTACTACACTAAGTATTACAGTTCCAAAGGTCGAACATGTGGGAACCGATTATATAATTTTAGAATATATTAATGGCATAAATATGGGTGATTTACTAGAAAATAATTTTTCAGAGATACATATTAAAAAATTATCACAATGGATCTTTGAGTTCCATACAAAATTAAAAAATCAAATGGGCATAGACTGGATCAAGGGAGATTCTAGAATAACAAACTATATTTTCTCAAATAATAGAGTATATGGTATAGATTTTGAAGAATCAAATAATGGTCCGTGGCAAAAAGATATTGCTGAAATCGCAACATCCATCTTAGACTTAGATCCAATGTTTACTGATACAAAGATAAAAATCGCTAGAGAATTCATAAAACAATATTTAATTTTGAGAAAAAATATTAGTAAAAAAGAAATAGAAGTCCTACAAAAATTTATAATTAACACACTACAGGATACATCTAAGCGTCGCGGAAATATAGTTGAGATTAACAATTTTGTAGAACAAATAAAACAAGATAAAATAAAATTAATCTAGAATTACCAAATCTGCGATACCATTCTTTATTAGTATTTTTGCATTTAATGAGGGAAGAATGACAATATCACCCTTTGAAAAAGGACCATATGAAATCATATCTGCACCCATTATAGCAGGATAATCCTTGTGAAATAAAACAAGCATTTTTTCAGGTTCAGCCACAGTTTCTTTCTCAACAGAAGGTTCAAGTGTAGTTCCAGAAGAAATATTATTAACAAAGTCAAAATAGTCAGAATATGCACGCTTCATTCGTTCAAAATATTGAGATTCATCAAGTGTAATAAGAGATAAATCAATATCAGTATTTGAGAAAACATAATTCATAATTTTTGATAAACGAACATCTAACAAATCTTGTAACATATATTCCATATTTTTCAATTTTTGTTCAATTAGTCGTTCAGTAATTCTATCTGTAGATTTGGCTAAAACAACTCTTGTCTCACTGATTTCACGTGCAATATCGTTTAGAAATGCATCTGATAACGAAGATAAAGACGAATCGGATATTTCTTGTAGCCATTTTTCATATAATTTTTTATACATCGAGTTCAAGAGTTGCAACCCCTTTGCAAAGCATGAATACTGCTACCGACATAGGAACTTCAACAGTTACATTGTTATATGGTCCATAATACTCATTACCAATTCTAATCTTGGGCGATTCTTTAATATGAATTGTTAATTCACCTCTAAAGAAAATTGCGTCACTAAATGGATCATATGATTCTAAATCATTAAATGAAATATTCATCACTTTAAATCCAGTTCCACCATGTAATGAACCAGGCAAGCGTATTAATCTTTTTGTATCATATGCAACAGGTTCGTCAATTTTAGCGCTATAATGATGTGCTACAAATTTTCCAATTTCTTGCCATGTAGATTCACTAATTCGAGGTATTACACCAAGATTTGGATTTGGCGATTGTAGTGCTTTGATAAACACCTCTTTGTTTTTATTCAATATATTTGCCCAACGAAAATTCAGTGAATCAAGATCATTTGAAAGAGATACTAAATACCTAATAAGACGCCCCTTCCATCCGGGAGATTTTAAAGATGGCGCAGGATTTCCCATAAGCCTACCAAACCCGAAATATTTAGGAACAATACCCACTCCAGTCAAATAATCAACGATCTCTCGACGTGCGCGTTGGTTTAATTCTTTTACAAAATCTGATAGGACATGTACATGATAACCTCTATGTCCGGAAAAGACTATGCTTAATTCATGCTTACTAATGCCAAAGTCAGGTATTAAAAAATCTTCTATTATTTTATAAACCTCATTTTTTGCAGTGTCTAAACATTGTTCACATAGCCATTTCTTCACTTTTAATTTATCAGAACCACATTTAGGACATTTCTCGGGAGGAACACCTTTTCCTTTCATTCCACATTTTAGACATGTCCAAGTATCATGTTCTTTCTTACATGGTGTATTAAGGTGGTCCGCATCAATATCAAAAACCAATTCGGCACCCAACCAACCTTTTTCAGCCATAATTGATGCGCCAGGATTGTCATAATATGCTGTCGAATAAAAAGCATGTTTGGGGGCATATGTTGTGAGATATTTAATTAAAGCATCAGGACTTTGAAAACTTAAATGCCTACGCATAGAAGGAATATCAAAATGAAAGAATCCAAATTCGCGTTGTGAAATTTTTTCGGGAATCGAAATAATTGACTTTGATTCATTATAATATTGGCGGAATTTATTTCTTAGAAACGTTTGACTTATCTTTTTTGCCCCCTTTCAGAATTCTTAATTTTCTCTTGTAATAATTAAGAGGATGTGATACACGCTCACATAATTTTTCTTCAGGAAAACATAAACCTATTGTGCGTAAATAAGAACACGATGGAGGAGTATAAGGAGTCCTCGACCCGCGAAGGCCCGCAATATGTTCTATTTGATACCTTGCAATTTCTGGATCAAAATCAGGCGATGCAGAAAATAAGTTTAGTATATCATCGATTTGCATTCCAATTTTTAGTAGAAATGCAGTCATTGCAAACCTTGCTTGATGCGGAAGACCATGTCCACTTTTAGTTTCAGAGATCATATATTTTATGCATGGGGGAAATGCTTCCTCATTAATCTGCGACAGATCAACATCAGAATATTTCGCAATCTGACGATTCAGAACAATTTTTACGCGCGAAACAACTTGCTCTAATGCCTCTGGAATTTTTCGGGGAAGTACATGATGTGATGTGATAATTCGAAACTTTACTTTTTCAGAGATAAGTCGGACAAGTTCATCTTTATTTAAATATACATAACCTTTGATTAAAAAACGATTTACTAGTTTCCACGTATCAGAAAAGTAAACTGATGCATCTAGAAATGATGAGAAATGCATTTTAAATTCAATTATTCTAGAACCAAACAGTGGCTCTGTTTCATCAAAAGAAGTTAATAATACATCCCAGTTTAAAGTTGTTTTAGCAATATGAACTATTTTTTTAAGAGGCTCATCCTTTAACAATACTTCGATACGTTTTGATTCTGCAGTCGCAAAACGATGCAATAAATATTCATTTCGAATGTAGGCAATGATAAATCTGATTAATGGATAAATAAATATATTTGAATATTGATTTATTCTTCCGGTCAGTATAACTTCTTTTAAAATAAGCTCGGATTCGCTAAGAACTTTTGAATATTCCGAGCTAGCAAGGTCTGAAAGTGAGATAGGATGACTTTTCATATATTCTTCAAATTCTATTGTAAATGGATATTTTAGTAGATCGAGCTTAGATAATTGCATTTCAGATACTCCAAATTTAAGCACTTAAACTCGTTCAACACGAGGCGCGATAATATAGGATATACGACCACCACCAGGAAGGCCAAAATCCATCTGTAATGGGCGTTCAGAAGCAAATTGCAAGCGGACGGTATCTGAAGCACTTATTGCTTTGATCATATCTGAAAGATAGCTTAATGCATACATTGCACGAGAAGGCGCAGAAATCTCCATAGAGAGAACGGCTTCGTTTTCACGTTCAACAATAACAGACACTTCACCAGCATCTCCAGTACCTTTAATTTCGAATGCTTTTTCGCTTGCTTCAAATATAACTTGACTCGCAACAACTTGAGCATCTCTAATTGCTTGCTTTAATAATTCACCATTCATTTCAATCTTAGTTGTTGATTTGAGATTGGGTTTCTTTGGAATGGGTTCTGTTGAATCGAGTAGAGGTAATGAGAACACTCGTTTTGCACGACCAACTAACGTAATTTGAAGACGCTCACGTTCGGGTTGAAGACTTAATTGAACAAGATCATCACCCTGAACACGCTTAGTAACTTTTACGAGATCATCCATACTTACTGATATTTCATATCGTTCATCACAATGATATTCATCGAATGATGCGTTAGGTATGTACAGGTCTACCATAGCAGCTTTTGATGGGTCGAGCGCCCTGAGAAATAATGCTTCAGGTTCAGCAACAAATCTTGCCTCATTAATTAAAGTAGATATAGCATCAATGATTTGCTTCCAGAGTTTTCCGCTAGAAAGAACTGCATTAAACATTTAATATAACCTCCCTATGAATATAATAGCTCAATTTTTTTCTCCAAATCAATAACTTCTTTGTACAAATTCACATCGAAATTCTTAATTTCCGATATAGCATCTGCAATAATAATAATTTCATTATTTTGCAATACAACATTACCTATAACAATTACTTTAGAACCAATATCAATGTTTTTATCAGTAATTATAGTTACACTAGACGTACCATCATCAACAAGCAAAGAACCAGCATGACTGTCAACTACAGTTCCGATTATTCGAACCTTAGTAACATCAGGGGATATTTCAATAATTTCCATATATTTTCCAGAAGGTATGTGATACCTTTCACTTTTTGCAGAATCATCACTCAATTTATACATCCCACTTTTTTAATACTACTACTAAAAAAGTCAAAAAAGTATAAAAATTTATACTAATAAAATAAGTTCAAATAGTAGTGGATTAATAACCACCATAATTTCGCCAAGTATGACCACATTTGGTACATTTATAAAATTCAGTCATTGCTTCATCTGCACTACGAGTCTGTAATTGCCAATAGTAAGCTTCATTATTTCCGCATTTGGGACAGGTTACTTTTACTTTTGGCATAGGTGCACTATCATCCTCAACAACGATAATTTCATCTTTTGGATCTTTTTTGATTTTTTGTGAAATCACATAATCATCTTTTGATTTAATAGGTTTTTCAAAACCACATTGGCGACATTTTAAAACTAATTCACCACGTTCATTCCGTGCAGGAACCATCAATGCGCCACATTCATCACAAAATTCCAAGTGCCTCACCAGAACTTTTTAATAAATATTCACAAATTTTGTTTTTAAAAATAGTGACTAAGGCACAAGTGATACATTTACATTTACAAGTAATGTAAAAATATGGTCCAATAAAAATTGGAATGCATTAATTGATTTTACATTTAATTCTGAGCGATCATTTATATCAATATCGATAAGTTTTGTTTCTAAAATGCTCTTGCACTTTTCAACATCTAAAAAGTCTCCAAGAATTGAAAAACAAATTAAGGCTTCTGAAAAATCTGCCAATGTATGTAGATCTGAACGTACATGTACATATTTACCAAAATTAGAACGCCTAAAGGCATTTCCAAGTATTGCTGCTGAAACTTTTTTACTAGTTATATGTTTCATAGAAGCACTAATAGCAAGAGAATAAATCAAATTTGCAAAGACATCACCCAATTTAGCGAGAGCATGATCGTTAATTATATCAAAAATTGTTTTATATTTCTCTTTATTAAAAAAAGGTAGAATGACCAAAGTTAATCATCCCACTGATTTTCGGTTATTCCACTTTCAATAGATTCATCCTTTGGTACATATTCTCTAATATCAGTAACTGTATGAACTTCCAGAACGGGTAATTTTAACGTATCAATAAGCCAACTTCTAAAGTAATGTACAGATCTTCGACGAAATAGTTTAACATATAATAATGTATTAATTAGTACAACAGAGAATAAGCTCCCAAATGCTATAATAAATATTAACAATAACCAAGTAATACCAATAAATTGTAAAATCAAAAACATTACAGCTACAAGATTAATTATATTTAATCCTGCAAATCCTTTAAGGAATCCTTCGAACCATATACCTATATTAAATACAGAACGTAATGTTTCACCAGATTCGGAAATAAAAGAGAGACCAGCTTCTTTAGATATCCACGGAGCAAAAAATGCAATAGCTAAAATAAAAGGTAACAAGAACGTTTCTATGACTACCAATATTTGCGAGTGATACGTTAATAAAGATATAGCAGCCTCACGCAAAGTTGGGTCTGAGCCAGCTCGAGCTACGTTAACAACATCACCAAGAAGTAATATTAAGGTTATTCCTAAAAATAAGAGCGCACCATACATAGCACGAGAAGCAGATTCTTTCAGCCCCATATGGGGAATTTCAACATCACCTTCTACAAAAAAGCGACCATTTTTCGATTTAAACACACGAGATACAAAAGCATAAGGAATCATCAAAACGGATCTCTTTTTTAATAGAAGAAAATAAGTAATACCACTAACAACCAAGATAATGACTAATGAACCACCTGTAACAGCAAGTTCAGATAATAAAGGATCATTAAAAAATATTGGATTCCCAACCAAGTATAAAATGATATGATTAGAAATTATAAATAAAAATACTGCAAATAATATTCCAAGTTTATGGGACTCCATTTTCATTTATATGCACCTACTAAAATGGTTCGAAGTTTTGAACACTTTCATCAAATTTAATTGCAAATTCATTAGATCTAGCAATAAGTTTCTCAAGAGCTTCTTTTAAAGCTTCTTTAGCGGGTTTATCTTGCGTTCTTACAGACATAATAGGGTTGGAAAGGAGTGGATGCTCAAGGGAATAGCCTGCAAATACGACATAAGGATCTTCAATAAGAATCCTACGTAATACATTACAAAATCCGTGACTTTCACCAATTACTTCAAACTTCATAAATTCAGGTTTATCTTCAATCATACGAATGGTCATGAATTTTCACCTCACGTTTAGTTCTATTAGAAATCCCAAACATAACACCATAATCTTTTGCAATTGCACGACGCTCACGATTACGACACGAAGGGCATATTAATGTATTTCCTTTTAATATTCGCAAATAATCACCACAATTTACACATGTAGCTCGAATAACTCCAAGACTACTACCCATAATAGATAGACTCACAGGTAAAACATGAGTTGAAATTACTTTCGCGCGTACAATATCACCAATCGTAAGAGCGTCCCGCATGGTTTTCAAATATCTTGTTGTAACATTAGATATGTGAATCTCACCTGTTATGGGTACAAGTAAATCTTTATTGTTTATGCGGACAATAGACACTTCCGCACGTTGTTCGAATACATTTTCAACTAAACCAATAATTATATCGCCTTTTTTAGGCAAAGAAAGACTATTATTTTTCATAGGCATGACTGAAATTGATTTTTCATCATGGTCGATCCGAACAATACCTGCAATTGATGCGTAAATTTTTCCATCATCTTCATATGTTCCGTTTTTTGGTATAAATTCTTCAATTACTCCCAATTTTTCACCGAGGATTACAAAATCCCCATCTTTAACTTTTACCAATGTAATTTACCTCGTAATAATTCTATAAATATCAACGTCAAATACATATTTTTCATGTTTATGAAATGGATATAATGCGCGTATTGGAAATTGCTTAGTCCAAATATCACTTATTTTACCATTATGAGATTCTATAAATTTTTTTAAATAACGATAATTACCACTTTTGTGTATTGTATATATAACTTTACTTATTTCTAATGCAAATTCTAAAAATTTTATATCTGCACCACGCCTATGGATACCAAATGGAGGGTTCTGAAACACTGTATCGACCGTAGAATCAAGTGGCATGAAAAATACATCAGAAAATATCCATGCAGTATTGTTTAAGTTTAGCTTCATTGAGTTTCTCTTTGAAATTGAAATTGCACGCCAAGATTTATCAATACCCAAACTCAATTTTGCGCCCATTAATGCACTACCAATTGCAAAAAATCCAGAACCACAGCCCAGATCTACTACGATTTTATTAGAGATATCGTGAAACCTAGACTCTGCAATAAATAAGATTTCTGAGACAAGCTGGATTGGGGTTGGATATTGTTCCAATGAAATATCTTCAGATGGCGCTATATCAAGAGATTGTAGAATAATTTCTAAATTTCTTTTCTTAATTTGCATAATAAATACATAACATTGTAAATATATATAAAATATATTAAGAATCCATAAGGCGAAATGCAATGATTAATCCCGAAGATGTTAGAAAGGAGATTACATTATTAAGAGAAAATAAAATTGCATATTTTGATTCAGCAACCGCGTCATTAATGCCAGATTTTATTATTGATAAAATTTCAGAAGGATATAGGCACTTTGCATTTCCACCAAATCAGGGCAATAATTCATTAATTAGAAAATCAAAAATAATTATTGAAGAAACTAGAGAATCATTTGAAAAATTTATCGGTGCTGAAGAACAAACTATATTTTTTGCTCCGAATATAATGTATGGATTATCGAACATCCTTTGGAGCCTTATTCAGAACAAAAAAGGCCGCATTATAATATCACCATTATTACATACATCGATATTAGGCCCCATCATCAAATTATCAATGATTAATGGTAATAAAATCCAGATAATACAAATTGATGAAAATAATAGACTAGACATTAATTATATAACAAGCATATTGGACAAAGATGTAATTGCGATAATTACAGATGATGTATCCTCAATCTATGGAGTACAACAACCGACAAAAGAGATTGCACAACTTTCTAAAGAATATAATATTCCACATATTGTTGATGCAACAAAAAGTATAGGTCATGATCATTTTTCAATTAAGGAGAAAAAAGTAGACATCGCAATTATGGAAGGAAACATAGGATTAATGGGACCGAGTGTATCTATGATTCATGTATCTCGGGAAAATTTAGAGAACAGAGAACCAATGCTCTTAGGCGGAGGTACAATTGAAAAACTTAGTATAGAAAAACTCAAACCTATAAGAAATATCACAAAATATGAAGGCGATTTTATTGATGTTGCAAAAATATACGGATTAAAATATGCAATTGAGTATATTCAAAAGATTGGTATTGAAAATATTAGAATTCAAGAGCTAAAAATAATAAGGAAGATTCGAAAAATATTAGAAAACTATGGATTATTAATTCATTCCACTGAGCAAAGCCAAAACATTATAAGTTTTAGTTCGGAGACCCTTGGCGCACATGATATAGGGATGTTTCTGGATGAAGATGAAATATATATAAGAACTGGAAAAATTTGTACATATTTAGCTCCAATCTTTAGGAAAATATCTAACGTATGTCAAATATCGATCCATTATTATAACACAATTACTGATGTAAAAAGATTAGAAGACGGCTTGGAGTCCTTGTTTACGATGATATAAAACTAGGCGGATACATTGTAAAATAATGCAAAACTATTAATAATATAATTCCGCCAACAATCATTGATTTTGATTTACGAGAATCATACTCAGTCAACCATAAAATTAGACCTACTGCAATACTTACATAAGCACTAAATTGACCTATTGCAATTATAAAATTCCATATATCACTAAAATAACCATATAAAAATTCAAGCAAATTACTAAGGTCAATCAAATAGATCATTATTAAATCACCTATAAAATATAAATTAAAAAAAAGATATAAACTCCTACAAAACTGTGACACTTTTTGCAAGATTTCTAGGTTTATCTGGGTCTAAACCTTTTCGAGTAGCCATATAATAGCTGAATAATTGTAATGGAACAATATATCCAATAGGACTAAAATCAATTGGAAAATCAGAAGGAATATGAAATGAAAATTTCGATATTGATTCTATTTCACTATCATTGTCAGATATTACAGAGATTATTTTTGCATTTCTGGCTTTCATCTCCATTATATTTCCAATGGTTCGCTCTCGCGTTTCATCAGGAGGTACAACAAAAACAACTGGAAAATCATGTTCAACCAACGCTATAGGGCCATGCTTAGATTCGCCTGCAGAATATGCTTCGGCATGATTATATGCAATTTCTTTTAATTTTAAGGCACCTTCCATAGCTGTAGTTATAGATATTCCTCTGCCCAGATAATAAAAACTCTGCTTAGTATATAATTCGTTAGATATAAAGCGCGCAGATTTTTCTTCACTATTAACTATATTTGATATAAATCCAGGAATTCTAAGCAAATCTGATGAATATGCGGCATATTCACTATTATTTAGTAAGCCCGTTAATTTACCTAATTCGATAGATAAACGAGATAAAGTAATTAATTGCACTAGAAATGTCTTTGTAGCTGCAACACCGATCTCAGGCCCAGCTTGAGTAAGAATTGTATAATCTGAATATGAAGTTATAGAACTACCGATTACATTCGTAATTGATAAGATCTTTGCGCCGTGTCTTTTTGCAAATTTTACTGCATTTATAGTATCCAAAGTTTCACCGGATTGTGTGATTGCAATAACAATAGATTCCTCACTTAAATTATTATTAATTATATATTCAAATTCACTCGAATTTTCCATAAATGATGACAAGCCACTAATCTTTGAGAACAAATATCGCCCAGCGAGACCAGCGTGACCCGAAGTCCCTGCGGCAACAAAAAATATTTCTTTAGAATCATGAATTAATTTAGCAGCATTAGATATTATATCTTGCTTGACATGCAGAGTGTCGCGTAAGGCTTGTGGTTGCTCATGGATTTCTTTTAGCATAAAGTGTGGGAATCCACCTTTTTCAGCCATATCTGCAGTCCATGTAATATGAATTTTATCGCGTTTAATTTTATGCCCATCAAAGAGTGATTCAATAGATATGCCATCAAGCGAAACAATAGCAAATTCACCATCATGTAACAATAATACATCCTTTGTCATTTGAAGAAATGCAGGAATATCAGAAGCACAATAATACGATTCTGCAGATATACCCAAAACAAGAGGATTGCCATTTCTAATGCAAAATATTTTGTTAGGTTCATATGTAGATATAATAACTATTGCAAAAGTTCCTTCTAAATCCATAGCAGTCTTTCGAATAGATTCTTTCAAAGAATTACCTTCAGAAACATATTTTTCGATCAAATGGGGAATTACTTCTGTATCGGTCTCGGATTTGAAAACATGACCTTCAGCAACCAAATTACGTTTTAATGATTCAAAATTATCGATTACACCATTATGAACAACAGCGATAGAGTTTGTACAATCTAAATGGGGATGTGAATTTTCCTTTGAAGGAACACCATGGGTAGCCCAACGAGTATGCCCAATTCCAATAGAACCAGGTAAATCATCGAGATTTAGATAGGCATGCACTTTATCGATTTTACCAACACCCTTCTTAAGGTATATTTGATTATTGAAAATAGTAGCAATACCAACTGAATCATAACCGCGATATTCTAGTCTCTTTAAGGCACGATGCAAAAATGGTGCAACTTGACCATGATTAAATATAGCTGCTGAAATTCCGCACATATTAAATTCACTCACTGATTTTTAATATATCCTTTAAATAATTAATAAATAAATATAATTATGATATATTAAACAATTTTACGAATCCTGACGCGAACGGCGATATTCTTCAATAATATCAAGGATTCGTTTTTCATTGCGCTTTTTATGCTCATTTTCAATAAAATGCAAGGATCGTTCCAATTGCTCTTCAAATATATTTCGATCAATATATGCAATATTGTTAATAATTTCATAAGAAATATCTGAAGAAAAAATAAACGGAATACGAAGCTCAATTAGACGCTCAAACGATAAATGTGTTGGATTACCATTTAATATTACGGCACGAATTTTCTTATTATACAAATAATCTACAGTAGAAACACCACCACCGCTTGCATCATTAAAGAATAATATGTCACCACGTCGTATTCCAATTAAATCTTCAATTTTTAATATTGCATCCTTAGTAAAGGATGAAACAATTTTGGCAGGAAGTACATCCCCACGAATATATGAATTTTCAATCCGTTTTAGTTGCTCAAGAGAACCTCTTAATTGTGCATTTTCACCTTCTAATTCATGCAAGGATTCCTCTAAGGCTCTAATTTTATGATTTAATTTTGTGATTAGACGATCCTTTCGAATATTCCGATACGTTTTTGTTTGGGAATATTTTATGTAATCTTCTAATTCTGAAATTTTAAACTTCAAATAACGATTCTCAGATAATACTTGTTCAAATTTTTCAGATAATTCATTAAATTCGTTGCGTAATTGTTGCATTTTTTTAAGTAATTTATCAATATCAATAGTAGATTCTTTAGTTTCATGAGAAGAAACTGCTTCAGGTATTTTTGGCAATACCTTTTTAATGGCTTCGTTTATGTTAAGTCCACGAAGAACTAAAGCTTTAACTAAGTTTCCATCAATATAATGTGGAAGTTCCATTATTTTTTGCTCAACTTGCGTGATTTTTGCCTTATAATGGTTAAACGCTTTAATTGCCGCGGCTAAAGCATCACGCTCATGTGAATCATTAATGGATACATTGGGAGGAAGAGAACGCATTAAATGCTGCTTTTCTGAAATTGAATAAGGATGTTCTGGTAAATATAATCGAGCATTATAAATGGAGGATATTTTTTTAACAATCTGTGGGGGACTAGGAACATCAGAAGTTACAACTACAGGGGTCCCAAATTCTAACAAAATCTTTAGTAAATCACTTCTAGAAAGATTTTTTGCACTATTTATATAAATAATTTCACCATCTAAATTAATCATTGCAATTCCGATATTTGTTCCAGCATCAAGCCCTAATATATAAAAATCAGCATTTGAGGACAAAAGATTAGATTCAATAGATAAAGGTACGAATGATATTTGCTTTCGTACCGGATATACATTAACACGTATATCAGAAGTTCTGAATGGATGAATAATTGATCTAACATCAGAATATGCGCCAAAAACAGTTATCGTAGCGGAACTCAAACCTGAATCGGATATTCTCGTATTTACTTCGAATTTAAAATTGTGATCTTTTAATTTTGATGTTACCTCGTTAAAATATTCTTTAATTAAAGTATGTAATCGTCTACGATATCTATTTGCGCTTTGACCACCTTTTCCAATAGAACGTCCTCTAGAAATTTTAATAATTGTTTCAGATTCGAATACATGTAGAAACGACCCAATGCCCATAGCAGCTAATCTGGCAGAAATTTCAGCAGTCTCAATAGCTGTAAGTTTTCTACTAAAATGATACCCAATTCGACGAGCTAAAACTTTTAATGAAATCATTCTTGGAGGGGACCCAGTTACTTGAACTATTTTTGTATAAGTTGGAATTTTCGCCAAAATTGTATAAACACCCTTAATATTAGGAAATATTTCAAATATATTATCAGTCGCAACGATTGATACTTTATTTTTTTTAATAATTGAAATTACTTCATTCAACGAAATAAGATTATATTTTTCTTGGATACTATCATCTTTGAGTAATACAGCAGAAAATTTAGCACCCGAATGAGATAAGGGACTTCCAGATGCAATATCAAGCCCTAAAATAACTTCGTTTCTTAATTCCATTTTATCATCAGTATCCACTATTTTCCTTCAATTATTATTTTAATAAAGAATTATATGAGATTTCCGAAATAATCATAATATTTTATTAAGTATATCCTTATGAGATATAGAATAACCCAATTCAGTAAAGAATGTAGAAATATTGAACAGATCACGCTCTAAAAATTTCATTCCATATTTTGATGTTAGGGGAACTGCTTGCCCCCAATCGATAATGAAGGGCTTTAAATCACTAAGGCGAATTATTATATTATATGCACTTAAATCGCCATGAACAAGATGTGCATTTTTTGAAATTCGTATGACATTTTCTAAAATTAAATCTACCATGTCTTCACTTATTAATTCTTTGTCGATCTCAGATAATAGAATACCATCAATATACTCAAGTAATACAACATTATTTGCAATAGACTTTGGCATAGGTACACTGACTTTTGATTCCCACGCTTTTATTAAATTATTAAATTCTCTTTTTGCAGAGTCTTTTGAAAGAATAAACCAGTTTACATCAATAGGGCTTATATTTCTAGAACGAACTACAGATTTAAAACTTGGAAAACCTAGCCTAAAGATTTTAACAGCCAAAATTTCATTTATAGGAGATATACCTTTCAGAACATAGGATTCTTTACCGACACCAATATTTCCTAACAAGCCACTTATTTGATTCTTAACCTTAAGATAGTGTAAAGAAATCAAATCAAGTCCATACGGTTCAAGAGCAACACCAAAATAAGGCGATTTCTTAACTTTTATTAATCCATATCCTTTTAAATATTTCAAAATGTTTTCAACTGCTTCTTCTGAAGTTTTTAATTTTTTAGACAATAATTTTACTGGAACAAATTTATATTTATTCAAATTATGTTCAAGGAATGTTAAGATTTCAATATCAATATCTCGGAGGATACTTAGTGCTTTGTATAATTGATACATAATTTTTAGAAGTTGTTTTTTAATTAAAAATTCTTTGATTTAAAACTTAATTTATAAATTTAAATATCTATAGAAATTAGTAAAAATACAAAATATAGTAAAATCGTGATTAATATGACAGATAAAAAAACATACGCAATTCAATTAAACGATAACGAACAAGATTTAGAAATTTTAAAAGTAATAATCTCGTCATGGAATGTATTAAAAGTCCTAAAACAAGGAAAACAGGATATAACAACAATTGCAAAAGAAATTAATCAAACAGAAGCAAATATCAGTATGAAAATAAAAAAATTACAAAAATTGGGTATTGTAAAATGTTTCTTTGAACCAGCAGAACATGGCGTAAGAAAAATTTGCGAGATTCAACCAACGGAAATAAAAATAGTTCTATGAGCCAGATAAGATTTTTCGCCATTTTTCAATATTTGAGATTATATAATCTTTTTGATCATCAGATAAAAGGGGAACACTCCATTTTGTCACCTCATCACACAAAGATTCAACTTCACGACGTATTGTTGTAAATTCGGAATCGCCAATAAGTCTCAATAATGATTGTCGAATTATTTCTGCAATATCAAAAGAAGACAACGAACTCGTTTTAATTTCATTTATTAATGGATCAATTACACGAGAAACCTTAGATGGCGGAATGGCAGGAATACTTTTTGATGTAGATTCTTTGATTTTTGAACCCTCGATAGAACGAGTAGATGAGGAAAAATCAATTCGATTTAGAGTGTCTTTAATTTCAATAATTTTATTTGAAAGAATTCGTAAAACAGTTTGCATCTCTTCAAGGTCGCTAAGAATCTTTTCTATCTCCGGAGATTTTTCAGACATTTTAAACACAAATTGTATAATAGCCCAAAAGGAATAAAAAGTTTATTACTAAAGACGTTCATTAATTAAATCATTCAACTCGTGAAAACTTTCTAAATCTTTTAAGATTTTAACCTCCAATAAAACGACCCCATCGATATTATCGGTTTCAGCTTTCTCATTTATGAACATTACAGCAGGTTCGTTAAATATATTTGAAAAGCTAGAAATAAGAGATATTTTTTTCTTAATTCTATGTGTATTCATTTTTGCAATTCCGGATATTAATCGATATTTTTCTTTTGTAATAAAATTAAATGGAGAACGCCTAGTCCATATAGGCTCCAATCCAATTCTACGGATATATAGATCAATCACTTGCTCTATCGCAGCCTCAGGCATCCAACTAGGCTCTTCAGGAGGCTCAAATCGTTCGGAAAACGAAATAGGTTCAATAAGATCAATATCTAATATCTCTTCTAATGCAATAGCTATATCTAAAGATACGGAGATTTCACCACCCTCATATGCAAATAAAGCTCGGGGAGTTATATTCAAAAGAGTTGATAATTCACGAACGGAGATATTCTTTGCTTTTCTTGCATTTTTTAAAGCCTCAGCATTAATTTTTACAAATCTACCTCCGCGTTGAACAAAAATATAAGGTAATGTTCTATTAACAAGAAATGCTAAGAAAGTTTCGACACTTACAGCAGGAACACCATATCTCTCATAAATCATATCTTTTTCTAGAATAGTACGACGATTGCGATATCCAATTATGATTGGTGTAGCTCTTAGAATCTTGGCTAAATATGATAATTCCTCAGCATCTTCCGATTTAAATGCATCTACATTATATAATATCTTAATTAATAATATTTCATAGTCTTTTCGAGCAACGATATCAAAACAGCTAGGTCTAAGATCGCAAAAGGTGGATACTACATAGCCATTATCTTCTAATGCATTTTGTATAAGAGATATGATTTCTTTTCGTGTGTTAGACATTCGTATCCACCAAGTATATATTTTATATCTATTCAATTTATAAGAATTAAGATATTACAAAAAATAAATTATATGTTTTTTACATAAAAATCATTTAACACTAAATGCGATAATACTAAGGGTGCGAAACATTTTTCGAAATTGCATAATATGAGGCTTATATAGGACAAAAGAACTACTATCAATTTTTTTAAGATATTCGGAATAGTTTTCTGTAGAAATCTCGCCTAACACAATTTTTACAGATAAAACATTGTATTTTGAACCACTAACAGTATATGCACCACTACCAAGATCAATACGCCTCAAAAATACAATAGGTAATGAAACATATCTGTAAAATTTATCAGGAATTAATGAAATAAACTCTTTAAATTCTGATTCTGAAATATAATGATATGATGAATCTTTTAATTTGAAATGAAATAATTTATTCTTTAAGATAGTCTCAATGTTTCGAAATTCGACAGGAACATGATCATTCAAATGCGATAGTTCATTCTCAATGACTTTATCAATAAATTTAAACATTTTGAGATCCTCGGAATTACTTATATTTTGCAAGGATCATTATATGGTCTTTTTCAAGAGGATCAAGATTTATTTGTTCAAGAATTTCAATACCATGGTCTATGAGATATTTTATTTCATTTTTGTAAATAGACTTAGGGTCTTTTGTTACATCAATACTTCTAGCTTTTATTGCTAATAAGATATACGAATTGTTTTTCGCATAAAATTCTGCATTTTTAACAACAATTTCTGATTGAAATGGTTGTGCAATATCCTGATAAAGAACATCTACAGTATTAACAAAATGAGAATACATGTCGGGCTTTCTAGCATCAGCAACAATAGGTGCAATATTCTTACGGGATCTAGCTAAGACCACTAAAGACCTTGAAACATGAGGGGCGAATTCAACAGCATATATCATACCACGATCTAAGACAATGTCAGAAATATGACTTACTGTGGTACCTGAAGCCGCGCCCAAATATAAAACAGTACTCCCAGGAACAACAGGAAGTTTATTCAGACCACTTAATATAGCTGCAGACAATTTTGAACGATAGGGTGACCAAATTCGAAATTCTTCTGATTTGAAATTAACTAAACGCTCACCATAAACAGACTTACCCGGCGTTAAATTTTTCGTTGCAAGTTTAGTAGTATTAACTTGTTTAACATAGTACACACCAGAAAATTTAGGATGCGGTTCCACAATATTCATTTTAATTTCGTCTCCGTTTAGATTTCTTACCTTTCGATTTATTTTTCCGCTTACTTGATTTTACTTTACGTGAAGATTTCTTAGGAGCTACAGGATATTTTCGCCTAATTTCATCCAATCTCTTTTGAAAACGTAGTTGAAGATATTCTGAAATATTTCTTCGCGATATTGAATCAACTTTTGCAGCTATAGAAATTAACCCAGACAGCATACGTGCAATTTTTCCACGTTGCCAATAGGGTGCCAGACCAATAGCAGGATGCTGAAAGATTATTCCATGTTTTGGAGGATTTGCACCACTTTTTAATGATCTAAATAAAGCTTTTTCTGCACCCAATACTTGAATTGTACTTGATGGCTTAGATGCAAGGACTTCAAGACCCCCGGCGAGACTTATCAATCTTGCACCTAATAAGGCACCAACTAAAGATGTAATGTTTGGTGCAATCTTATTCATTTTAGTTTCAATGTATTTTACTAGCTCATCTCTAAATTTTATGAGTTGCAAAATTTGTTCAGATAATCTTACAACAGGTAATATATCAGATTGTGGAAATTTTGCGCCCATAGGATCCTTCGCAATATTAATGATTTCTTCAATTTTTTCATCCGGAATATTCAGATCATGAAGTGCATCAAATGTGAATTTTTCTTTACTACCCAATGAAAATATTATGGAAGTATATAGATCGGGGTCATTTACAATTTTATCAAGCATTGGAAAATATAAACCATACCATTCTCTTAATCTAGATTGCAATCCGTTAATTATTTTATCTAAATCATCTACAGTATTAATTGCTTGAATAATTAAGCGATCATCTTTTTCTTCAGACGTTCGTATTATATACTCAGAAAATTTGATAGATTCACGTCGAATTGCTTCTTTATAACTATTATAATCAATTTTTAATCCGGTGTATTCGAGATATTTTAATGGTGATGAACGAAAAATAAGACCACCAACACTTGGAGATTCATATATAATTGGGCCTTTATTAATATCTAAATTATCAAAAATATACTTATTTTCAACGACTATTTTTTCAACACCCATTTCAATTAAATCATTAATTAAATCAATAACAATAGAGGTATCTTGCCCAGTAGCTAATTTTATTAAAGGAGATATATCATCAGATACCGAATCAAATATACGATAACTCAGCAAATTACCATCATTGTCTAATGCAAATATGCCATATATTGATGAAACAATGTTCGCAATCATATTTGAACACAGCCATATATCATTATTACATCACTACTATAAAGTTTAATTATATAAATAAAAATAAACTATAAAGGTGCAAAATTTTGAAAATTAAGGGATTGTGGTTAGCAGCTGGAATTTTGGGTGTTTCAGGCGCCATATTAAAAAGAGTTGCAGAAGCCGGAGCGGATGCAGTTATTACAAAATCCTTAGGCATGATCCCAAGAGAAGGATATCCTACACCGATCATAGCATCATTTGATAATTCTCTAATTAATGCTGTAGGGCTCACAAATCCAGGAATTCACAACTTTATTGGTGAAATAAAAATAGCAAAAGAGGGGCAAAAACCGGTAATTGTAAGTATCTTTGGTTCTGATGAGGAAGAGTTTGCGAAAATTGCGAAGATTGCAGAAAATGCGGGCGCAGATGCAATAGAATTAAATGTATCATGCCCACATGCAAAAGTTTCTCAAATTGGTCAAAGTGCGGAATTAACATATGAAGTAACAAAAGCCGTAAAGTCAAAAATACAAATTCCAGTAATTGTCAAGCTGACACCAAATGTAACTGATATCGTTGAAATTGCTCAAGCGGCCGAAGAAGCAGGTGCAGATGCTATTACAGCAATAAATACAATTAAAGCTATTGCTATTGATATATATCTAAAAAAGCCAATACTTGGAAATAAATTTGGAGGATTATCTGGACCTGCTATTTTTCCAATTGCTTTAAGGAATGTATATGATATTTATGAAAATATAAATATTCCAATAATTGGAAGTGGAGGTGTAACAGATTGGAAAACAGCAATTGCAATGCATTTAGCAGGGGCATCTGCAATTCAAATTGGTACAGCTTTACTTGACGGATTAGACATTTTTGAAAGAATAAAATCGGGAATCAAAGAATATCTGTCAAAAGAAGGGTTTAGAGATGTTTCAGAAATAGTGGGATTGGCTCATAAAAAATAGATGGGTGAAAATAAGTGCAAGTTAACATAGGTAATTATAGAATCCGAAAAGTATCAAACATAATTCAAGAAACACCAAATATTGTTTCAATTGAAATAAATGATGAATTTACAAATAATATAAAACCTGGACAATTTGTAATGCTATCAATTCCCGGTTATGAGGAAATACCTATGAGTATTTCAGGTATTTTTAAGAATTCAATAAGATTATCAGTCGCTAAAAGAGGAAAAACAACAGAGCGTATCCATAAATTAGTACAGGGAGAAATGATAGGGATAAGAGGCCCCTTTGGTAATGGTTTTTCATTACAATCAAATAAGCCAATAATTGTGGGGGGCGGAATTGGACTCGCTCCATTAATGCCATTGATACACTATTTTGAATCAAATAAAAATCTGAAAATAATAGTAGGCTCAAGAACGAAAAGTGAAATACCTTTCAAAAAATATTTGGATAAATTAAGCGAACAAATTGAAATTATCTATTATACAGATGATGGCACATATGGAAATAAGGGAACTGCGGTTGATGGATTATTAAGAACAAAACTGAGCAAATATGACAAAATTTATACATGCGGTCCAGAATTAATGATGAAATCAATATTTGATATCGCAATTAAAAACCAAATAGATCTTGAAGCTAGTTTAGAAAGATACATGAAATGTGGAGTTGGAATTTGTGGACATTGTGCAATGGATCCTATTGGATGGAGAGTATGTAAAGATGGTCCAGTTGCAAACAAAGATATACTACGGCAATTATCAGAATTTGGAAAATACTATAGAGATAAATTTGGATTGAAAATTATTTATAAAAATTAGATTTGAGATGTTGGTAGAATTATCTACCAACAGTTCGACCTTTTACAAATCGTTTTATATAATTTCGCTTATTTCTTACACGTGGTATTGGCGTATGACGCTCTCTTGCAGGAACCTTTGGAGTCTTTTCACGAACCCTACCTGCTTTTGTTAATGAACCATGAGAACCTGGCATAATAATTACCTCATTAATATCTAATTAAACACATTAGATTACCACTATTTTCTACATATAAGGATTTCTTTATATATCCAAGCATATAAAATAAAATAGTTTTTTACAGGGTGATAAATAAATGGATATGGTAAGTTCAGAAACAGAATATAAGGCATGCCGCGAAATAATTGAGTACTTGTTAAAGAATCCTACAACAGATAGACGCATCATAAATAGATACAAGAATAAAATATCTGCAAAATATCATCTTAATAAGATCCCAACGAACGCAACGGTTTTATCGCATGCCACAGAAGAAGAGTATGAAATCTTACGACCAATGTTACAAAAAAGACCTGTTAGAACAATATCAGGTGTGGCAATAGTTGCAGTAATGACTAAACCATTTCCATGCCCACATGGACGGTGCGTATATTGTCCGGGGGGACCTCAGCAAGGTGTACCTCAAAGTTATACAGGTTATGAACCAGCAACTATGCGAGGATTACAAAATGAGTTTGACCCTAGAAAACAAGTAGAAAACAGATTAAGACAGCTATCAGAAATCGGGCATAATATAGAAAAAACAGAACTAATAATAATGGGAGGCACTTTCCCAGCAACCCCTAGAAAATATCAAGAGTGGTTTGTAACTGAGTGCTTAAATGGCATGACCGGAAAAAATGCAACAACAATTGAAGAAGCACAAAAATATGCGGAAACCTCAAAAATACGAAATGTTGCAATAACAATTGAAACAAGACCGGATTACTCAAAACAGAAACACATTGATTTCATGTTGCATTTAGGTGCAACACGTGTCGAAATAGGGGTTCAATCAGTTTATGAAGAACAATTACTTTTAGTAAAACGAGGACATACAGTAAAAGATACAATTGAAGCAACACGTTTGCTAAAAGATTCAGGATTAAAGGTTACATATCACATTATGCCAGGTCTTCCAGGATATACTTATGAGAAAGATCTAGAAATGTTCAAAATAATTTTTTCTAATCCAGATTTTATGCCGGATATGATGAAAATATATCCAACTTTAGTAATAAAAGGTACTGAACTATATGATATGTGGATGCGTGGAGAGTATGAACCATACACGAACGAAGAAATAGTTAATTTAATTACTGATGCTTTTCAGTACTTCCCAAAATGGCTAAGGATTCAAAGAATGCAACGAGACATCCCAGCATATAAAATAGATGCAGGACCAAATAAAGGAAATCTAAGAGAATTAATATTTTCGAATTTAGCAAAACGTGGAAGAAAATGTCACACTTTGAGATGCAGAGAAATTGGTCACAAAATAATAAGAGGCGAGATACCCGTACAAGATGAAAAACCAATATTAAGAGTTACAGAATATGATGCATCTCATGGAATAGAGTATTTTATGGAATATGTTTTTGAGAGTATAGATGGTGTAATTGGTTATCTCAGATTGAGAGATCCCAGCGAGTTATCACAAAGGAAAGAAATTGCAAATTATGATTCAATGATCATCAGAGAACTAAAGGTAGTGGGTGAATCAATACCTATTGGAAAACACGATATGAAAGGATGGCAACATAAAGGAATAGGAAGAAAATTAATTGAACATGCAGAGGAAATTGCAATTCAAAAGGGCAAAGAAAAAATGCTCATAATGAGTGCTATAGGAACTAGAGAATATTACAGAAAATTTGGATACAAGAGAGATGGCCCATATATGTCAAAACACCTAAGATGAGAAATTGAATAAGAACAATGATAGTTCTTATTCGCTCTCAATCATTTGAATATATAGGATATTATTTCCACGGATAAAAACAGGACCATACTTTGTAGAAACTGAATCGCCATCCATAAGTTCTGCATCATCTAATGTTAAATTCATAAATGTATCCACTCGACTCAAGCGGCCTTTAAATTTCCGTCCATCTTTTAAACGGATCGCAACAATCTCATTCAGAGCTTTTGCAAGCATTTTGGTAGGTATTAAGGATTCCAAAGCTAACGCCTCCATATCAAATCAATATTCCATAGTTTTAAAGTTTACTAAATATACGTGACTACGCAATTCTTTAACCAAATACGTATTTAACTTTGATGATTAATTGCAAATAAATAAATTAAAAAACAATTTGAACAATAAATTTTGTAGAGGAATAAGATATGAAACGATCAGATGTATACATTATATGGCCAGCATATATTGATTCAACAAAATCAAGAAAACAAGGACGAAAAATCTCAATAAATCTATGTGTAAAAAAACCTTCATTAAAAGAGATAATAGAAGCCGCAAACAGAGCTGGAATTTCAATAGAAATAGAGCAAGGTAAAGCATACCCAAGAATGTGGTGGTCAGATAAAGGATATATCATGATTCCTAAAAGTAAATTTTCGTCTAAATTATTAGCAATTAAAACTATTGCAAAACAGTTAAGAAGAATTAGAGCTGAAGCGATGAAAGCGCCCCAGAAAAAGAAAAAACGTAAAAAATGATATGTTTGATGATAATTTTTCCAGAATATTTATATAGTTTTTATCGTTTTTTGTAATAGAATAAACAATTCTTGAGCAAATAGGAGTTGGAGCATCTGAAAAGAATAGGAATTGTCATCCAAACAACAAAAAGCGGAACAATACTTGTAAAATCAAAATTTACACCAAAGGAAGGGGCATGGGCTGTTGATCCATCTCTAAGAAAAGTCGGAAAAATCATAGACATTTTCGGACCTGTTAAGGCACCATATGTTGCAATAAAGCCATTAGATACAAAAGACCTCAAAAATCTGATAGGAAAACCACTATATCTGCTCGAGAAAAAGAAAAGGGGGCGTATTAAGAGATGACAGCAATTAAAGAATCAGATAACTATAAAGTTTGTCCCGAGTGCGGGAGCACGAATTTTGTTCAAGATTATGTGAGAGGCGAATTAGTTTGCAGTAATTGTGGACTTGTTATAACCGAACAGATTGTAGATAATCGAGCAGAATGGAGAGCGTTTGATAAGTCACAAAGCGATAAACGTTCACGAGTAGGCATGCCAATGACATATACAATCCATGATAAAGGATTGTCAACTCTTATTGATTATCGAAATAAAGACGCAAAAGGAAAAGACATCAAAGGAAAACAAAGAGAACGCCTATATAGATTAAGAAAATGGCACCGAAGACTTAGAATTACGGACGCTACACAAAGAAACTTAGCATTTGCACTATCTGAAATCGATAGAATGGCGTCACAATTAGGATTACCTAAGAACGTTCGGGAACGAGCTTCATTGTTTTATAGAAAAATTGTAGAAATGAAGCTAATAAGAGGTAGATCAATGGAAAGTGTAGCTGCCGCAGCTTTGTATGCAGCTTGCAGAATTTCAAATATTCCACGAACTTTACCTGAAATAGCAAGTGTATCAAAAGTTAACAAAAAAGAAACTGCACGAATTTATAGATTTATGATTAGACAATTAGACATTAGAATTAAACCAACTAGCCCCGCAGAATTTGTTTCAAGACTTTCATCAAAACTAAATATACCAACAGACGTTGAAGTATTAGCGATTGACATAATAAAACAAGCAAAGAAAAATGGTTTAACATCTGGAAGAGGGCCTACAGGAATTGCAGCTGCAGCATTATATATTGCAAGCATTCTTAAAAATGCACAGCTAACTCAGAAAAAAATTGCAGAGATTGCACAAGTAACTGAAGTAACAGTTAGAAATAGATACAAAGAATTAGTAAATAAGCTTAATCTAATCCCGCAACTAAATTAAATCTCTCTTTTTTCTATTTATTTTAATTATTGTAAACTATACATTATCCTTTTCAATATTAGAGGTTATCCAAAAAGTTAATTCAGAACAGGTATATGGAGAATGAGGCTGACGCGCACCACATTGATACAAATATGGACAATGAAAACAAGGACACCCGTTTAGATCGGAAAGATCTTCTTCAAAAGTAAAAATGTCGCGATAAAACAGCCGGTAATCAATATGGTCACTATTCCGCTCAGCGACCCTAATAAAAATACCTTCCGCAACAAGAGATTCAACAACTTCAAAAACAGAATTTTTGTTAAATTCAATAGTTTGAACTAGTTCATGTTCCAAAATGCCTAATTTTCCTGTTGATTTTACAGTTTGAATTAGGCGCTCGATTGAGGGATCATTCATGTCAATCATTGAATTTTGATTTTGTATAATATTTCGCGTCAACATAACACAGCCCGTTAGAATTTGATGATTCAATAGGTAAATATTAGTTAATTTTGATGGCACTTATAGTTAAGCACATAATATAATATAAACATAGTCAACTCTGCATATATTATATATCTACATTACAATTTTTAAACCCTTTTGCCACAAAATAAATCTCTGCACTCGACTTTCTAGATGCTGGAGGCTTTTCAATTTTGAAAAATTCAAAACATGGTTTTATTAAATTAATAAGTTCATCAAGTAAATCTCCTTGAAATACTTTCATTACCAAAGATCCACCTTTAACAAGTAATCGTAATGCATATTTAAAGGAATATTCTGCAAGAAATATTTGCCGTGCATGATCTGTAGACCAAATACCAGAGACTTTAGGAGAGCAATCCGAAACGATTAAGTCTGCTTTTCCATTTAAAATTTCGTAAACTTTTTCAAAAACGGATTCAGACGTAATATCTCCTTTTATGAAAGTAATGTGAGGATTTGTCAAGCTCATATTTACTAAATCAATGGAAACCAAAGTAACATCTGGTATTTCTTCAATAATGACTTGACTC
Source organism: uncultured archaeon (assembly GCA_964589775.1). GTDB lineage: Archaea > Asgardarchaeota > Thorarchaeia > Thorarchaeales > CAZPUN01 > CAZPUN01. Next base: position 99,490 of record CAZPUN010000017.1, read on the forward strand.
CAACTCCCAGGGCTGCAGCATAAATCAACAACCCTAGAAACGCCCTTAAATATATTGTATTTCTTATTTATTTGCTTTAATTTATAGGACGCACGACTCTTATAGCCTTCTTTCTTCGCTAATTTAAAATAATAATCTTTACGATTTTCCATTCTACGTTTTCGAGGCATATTTCTCACTACTTGATATAATAATTGATTTTATAATTGAAATTGGTGCATTCGAACGTATTGAATTTGGATTAAAATGTGTTCTGGTTGCTATATATCCAAGATTTAATAGTTCATTAATAACAGTTTCATTTGAAACTACAGATACATTTGATAATTTAGATAATAAATGTACATTATAGTAAAAAGGTATATTATTTTTTGATTCTAAATCCATTAAAGTTAATACTTTTAAAACACGATGGTTCTTATCACGTACAGATTTAAGAGCTTTATTAATGAAACTCTGATCAAAGATAGGACCAATCCAAAGAGGCCCCCCCACAATTAACTCACCTTTACAATTAGGGCAGCTATTGTCTTTTATTTTAGAAATAGGCAAAACTTCACGATACATGCATTTAGGACAATATACAACATACCCGAAATTATTAATCAATTTATTAGCGCTATTTCTACCTTTAATGACTTTTATCCAAATGCGCATATAATGATCAGTACTAAGAGAAGCTAATGGAACAATAACATAATCATGTCGCATGGCAACTTTTGCGATACTATAAATAAGCAAACGTATCCCAATTTCATGACAAAATTCATTATTTATTGAAATACCGCCATATTTTCGAAACGCAACATTTGGATATACCCCACATAAAACAGCAGTATCTGTAGCAGTAATTGATAATAAACCAGGTTTAGAAATTGTCTCTAACGCATAATCGTAAAACTGAACAGGAGAACCAAACGGATCAATATCAATGTTAATAGGAGATATATCATTTATCCATAACATGTGTAATAAATGATTCGCATCAAAATTATGAACTTCTATTTTTGAAGAAAGAAAATTTAGTTCAATATTTCGCTTAATAAAATAAGTAGATAAAGGGTTAATATCATTTGCAATGATTTTTTTATTGTGTGTTAGTTCCAAGCCATAGCGAATGGCACGAACACCAGTTCCCGCCAAAGCATCGACGATTAAATTATTTGATTTAAATAAGTCCATAAATGTATTAAGCATTATTATTGAAATGTCACGATTGAATTTCATCTTTGGATTATAAAATACAGGAAGCTTAGTTTCAATGTGATGCTTATCAGAACCAAGAAGAGATTGCGGAACTAATATAATCGCTTTTCCTTCGGTAATTGGAGATACAGTAAATTCATTAACCATAAGCTCACCACATATAAAATATAGGAGAGTATAGATTAACTTGACGATTAATACCATAAGTGGAATTGATGAAGCTGGTCGAGGAGCCGTATTAGGGCCATTAATCATTGCTGGAGTTACAATAAGAAAGGAAGATACTAAAAAATTAGAAGAATTAGGAATAAAAGATTCAAAACTCCTAACTAAAAAAAGACGCGAAATACTAAATAACGAAATAAAAAGCATTGCAACACAAATAATTATTGAGAAAATTGAACCAATAGTAATTGATAATGCAATATATAATGGAAAATCTTTGAACACACTCGAGTTAGAATATTTTGCAAGAATAGTACGTAAATTAGATACAAATATAATTTATGTTGATGCGCCAGATGTGAATTTAGTACGCGTTCATCAAATATTAAAAAATTCCACAAGGAA